>JACMQI010000016.1 GCA_014377045.1 candidate division SR1 bacterium
AAAGTATACTTGTTTTTAACTGGAAAGATATCCGGCATCCAAAAGCAGGTGGAGCAGAAGTAGTCACTCATGAGCTTCTCAAAAAGTTGGTATTAGATGGTTATCAAGTAACACTTTTGACAGCTCAGTATGCGGGTAGTTCAGAAAACGATATCATAGATGGAATTAAAATTATAAGAACAGGAACAAGTAAGTTTGGTCACTATTTTGCAGCTGCAGCATACTACAAAAAGCATCTTAAAAATAATTTTGACATAGTAATTGAAGAAGTCAATACCATACCTTATCTTTTAGGTTTATATAGAGGCAAGGAGGATTTTTATTTATTTTACCATATGCTTGCCCGCGAAATTTGGTTTTATGAGATGATTCAGCCTCTTAGTACCATCGGATATTTGATCGAGCCTATCTATACTTGGTTACAGAGTAGATTTGGTGCAAAATTAATCACCGTTTCACAGAGTAGTAAAAATGATATTGCTCGTTTTGGATATAATCCAGATGATATTTATATCATTAGTGAAGGTATAGACAATGAACCACTTACCAGTCTAAGTGATTCTTTACTAAAAGAAGCAGATTTTACTATACTCTTTCACTCTTCACTGCGCCAGATGAAACGGCCTGTAGAGGTTTTTAAAGCATTTGGATTATTTGTAAAAGATCATCCAGAGGCAAAATTGTGGATTAGTGGAGGAGGGGATCAAACCAAACTCCATAAATTTGCAGAAGAAAATGGCTTTATCAAAAATGTCATATTTTGGGGACGCACTAGTCAGGAGCAAAAGCTCGAACTCATGCAAAAAGCAAGTGTTATCTGTAGCACTAGTATCAAAGAAGGGTGGGGTCTTATAGTCACAGAAGCAAATAGTATGGGAACACCTGCGATAAGCTATGATGTAGACGGACTGCGAGATAGTACAGCATTTGGTGGGGGCATTGTTTGTAAGCCCAATTATAATAATATGGTAGTTGCATTAAATACTATGATAGATGTATTTTACAACTATCCAGATAAATATACAAAATACAGACAGAAAGCTCTTGATACTAGTAAAACAGCGACATTTGACCGATCCTATGAGGATTTCAAACAAGTGATAGGATTGAAGAGTTATTAGTTGGTTCAATTGTATTTTAGAGTCGAACAATCTAGATAATATTCATTAAATAGTCCTTAATAGGGTATAATGTTTTGATAGTATGCCAAACACAGAACAAGCATATTTAAAGTATAAAACTTGATAGAAAGATACATAAAATCCTTAAATGGTTAGGTATCTCTAATTTAGATGCATTAAAAAAAGTAAAAGACAGATAATAAAAGTTTTTATGGAAAAAAGTGTTTGGAGGCTATTTGTAGATTGGCATAAAAACTTAATAAGAAAAAAATACTGTTAGAGAATCTAAGGTATAGTTTATACTAAATATTAGGGATTAATCCGTTATTTCAAAATCACGTTCTATATAAAACTTGCAAAGAATAAAAAACTTCAGTACAATAAAACTAAATTCAAACAATCGAAAATTTTCCTGTATTTATGGCAATAATAAAAGAACTCAATAATGATAATTCAAGTTTTTAT
>JACMQI010000017.1 GCA_014377045.1 candidate division SR1 bacterium
GGATGATCAACCTGCACTATCTCCCATGACACTTTTTAAGAACCACAGCACTCTTATGATCGAAAAGCAATAATCTTGTCTCCCTCCTTTTACCAACCAGAAGCAACCACTCACTATTTGTCGGATCAAACCAATCTCCTTTGTTTATCCACCTCCTCACCTACTTTGAATCTTACAATTGGTCCTCATCGCTGAATAATCAATCTTTGGAACTTGTTTTTTAAAAAACCTTTCTTTCACTACAGTTGATTTCATACAAACTTTAAACCAACTTTATCACAATCATTTTGAACTAGCTTTTTTACAGCTAATGATCGCAATCATATTTAACATCTGCCTGCTCCTCCTCCTGCAGTTTTCTCGGCCGTGAGAAATTAAATTTTTTCGTGAGTAATTTATTTTTTCGCGAGTAATTTAGTGTTTTCGTGAGAAGTTTAGTTTTTTCTTGAGTAATTTAGTTTTTTTGTTTGTAGGTATCCGTTTGTGGAGGTCATGCGTGTATTTTTTCAAAAATAAAACGCAGTAGCACAGTGCATATATACGTATGCGACTTAATTATATGCGATATTATCGTGCGAACGTACGTCACTTGTACAGTATGCGTTTAGTACTTACGTATAAACGGTTTCACACACACAAGCACTAACAGTCTATTTACTTGCTTGTGACATAACTACTTATCTACCTATCTCTCTTTATCGTATGTATGATAATCCAAGACTATATATGAGCATCTTGTCTTCAACTTTCATAAATGTATTTCATTCCATCATTAGCAGCATTTATATGTAATCATTTGTCGATTGATGTCATATCTACTTAACGTAAACCAAATCAAACCTTTATAAAAATAACACCCTTTCGTTTGGTGATATCTTGTGCGTCAATTGTTTTTAAAGAGATTTAGTTCTTATCCTTTGTCATTGTTTCCAAAGACTTAAGAACTCCTTGATTCTTTTTACTTAAGCGTCCAACAGAGCTTATATTAAGCTCTGGTGCACAAGAATATTCAGCAAATTCATTAGCTAGAGTAAATAAGCAGTGAATTCGCTTATTTTTTTTCCTATTTTTATTTTCAATCCTTTCAATTATCTCCGAGGGGCTACAACTTCTTTTTATAGTCCCCTTTAGGTACTTTGACAAAGCAAGAGCAATAATTCAATTCTATAACTAAAATTTATGTGGGGATAAGAAAATATCGAGGGATGCAAAACCAACTAAAAAGCACGGGAAGCCCTAACTATTAGGTGGGGGAGGGGGTTCCACTAGTACGTATCAATAATTCAAAAGTAAGCAATATATACGTCATTATCATATACCACAATCATACTAATAATGTATCAAAGTAACGTCACGTGTCGGTTTTTAACAAATAACATGGCAAACGCACATTCCAATATTTTAGTAGGTTGACCGCCATATCAAACGCGAAATTATCTGACTTTTATTCAAAAATATAGAATAACCTCAATTCACCATGGTCGATATCAATTATTTCTTAATATACTTCCATATGTAAAGAATTCAATGTGATTCTTTTTAAATTTTTTTTGAAAAAAAAACAGTGAAGCTGTGCGTAGCTTCATAATAATTTTCATCTTTTCAAAGCAAATAAATGTTTTACTACTGATTAACTAGGAATTTATTTTGACGATTACTCTGACGCAGTATTAAACTAGCTATTAAAAGGACATTTGAAAGTTGAGAGTATGATAGAAACTTTAAGGTTAAGGTGTTATGACGCTTTATCGTACATTACGTCGTACTTACGCTCGCACCATCAATAGTTAGCACGCGCTCATATATTATTTTTCATACAACATTTTCATACGATAACTGCCTTTGACACTTATCTCACTTGCTTGAATGTTGATGACATGAATGTATAATTAACTTGTATAGCAATACCATTAGTAATATTATCCATTCTGTCATATTTATCACATCTTATTA
>JACMQI010000018.1 GCA_014377045.1 candidate division SR1 bacterium
ATCTTGAAATTGAGATTTGATAATGTCCATCAATATCGGTATCATTGACTAGAACATCTATAGCATTATTAATATCAGCTACTGTTGAGTTTTGAGATACATGGATATTGTAATCACTGTTGGCAATTGGTGGGTTGTTTGGATTGCCAATAAAACTCACTACATTATCAGTAAAAGTAGCCATTTTGTTTGTGTTTCCAGAGCTAGTACTTATCCCATCATTGTAGTAGCTAAATATGCTCACATTATCATTAGTTCCGATATTATCATTAGCTGTAAACAGATTGCCATTTTTGTCTGTAATAAGAGCATAAACAAATGAAGTTGGAGGGGTATTTCCAATTATATTTGAGACGCCAGCCGGTGTAATCTTACTTACTGTCTGGTCACCAGTATTTCCAGTAAATAGGTTACCTTGATTGTCGATTGCAATTGCATACGGATTTAATCCAGTAGATGCAAAAGTAGTAGCAACTCCAGCGGGTGTAATTTTAGTTACGTTATTGGAATTAAAGTTTGGTAGATAGACATTTCCTGCATTATCCACAGCAATATCATTGAGTCCTGTACTAGTACTTGTTCCCATTACTGTTGATATACCAGTAGGTGTAATTTTATTCACTGTATTATCACCATAGTTAGCTGTATACAAATTATTTAACGAATCAATAGTAATTGAAACTGGGTTAAGTCCAGTACTTGCAAATGTCGTTACAATTCCAGTAGGTGTAATTTTGCTCACTGTACTATCAATAAAGTTAGTTACATAAACGTTATCTATAGAGTCAGTTATTATTCCAATTGGATTTGCACTAACAGCCGCAAAATTGCTTACAATTCCAGTAGGGGTCACTTTAATTATATTGGAATAACCAGCTGCAGTAACATATATATTACCTAAACTATCAAGTGCCATATATTGAAGATTTCCTCCAATGTTTGCAAAAACAGTTGATATGCCAAAAGGATCAATTTTTGTAATTGTTCCAGCATTATAATCAGCAGTATAAATATTATTTTTGTTGTCCATCATTAGGTCATTGACTCCACTTCCACTATTACCAAAAATTACACTAATATCCTTTTCAAGTATATTGGCTATCACTGTACCATTACTAGTGGCATTAACCAATATTTCAAAAGTAGTTCCATCACTGGGCGCTACTTGAGTGATTGAGGCAACACTTAAACCTAGAGCAGAACCAGTCAAACTTATATCGTTTGCATTAAAAGTACTAACATTAATTGGTTGGTCAAATACTACTGTAAACTTAACTGGGTTACTAGTCGTAGGATCTATTTGAGTTGTAGCTTGGTTGATAGTCACTGGGATAATACCTGTTCCTGCATGTACCTGAGTAGACGGTATAGATAATGTAGAAAAAAGAATAATGAGAATACCAAAGATTTGTAGCAGTTTTATTTTGGTCATATATTTTTGTTTTTTGGGGATTGGATTACCTTATATTAAGTAATAATTGATTAAGCTAAGCATACTTTGGATTTTTAGTTTGGGCAAATTTTACCAATAGACTAGTGATTGTTTACATATTAAGCAAATTGTCCAGAACAGGGTCTTGACAGAGAATAGTTTAAATATTTATTTTTAACTCAAATTCCATTTAGGGACGAATTCTGCACTTAAAGAGGGTTTAATTTTGTTTAAATGAAGGCAAGCGGACTTACACTAGTCACTCCATTGCCAAATACACTCCATTTTAAGAGTAATAATACGATTGGCATAAAAAAAGATTGCGATAAGCTAATATAAGATGACTTTGACGGAAAAAAACTTGAGTTTCAGTTTGTAAGTTAGGTGGATTGGAAGAATAAGTTAACAAAAATATTTAACTAACCAAGAAATTACTACAGAAATATCTTTTCATACTCTGCTATTTCAAATCCGCGTAGTAGTTTACCATTTGCTTCTATTAGAGGTCGTTTGATAGAGTTTGGGACTTGTATCATGAAATCAATTGCGGATGTCTCATCTAATACTTTTTGTTTAGTGGTTTCTGAGGCTTTTCGCCACATCATTCCGCTTCGGTTTAAGATTTGCTCCCAACCAAATACTTTACACCATGATTTTAGATGCCTACTATCGATTCCTAACTTTTTGTAGTCGTGAAAAATATACTCGATATTATTTGACTCTAGCCATTTACAAGCTTTTTGAACAGTGGTGCAGTTAACGATGCCATATACGATAATCATATTATGAAATATGTACTCAACATATCTTAGTTGTCAACTTTAAAAGTTTATAAATTGATGCTTATCATTTAATTCATTTAATTCTCGTCCTAAAGTATTTATTTTTTCTATAATTGGCTTCACTTCATTTTTTATTTCTTGACTGTAGTTACTATCAAAAGTATTTGTTATCGATTTTATATATTTTAACAGTCGGGGAGAAATGAATTTACCTCTGAATTTTGATAATATATCAAGATCTTTTTTAAGTTTTGGATCAAGATTTAACAGACGCTTTTTTAATAAACCTACAAGAACTTCGTAATCATTTGTAATATCTTCAAATCTTTGCATTGGATCTAAACTAATATTTTGGTTAATTTCTGGCTCAACCATTTTAATTTTATCAACGTTATTAGGTATATTACCGAGTATGCCTTCAAAAGCTACACTATTTGTTGGAAAGTCATCCAATCCAAGATCAGCTAGTTTAGCACCCCAATAGCTATGATAAAGCTCATGCTCCACTGACGTTACAAAATCTAAGTCTAATTTATCACTTAATGGTTTTTCATTATTTTTTTCACCTTTAAAAAACTGTACTTTTGTATTATCGTTTTCTTGGGTAAAGTGAGTTGAGTATTTGTTATTAATATTTTTCATATACATTGTATTGTACCACAATATTTTTAATATTACAAATAATAGACGCGGTTATTCGTATTTTGCTCTATTTTATAATAATTTTAATTTATTCGGATATAGACAAGTACTTGTAATAATTAATTAAATTTGACACAATATTATAAATTTTAGAAGCTTAATTGCTAGGTGAATTTCTTCTCATTACCATTGGTTTTGGTCGTGACATATTGGAATTCATTGGCCTTGGTGCATTGAAATTTGGCTTCATCATAGGTTTTGCAGGTGTTGCAGTTTGTTTCAAAGCTGATTTAGCATTATTTTTGACTTGATTTGGTGATTTTGGTGCTGTTTTAGACATAATATTATTGATTGATTTATAAATAATACATTTCATGACCCGATATATTAAAATTGTCAATCAAATAAGCAATAACAGTGTTCTAAATAATTACATCTGTACTATATACATGGTATCCATAGCTATTGACATATACAAAAAAGTGTGCTAATTTGTTTAGCATATTACATTAACATATTTGGAAAAATATGCCTTTTATAAATAACCTACAGTCAAACTCACCTGTAATCAAAGAGGATCTCACTTTGGGTATACTCTCATGCACTATAAATATTAATGGTGTAGTTAAAACGTATTATTTCCAGCATATACAAGGTGGAATAATCATAAATGATAAGCTAGCTTTTGAGCTTAAAAATGCCTTCAATCATGCAAAAGTACAAGAGGGTCATAACGGTATCACAACTGGACTAGATTCTTTTATCCCTTCAGAAATTATGGATAGCTCTTTGATAGGTATAAGGCAAATTGGTATAAATTATCTTGATAACGGACATACTACTATGACTATAGACCATATCGCCATGAATACGAGAATTCCACAAGCACTACTTTACAATATGTTAGATGAGACACTAAGTGAGTACAAATCAAGCTCGCGTATTCTTCGATTTAGTATATCTAGTAGTGTTATTGATACATCGAAAATTCAAGGTTTCCATTCATATTTAGGAAAATTTATAGAAACTAGACGACTCAAGCAAGAGTTTGTAGACGGAATCGAAAAAGGTTACACGCACGAAGACACTGTTGCTCTAAAATTAATTGAATTGAGGAAAAATGCTCGATTATTTAACGCAGAGGCTAGAGAAATTCTTCCTGTGAGGTTGATTCCAGAAAGCGATCTTACAAAAAGTATGGAGACTAAAAAAGTAGAGAATCAAAACCGAAAGATATTCAATTTTATGCATAAAATGAAGTAAATGCTAATAGATATATACGTTAGATGCATTTTTAATGAGATCAAGTGGTTTTTTACTCATAAATGAATTTTCGTCATGCAGGATAAAAGTATTGAAAGCCGTTATGCCACTTCCAATCGTAATACTGTATCCAATATATTTACCAGACTTATCGATTACAAATTCACCAGCTGGAACAGATGTCACTGTAGCCATGACTTTAGATTGTTTATTAGATGTATCATAAATGTGAACTACAAATCCTGAACTTCCGTTTTCTGGCAATGTCTTATATGCAATCTTATCACATGTATTATTTGATACTATTTCATCAGTCTCTTGTTCGGGAAGTTTGATTTCTGTTATACCACCATCTGACCCGTATATAAAAACTTTATCAGATGATTCAAAAGAATTTAAACAAATATTACTTGAATCAGTGTCAACACCAACTACCTTTCGAAATTTACCAATGAAAGTCCCTTTTGAATTATTTAGATCAAGCAAGCTGGTATTACTTGAAAAAGTTACAGAATTATAAACTACAAATTGTGGGGAAACAAAAGACAAAAAAGTACTATAATCACCCTCAACACCTTTTATAGGTTTGGTATTTAATGTCGCTAAATCTATTAAAGAGTATACCGAATTGTCTTTTCCTGATTCCGTGCCGAGATTACTTTTAATTATAGCTTGGTTGCTTTGTTCATCAGAAATTATCTCAAAAAATTGGTCATATTTACCTGATAAGATTTTTGTTTCTTGTGTTTGTATTGAGTAAATACTAATTTGTACTGGTGTAGTATACTCTGCATCAGTACGAAATGCATAAATAATATATTCTGGAGTCAAAGAATAGTTTATTATAAATGGCTTTTTAACAAGAGTCTTGGCTTCTTGACCTACTACTTTTCTTGCTATTAGTGATTCAGAGGTGTTTTTTTCTTGTAAATAGGTCAAAGTTGACTTTTGTGTAGTAAATTTGTACTTAAATGTATCTAGTGTTGGTAGCCCGATTCCTTTTTCAAAGCTCAGTGAATATTCAGTGTCAGGTAGAAGTTTTTGTGCAAAGTCTATGATGAGTGAGCTATCTTTAAAATTCGCATTAAATTTTACTTTTGGCTCTACATTGATCTTGCTAATCAAATTATTTGAGTCAAATCTCAATTCGGGCCTTAAAACTAATTCTAAATACGAGTTTCTTGCTCCACCATTTTGCACCTTACTCACAGATTCGTCAAAATAGATCTTTTGAAATGGTGAAACATAGTAATTAGATAAAAAGTAAATTCCAACCATACTCAGTATTACCACAGCTATCATCACTGGAAATAAAAATATATTAATAATATTGCGATTTGGTTTGCTATCCATAATAAGATTTAAAATTTATTTGCTTTTATAAGGATCATCAGGAGTGGCAATTACTTCTGATTTAATAAAGTTTAATTGATATTTTATATTAGGTTTTTGACCTATAATTTCAAACTGACCTTCAACATTGAGCCAAG
Source organism: candidate division SR1 bacterium (assembly GCA_014377045.1). Taxonomy (GTDB): domain Bacteria; phylum Patescibacteriota; class JACMRA01; order JACMRA01; family JACMRA01; genus JACMQI01. Next base: position 5,610 of record JACMQI010000018.1, read on the forward strand.
TATCTTTGGCAGGTATCTTTTGTGTAGTTTTTACTGGAATAGTATATAGTGAGGCATCTACAACACAGCAACTGACTTGGTACTGGCTTAGATCAAATCCGCCGTCTCTGACTTCAGATACAAACCCTTTGATGATTGCTTTTTGTCCATTATACTGATTTGGATTTGGTGATAGAGTAGCCAGACTATACCAATCAATTAGACTAAGACTGCTTATAGATTCTGGACTTTTAGCAATATATTGAACCTTTTGAGCAGCTTTTTTGCTATTACCACGCTTTGCATAGTTTGCACTTTCAGCTCCGAGTGGTTTTATGGGAACTATAAACAAACTCACGAATATACAGAATAAAAGGGATCCAAATATATATTGTGAATACCTTGCAGGTTTTGGCTTATGACCATTTTTTATCAAATACCAAAAATATATGACAGTAAATATAAAAATAGTGATGACACTGACAAGAAGATACCAATAGTAATTTGAGTTGATGAAATAACCTATTTTATTTATATAATAGAGATACAAAGTGATAGCACTTATCAATAACGCACTTATTCCATACCATAGTTTTTTACTTATTAAAATCATACAATACCAATTAAATTTACAAGATAATAACAATATACAAGCACGATAGTACCAGTAAATATCATCGCAGTCAACATGGCTATAAACTTATTTGTAAATATACTACGAAGCATGCTGACAGTTTTAATATCCATCATCGGTCCAAACACCAAAAATCCGAGTAGCGAAGCATTACTAAAAACATTTGAAAAAGATAATGCAATAAAGGCATCTACATTTGAACATACCGCAATGACAAAGGCAAATAAAATCATGACAAGTAGAGATAAAAGCGGATTTGACCCAATTTGTACAAAAAATTCTCTTGGCACTGCAGTCTGTACAAATGCCGCTATGATGGAACCAACAAACAAATATTTAAATGTCTCTACAAGCTCTACTATAAAATGAGAACTAAATTCCTCGATTTTATTTTTATGATTATGACCGTGACCACTATGCGAATTATTTGATTCTTCGTCTAGCTCTATTTCGCGTTTAAGAGAAGGAACCAAAAATTGGCGAGGATTACCGATAGCGATAAAACTCATACCAATAATAATTGACAAAATCAAGCCACCGACGATTCTAAAAGCTACTAGTCCAGGATAATCAGAGAATACTTGATAGGTAGTAAATATAGTGACTGGATTGACTATCGGAGCGGCAAGAAGATAGGTGACTGCATGAGAAAGACTGAATCCTCTAATCATAAGTTTTTTAATAATGGGGATATTACCGCACTCACAGACAGGTATAAAAAGACCAAAAAGAGCTATATATAGGTGAGAAAGTATTGGATGACTCCTGGTCAGTAACGCAAACCATTCTTTTTTGCCATAAAGCTGGATAGCTGTGGCGACAACTACACCTAAAAGTAAAAATGGAAATGCTCCAAATACGATTCCAAGTGAAGTAATATAAAAACGCTCGAAGTTAAAAAACATGTAAATATGATGATTAATGATTAATATCTACGAACCTTATTTTTTTGTCAAATTTTGTTTGATCTAAATAATAAAACTTCAAATTTGGATACTGGTGCTGTTTTTATTGTATTTTGGTTGTATTCCAAATCTTTATAATTCTCAAATATATAACTAGTTTGACTAATTAAATTTAGTAAATCTCCCGTACTTCTATAATATATGCTAGCCTGTATCTTTTTATTATTGTTAATATAATAAAAGCGTTTTTGCTCAGTCAAGTTTGGAATATTAGCTTTTAGTTTCCATTTTGGTTGGCCGCCAAGTCTTGAGTATATTTTATTAACAAAAGATTTGGTTATCTTTGAATCAAAATAGTTTGTAATTGTAGAAGGATTTATAATTAGTATTTTTTTAGCATTGATGTTTTGCAAATAGTTAATGATTATGTCGTCAGACATTTCGCAGATAGATAAGCAAAATATCGCTAAATCCCATGACTTGATTATTACTGTCTCGTATTTAATAAAAGTTTCAAATGTAAAATTCTGCAGTGAATACGTTTTTTGTGCAATCTCAGTAGCTCGAGGGTCAATGTCAAGGCCTAGATAATTTCCAGTAAACGAAATATCTTTGAGAATATGAGGTAAGTGAGCAGAGCCAAAACCTACTTCTAGTATTTGACTGTTTTTATAAGACTGAAATATTGATCTTAAATAAGGTTCAAGTAGCCGTTTGTAGTCAGAAATTGGATTATTCCAAAATTTTTCATATTCGTTGTAGTTATACATAACTTTAATAAATTATAAATTATTTTTTTTGTAAATAGTCACTTTTGCTTTAAATAGGTTTATATGATATAATTTGCTAGCATGATTTTAAACAAATATATTTATAGGCTTTTAGTTGGGCTTCTCTGCATTGCAGCTGTAACGCTTGCGATATATGCTTTTATGGTATTTGGCTTACAATCTCAAAATGTCAGTTTACCAAACATTATCAACAACAAAGCTCCAAACCCTTATATATCATTTGATAAAACTCATAAAATATCAATCAACGGAACTCAAAAAGCAATCTGGAAATCATATCAATTCAAATCTAGTGATTTTACAGAAGGCCAAAATATTATTTCAATTGAGCGTCAGTCTATTTTTGGAATTCATGGATTCAGTAAAAATTATACAGTTTTTGTAGATCGGGTGGCTCCAGAGTTGAAGCTGATCGCAAATATTCCGCAGGAAGTCATAAATCAAAATTCGATTGATATTTATCTTCAGCAAGAAATAGGTACCACAATATATTACAATGACGTTAAAGCAGATTTTAAAGACAAAAAGCTGAGTGTCAATTTAAAAAGTGGATTAAATAGAAGTAAATTAAGTGTCGTTGATAGGTATCAAAATAGTTCTAAAGTGTTTGATTTCTCAGTTAATAATCTAAATCAAACTAAATACAAGCTAAGTAAATGCGATAAATTTTCATATACTTTAGATACAACCCAGCAGCAAATAGGATATAGTGGAGTTGAAGGAAAGTCAGAAATAACTAATGAGTCAGATATTTACTTTGGCGATATAAATTTGGCAAAGTGTGATAGCAGTGAAATCAAAGTACCTATCTATCCCCTCGGGTACAAAGCAAATTGTTGGAACTGTGACAAAACTGATACTTATATCAATATTACTAATACCCAAAAAACAGTTAATCGGCCAACTTTAGAGAATCAACTAAAGTATCCAAATATTTCTAAAGCTGAAGAGTATACTGGTAAATCTGGGATCAAAGGAGATTTATTAAAAAAAATTAATCTATCCGAAAAAACTGTTGATGGAAAAACGGTTAGCATCTTACAAGTTTTTCTTACATATGATTTTTTAATTGGGGAAAAACAATACCAGGTTAGTGGCTCAGTCAATATAAATGATCCAAAGATGACTAACTTTGAGCAGGATTTTATGTTTGTAATCGATCATATATATTTAGCAGATCCTTCAGATCCTCATGAAAACTTTCATTCAGATTTAAAGCTTCCAGGACTTTTTAAAATTGAAGAATTTAACGGGTTAGAATTTAAATATCAGCCAGATTGGAAAGTAACATATCAATTAAAAAAAGATAATGGACTTTTAAAAGGTAGTAAATTAAAAGCCCAAAATAATATAGTTGTACTGGAAAAAGGTGGCTATTCGGTAACTATTTTACAAAGTCTAAAAGATCAATTAGGAGTCTGTAACAATCCAATTGATCTAGAAAAAGTAAAAACTAATTACAATGAAAAATTTATTGACGGTATTAAATTACTTGTTCCTTTAGTAACTAAAATTAAAACTCAGCCTAGTGGTTCAGTGTTTAATAAAGCTTTAGTAGTAAATCAAAATCAGTATGGAGCATCAACAGTAAACTGTATATTTACAGCTGGAGTTTATGATTATTCCATAACTATAAATATTTATGATGATAGTAAACCTGTTATATCTTTTGACGAAGAAATTGAAGGTGAAATAATTAATATGATCAGCTCAATAAAATGGTTTTAGGCTGACTTAATAAGATTAATAAAATTTCTAAGTTCTCCAGCACCTTGCTTTTTGTGAACTGATACTTGAAAAATACCAAGTTCATATGGGTGTCTTAAAGTTTCCAGATATTCATTCCACTCATTTAAGTTTTTAGCCTTGTCTTGCTGTTTAGCCTTGTCTGTTTTTGTAAATACTACACTATAAGGTATTTGGTGCTCAACTAGCCAATCAGCAAAATCTTGATCTATTTTCATAGGTTCTATGGATATATCAATAAGTACGAATACGTGTTGTAATAATGAGTCTTCAAAAAATAATTTGAGTAAATCTTGGTCCCACTGATTGCGCCTTTCTTTACGTACTTTTGCATAACCATAACCAGGCATATCGAGAAAATTTAGTTTATCACTATATCGAAATAGTGTATGTTCACGAGTTTTACCAGGATGTTTGGAAGTTTTAGCGACATTTTGATTGAGTAGAAAATTGATAAGACTTGATTTACCAACGTTGGAACGCCCTATAAATGCAGCCTTCGGTAAAGAAGGAGCCACAATTAGAGCAGGTGCTACATTTCGCATATCTTTAGGTTTAAATTTACGTTCCACTTTTTTAACTGGCTTTCCTAGTTTTTTAGGTTTTTCTAGCCTTTGAGAGCGGGTTCCTTTAGTTGGTTTATTAGTTTTCAAGGGTTTTCTGGGCATATAAAGATAAATAATATGTGTCTTATGATATTTACTAAATATACTTTCGTCAAGTTGACTAAAATTATAAAATACTCTTTTATACAATAAAAATGACACAAAACCAACTTACAGTAAACAATGTATCTAAGACTTTTACGGTCCATAAACGCCTGGGTTTTTTCAAACGAGAAAAGAAAGTAGTGGATGCTTTAATAGATTTTAGTCTAGTAGTAGAGCCAGTTACTATCTTTGGCTTAGTCGTTCCAAATGGAGTAGGAAAGACTACTTTTATCAAGTATTGTCTGGGATTGGTAGAAAAAACTAGTGGTGAACTTGAAGTCCTTGGTTACAATCCATATTTACGAAAGCCTAATTTTTTAAAACAAGTCGGCCTAGTTAGTGGTCAAAAACAAAATCTTGATCCAAATTTATCAGCTTTAGAAAGTTTGAGATTGAGCGGCTATCTGTACGACACGACTCCGCAAAATATCGAACAACGCATTGCCTACTTAGTAGATTTATTTGAAACAGAAGATAAAATTGATGTACCTGTCCGCCAACTCTCGCTTGGTCAAAAGATGAAATTTGAGATTATTTCAAGTGTGCTACATGAGCCAAAGTTTTTGTTTATGGATGAGCCAACTCTTGGATTAGACTTTGATGCCCAAAATATCATGCGATCTCTTCTGCTAAAACTAAACAAAGAAGAAGGTCTTACAATATTATTGACTAGTCATTATTTACCAGATATTACGTTGTTATGTAGTAGATTGGCTGTTATCGAAAAAGGCAAAAAAGTATTTGACGGCACTGTAAAAGACTTGATGCAAGAAAATGGTCGTGACGGGTATCTCAAAACACTTATTGAAGAATTAAATAAAGAAGAAAAGAAAAATAGCTAATAGTTTTTTATTATATGTCAGATAACTGGATCAAAGGACTCAAACGAAACTTACCAACCAAAAACTGTGTCGTATGCCAAAAACCATTTCAATATAGAAAAAAATGGAAAGAAGTATGGTCAGAAGTTAAGTATTGCTCACAAAAATGCAAAGCGAATTCAAAAAAGAAAATATGATAGAGTCGAGTCAATTTCAACTAACTTTCGTGCAGAAAATACTCGGAAAGCATTATAAATGGTGGTATATTTTTATATTTTATTTCAAAGTGGGTACGGCTTATCGTGGGTCCACTCTTTTTTGGATGGTCGGAAGACTTCTCACTTCAGGTTTAACTATGTTAATTTGGTATCTCAATATTCAGTCTGGGTTTAATTTAATCGATTTTAAAACCGTTTTTACTTATTATGTTATTGGTACTTTTTTTGCGTGGGAAAGTGGTCTAAACTGGAATATTGCAGGAGCAATTACAAGCGGTGCAATCTCTAGTTGTTTGCTCATTCCTTTATCATTTTTTAAAGTTGCCTTTTTAAGAGATTTTGGATGGTAGTTATATTCAAATTTGTTTCAAACTTGTGCGTTGGCTATTTTAGTATTTGTTGGTAAAGAATATGTGCTATTTAGTGATCCGGTAAATATATTGTTTTATCTTATTTTATCCGTACTCAGCTATTTTATTATTGCATTTATGGGTATTATAATGGGCTCTATGGCTTTTTATTTTCCCACGCAAGTTTTTTTAGGAAAGTATGACATTGTAAATTGTTTATATATTTGCTTGATTAGTTTTCTATGGTATATTGTACTTTACTTTTTAGCCAAACTAAACTTCAAACTAGGACTTAAGCGTAATGAAGCAGTTGGGCTTTAGCTTTGTTTGACAATTTTTATTTAAAAGAATTATTAATAAATACTTAAATATGCAATTACCTAAACTTAACAAAAATTTTCACTTGGAAACACTTCGCCGCAAAGGTATATTTACGCTTACTACATATATTTTGACCCTTTTGTTGTCTCGACTTATTGTTTTTTTGATTGAGCAAGATGTAGATATACCATTTCTTGGCTACAATATAGTGAAAGGCTATCACATACACCATTTTACTTATGGCATTATATTATTAGTTGTTATTTCTTTTGCTACGCTGTTCCTCAATGTGACAAGATTTAATCGCTCTTTGTATTTTTTATATGGTCTTGCTCTTGGTTTAGTCTTTGATGAATTTGGTATATGGCTGAAACTGGATCCAACATATAATCAGACTATTTCCTATATAGCTTGTAGTGTCGTTGCTATTTTTCTTGTATTTACACTTTTCTTAGAAAGCTGGTTTCCAAAAATATTTGAAGAATATGGAGAGTAATAGTTTGAAATTTTTATTATAAAACAAAGCCATTTATCTTAAAAAAATTTAACATATTTTCCAAAAATATCGTACTTTTAGACAGCTCAAATATTTATTTATCTTATAAAATAGGCATAAAAAAGTATTTTGATATATTTTGACACTTTTGCGTAGAAAGACTTGACAATACCTTTTTTTTATGATATAATAAATAGTATCAAGTTACCTTCGTTACCAATTAGAGCTCTTCTTAAAGATTCATATCTTTGAGTTGATTTTATTTTGTACGAACTAATTTGTGTTACTCACTTTTATTTCTTCGGAGTTTTCTCATGAAATCTTTCAAACTGATCGTTGTCACCACTATTGCTTTCGTTTCAACTGCTGTTATTGCTCCTAGTGCTTTTGCTTTAGGAAACACAGTAAGCATTCGTAACGAATGCGGTTCTTCAATGCAAAAAGTTACAGGTACAACTGAAAACTTTAGCAATTCAATTGTAAAAACCAAGTTCACGGATACTGTCACCATCGACGGTGGATCAAAGATTGTCACTGGAGATGAAGTATTAAATACTTCTTCAGCAACAAAGTTAAATATCGTAGGTGAGTCAAAAATGAACTATACTCAAATGAGCGGAACAATCACAGTTGACTAATCATTAGTTAGTTCGCCAATCATATAACTTAATTTATTTAAGAATATATGATTGGCATTTTTTTTGTTTAATTGGCTATTTTCTAGGAAAAATCACTTGACAAGACCTGTTTTTTGAAGTATAATATTACTACAAATCTTTCGTTATAGATATTAATTATTCCCTTAGCTTGCTAGGGAAGTGTATCTTTTCGTTTGATTTGACCATTTCATATAGAGGAAAATTTTCATGAAATTAGCTAACGTTATTTCTTTGTCTGTTATTGTTTTTGCTAGTACTATTTTCGCTAATGTAAAATCTAGTTTTGCAGGTGAAAGTTGTGATTCTGGAAAATGTGTTCCCGCTCCCATTTATAACAGTGGAGGTGGCAATGCTTCTTCAGTTCCAGCTTCAACTTCAACTCAGTCTAGCAATAATAGTAACTCTGGTATTTTCACAAACCTCGCAGGCAACTCAGTTGCCACATCCAATTCTTTCAATGTAGGTGGAGGTAATATTTCTCCCGCTATGTTTTCAGTTTCTGGTATTTGCTCAGGTCCTCGAGATTCTGAAGGTTGGTTCATTGGTGCTAGTGTTAACGGTTCAACTGGACAAGGTTACAATACCGGATCTCCAATTTCCGCTGGAGCTACTATTGCATATACAACTAATAGCTACCGCGGTGTTGGAAAATTTAACGACGATTGTAATAAAGCTCTTGAAATAGCAGTATTGCAAAAGAGAGTTGAGTTTTGCACAAGTATCATTGCTTTCGCACAAAAAAGCAATTTGAGAGTTAATTTCAAAAAATTGGCTCCTGGAACTTCAGAGATTTGCGAAGCATTTACTCCAGAAACAGTTGTTGTTGTTCCACTGCCAGCACCTACTGCTCCAGTAGTTCAACCAGAGCCTATTTATGCACCCCCAGTTCCAAAGACTGGTACGGTAACTAGATTCTAATCTTTATAATGGTATATATCGATCACTTATTTTTAATATAAGTGGTCGTTTTTTTACATATGAATCTTTATAATTATGTGCTAAAAAGCTTGACAATAACCTAAATCTAGTGTAAGCTCAATATAGAACTTCTTTTTAATTTTTCCTAAAATCTGTGAAAAATATTCTTATTTCATTTGTTGGAATTTTTCTATTAACTAGTCTAAACTCTAAAGTTTTTGCTCAAGAGAAAAATCAAGTTACGATTATCATTGATCAAAACAATAGTGAAGTAATTATAATAAATAAAAATGACCGAATTGTTTTCCCTGCTATTACTGGATTACAAAATCGAAAACTGGATTTAGGTATATATAAAGTAAAATATATGCCTACTTGTATCAAAAAGCCTAATGGTTATTGTTTACTTGGTGCTGATAAGCTTTATCATCCTAATCCAGATCAAATAATATCAAGGTTGAATGCTTGGGGAAGCAATAAGGTTGTTTCACTTCCTATTTTCTTTGAATCTATACAAATTACCAAAAAATTTGGCAATAAAGTCACTGGTGTTAAAAAAGGATTTGAACCTATCAGCGCTATTCATAGTGATGTTCACTCTGAAGGTGAAACTCCACCAGAAATGATCAAGCAAGGAAAAGCATCTCAAGGATGCATTAGGATTGGCTGGTATAACCTTAAATATTTATATACATTAATTCTAGCTCAAGAGCGAAATGAAAATGTGGTTATTTATGTCAAATAAGTTCTTTCTCTGAAAAATATTATGTGTTTGCTATATGCAGTTCATAAACATTTTCAGGGATTTTTTTAATTATTTTTTGTTAAAGATCATACTTGACATAAGCTATTTTATGTGATAAAATAGTTATATAAATACACTTTTTGTTCATTTTACTATCGCTAGTTTTATATGCTGGTTGAGGTATTTGATGAGCTATTAAAATAAAGATTATATGCAAAACCAGTCAAATCAAACTAATTTATCAAAAGGCTTTTTCGGTAAGGGTCTTGATGCAATTGCAAAAATGAAAAACAAATTTACCGGAGAAATACAGAAACAAGCCACACAAGAAATTGCTGACCTGCAAAAATATCTTGATTTTGGTACTAAAATGGGTATTATTGGTGATGCGGAACGTGTAGCACACGAAACAAAAATATCAATTTTAGAATCTCAAATAAGCAAAAATAAGCTAGAAGGTAATAACACTCTTAAATCAATGGTTGGAAAAGGTAAAGACCTATTTGCTAAGGCTAAATCTATTGACTGGAAAGTTTTGTTTAATCGCAGTAAAGCCGCTAGTGTAGGACTAGGTATCGCTACCATGTCATTTTTGGGTAATCCTGCTATAGCTGCTAAAATGCCTTCTCACCCTGTTCAAAGAGATAATTCAGTAAAAGTAGAGAATGCAGTATCTAAAATTATAGAAGTTAAATCCGAATCTGATGCTGTTGAATTGGATGGTACTGTTGAGCCAGGAATGACTATTAGGGTAGGCGGTCGAAATATAAAAGTAGTAGGAGATGGTAAAAATGTTAATTTGTTAGATTCTTATAGATATGCCAAAAGTAAATTATCAACACCTGTTTTCAAGAATACTCAAACTGCTCCTATAAAATTTGTAAAACTAAATGATCTACCAATCATTAGTTCAACAGATAATACAAGATCTTCTAATTCTAGTACCAATACACCTAATAATATTGTTTTTCCAAAAAATAAGCATTTTGTAGCACCTTCAATATCTAATCCAGTAATCGAATCACCTAAAGAAATTAAGTCAAAAGTAATTCCAGTTACGCCTGTTGTAGTAGTAGACAAGGTTCCTACCAATCTAAAGACTGTTTTACAAATTCCTACTATTCAAAAACCACTTGATCAGTCAACTACAAAAAAAGAAATAGTGACGATTACGCCTATTGTTAAACAATCTTCTGTACCTGTTGTGCTACCACTGGAATCAAAAACTTTCTTGGAAGATCCTTTTAAGATTATCTTACCTACTAAGCCTACAAACTTATTAGATGATATCTTAAAAATTAAACCACAGGTAAAGCCAGATTTGAATATACCTCCAGTTTTAGATATTACAGAGATAAAACCTGATAAACCTAGCACCTCAATTAAACCAAATATTCCATTTGTTAAGCCTCCAGCACCACCAAGACCAAATTTTGATAATTATAATCCAGTGAGCGAAAACAAAATACCAACTCCAGAGTCAACTAAAATACAAGATGGTAGTCCATTAACTCCAGGCGCAGTGCAAGATGAAATCAAACTACCTGTTTCTGATGCAGTTCGTGAATTACGAGGATTAGGATCCAAAACTAGATTAAATGAAGCTGTTCCTGTAGTCACTCCTATGAGTGTTAAAACTAAAATGGCCGAGTTAAATTCTACGAAATATACAAGTGTTCCTAAGCCTGATAGAATAGACAAAATAGAAGGTGGATATTTTACTGATAAAGGATTTTTTGGACAAGCTAGTCTAGAGTTTAGTTGGGGCGGTGCTCCTGATGGTGTGCATACAGCTACAACACCTAAACCTGCTGTTATGCCTCCCATTGCAAACAAACCAAATATCAATCTAAAATAAATTCTGGCAATAGTTTTAGAATTTTTACCCTTGCTTAAGGGTTTTTTGTTTGACTAAAACACGTTTCTGACTTGTAATCAAATTATATGCAACCAACAGATCAAGCCATTTTGACAGTATCCGATCTATCCCTACATTACGGTAAAAAAGTAATATTTAATGATATTTCATTTGGAATACCTCAAGGTAAAGTTGTAGGAATCGTAGGTCGAAATGGAAGCGGTAAGAGTACACTACTTAAATTCATTGCAGGCCAGTTTAGTCCTGATTCTGGGGATAAAACTTTTTTACAAGGGATGAAGATTGGTTATCTTTCACAAGATATAGATCTAGATTGTGAATTAACAATTTATCAGGCTATTTGTAGTGGTTTTTTAGCAGAAAATCCAGAGCTAAATTATCTTGATTTGGATACCGACTTAGAGTGGCAAATAGATGAGCGAATATCTCAAGTTATGGCTCAATTTCAGATACAAAATCCAGCTGATTTTACCAAAAATCTTAGTGGAGGTCAAAAAAAGACTGTGGCTATTTGTCGTGCCATAGCGAGTGATCCAGATATACTTATACTCGATGAACCTACCAATCATCTCGATATTCCTGCGATAGAAAACCTAGAAAAATATATCAAAAAAAGTCGTAAAACAGTGATATTAGTTTCCCATGATCGCTATTTTATGGATCGAGTCAGCAATCAGATGCTAGAAATTTACGATGGTTGTATATATGGCCATACAGGTAATTATAGTGAGTACTTGAATTCTAAAAAAATCAGAGTTGATATTGCTCAGACTCAGGAAGTACATAGACAGCAGCATTTGAAACGAGAAATAGAGTGGGTTAGGCAAGGGGTAAAGGCTCGTGGAGTCAAAGATAAAGGGCGAATGCAGAGATATGAAGATGCATTCAATACACTACCACCCAAACAACCAGAAATAGTCGCTTTGCCATTACCAAAAACTAATATGCTTGGAAACGTAATTTTAAATTTTTTTGGTGCAACTATAATAGCTAAAAATGACCAAATTATCGTTAAAAATTTTGATTTTAAAGCTAAAAAAGGTCATATTATAGGTCTTGTGGGGCGAAACGGTAGTGGCAAAACTACATTTGTACAATCTATTTTGGACTCGGCAAACCCTGGGCTTACATCTGGTAAAATAGTAGTTGGTCAAAATACTGTATTTAATACAATTGATCAAGAGCGGGAAAATCTAAAACTTGAAAATACTATTTTTGAAGAAGTTGCAGCAAGCCAAGAAAGTATAGAGTTTGGCGAGCATAAAGCAATGTCTAGTCGTAGTTACTTAAAACATTTTTTATTTGAAAATGACAGTTTGGAAAAATACGTAAAAGATCTTAGTGGAGGGGAAAGGGCTCGGGTACTCCTAGCTAAAGAGCTCAAGCATGGTGGCAACTTTCTGATATTTGACGAGCCAACCAATGATCTAGATCTCGAAACTATCGAGGCTCTTGAAAAAGCTATATATAATTTTGATGGGTGTGCTATCATCATTAGTCATGATAGGTATTTTCTCAATCAGACTTGCAATCATATTTTTGCTTTAGAAGAAGGTAAAGATGGTTTTGTGCAAATAAGCACAGGAAATTATGATAATTATTATGACAAATATTGTACTATTCAAAAACCTGTGCAAGAAATAGTCACTCCAAAAAAAGATCCTGTATTAAAAGAAGCTCGCAAAGAAACTCAAAGAAAAATACAACAGCAAAAACAGATAGAAATAGATATTAAAAAACTAGAGAAACGCATAAAAGATCTAGAAGAAGAATTTTCACAGCCAGATTTTTATCAAAAAACCCAAGAAAATATAGTCAAATTTACTAAGTATATCGAGCTTAAGCGCACTAATTTAGATGATCTTTATGATAAATGGTTAGAATTGGGTATGTAGAGATAGAAATCTAGAATTATAGTTATCAGTAATTTCTTTGACAAAATATAGGTTAAGTGTTAAAATTTCTACTATAACGGTGGAGCCAACTTACTGTATATGTCAAAGCATACAAAAATTGTAATCTTATCATGGGAAATGTTTCCAGTTTACGCTGGGGGCCTTGGAATATTGACATTAGATTTGGTAGACGAGCTTATAAAACAAGGGGTAGAAGTGAAAGTGCTTATCCCACACAAGAAAAAAAATAATAGCGATCCTTATGTTATTTCGCTAGAAAAAGAAACCCGAAAATATTATAAAAAAAATGCGAGGGTTCCTGGATTTAACTTTAAAGTAGATCACTTTAGGCCTACCAATCGCAATCCATCAGCGAGTGTTCCTTCCATGTTTTCAGGTGGCAAAAGCCCATCTACACAAAACCTATACCCGAATCAGACACCACTACTTACTCAAGCTTTTGCATTTGCTGCAGCCGATTATTTAAAAGAATATGATTTTGACCTTATTATTGGTATGGATTGGATGTCTATACCAACTTTCGTAATGTTAAAGAACTCATCTGATGCAAAACCATTTTGGTTTTATGTAAATTCTACTGAGCTTGATAGAACAAATAGCAACAAGTTTACGGGTACCGCTAAAGCAATTTTTGAAATTGAAGAGCAGTATTTTCCTCAATCTGACAGAGTGGTTGCAATATCAAGCATAACTAAAAATATTCTTGTAGAGGCTTATAAGGTCAAAGAATCAAATACTTTAGTTATTTCAAATCATGTAAGTTTCTCACCTCAAACCAAAGGTTTCCCAGAACTTGATAAGGGTAAAAATGTTTTATTTATAGGTAGGCTCGCACCGCAAAAAGGATTGTCCTTTCTTTTAGATACTGCTGAACGAGTATTATCTTTTGATAGAAGTGTAAAATTTCTTATAGCTGGAGATGGTGAGTTACTTGCTGATGCAGTCACAAGTGTATGCGAAAGACAACTTGAAAATAATGTATTGTTTACTGGATGGCTTAATATGGAGCAAAAACGCCAATTATATCGTAGTGGAGACTTATTTGTGATGCCAAGTCCGAGCGAACCTTTTGGCCTAACACCGCTAGAGGCAATTATATCAGGTGTTCCTGTTATATCGTCAAAAAGTTGTGGTTTTTTGGATGTTATTCCATCTACACCTACCTTTGATTATCACGACACTCATGCATTTGCAGAGCTAATCTTATATTATTTACAAAATCCTCAAAAATCAAAAGAGTTGATCCAAAATCAAAAAGAAGATCTAGCAAAGCATGATTGGTCTAAAGAAGTAGCAAAAATATTATACGAAGTTAATAAAAATAAATAATATGAGTCTTATAAATATAAATCCTATTACTATTCATGCTTGCCAACCTTTCGTGTATTCTTTAAACTCCCTTATTAATCGTATTGTAGAAAAAGATAAACAATTTTTCGACCATGAAAAAACTCAAGAATTGACGTTAGAATTTATTAATACAGTATTATATCCTGCTTTGGAATTTTTAGAAAAAAACGATGTAAAAGTAAACATAATTTTTACTGGGAAGCTCATAGAGTATATAAGTTTAAATAAAAAAGTGAGATCTAAAATAGTATCTCTTTATCAAGCTGGCACTATAAAAATCGTAGCTGACTGCTACTATGGAGAGTCCTTAGTATCATTTTTTAATGTTTCTTTATGGGTAGATAGTTTGAGAGAAACCATAGGGATAGTAAAAAAAGTATTGAATATTCAACCAGATATTATTTTTATACCACAGCTTTTTCGCACCTTAGAGCTTGAAAAAGTTACACGCGAGCTTGGTATTACTCAATTTTTAACACGAAAAAAAGGTCAAAAACCTGATACCTTTAAACTTCACTTGTCAGACTTGCGTCGTTTCGATGGTGATGATGCGCTTTGGATCAAAGGCGAAAAAGACCTGATCTGTGATTTTTATAATGTTTCTGATAATCTATTTTATGATCTCAATTTAGCATTACTTGAGAAAGATGTAAGTAGGTTTTCTAGAGCCGTTAACATGCAAATGGGTTTAAATTATTCCCAATTTTTGCTTAAACCGAGTAATAAGAAAGAAGATAAAAAACCTGTAAGCATAAGAATCGAAGAAAAACAATCGCTTTATCTTTATAATCATATCCAAAGAGCTACTATAAGATTATGGCAACACGGTAGTATGGTACTTGCAAGTACGCACACTATTGATTTAGAGCTACATGGTCATCTCCACAATGCGTTAGCTAAATTACAAAATACTACCTTTCTTAATTTCCTTGAGAAAAAATATTATGTAGGACAAAAAATTGATAATTTTAGCTCGCCATATGAAGCGTTTGTAAACATGCAGTCTGCGATCAAAGAAATAGAAATCCTGATACGAAATAAAGTTTAAGTAATGTCGTTTATAAGATCTTTTGTAGCCCAGAAACTTCCTTTTGCTTTTTTCCAGCCATCATTTCCCTCTACTTCAATTTGGACTTCAATGTAACCTTCTTTCTCTGATTTTAAAAGTGCTGATTTTATTACTTTCAATTTGACTGTACCTAGTGATTTTCCTAGTTTTAGGACAATTGGAGCTTTGCTTAAAACTATATTATTCGTTTTTTTGTCGTTAATAGATTGGCTAGAACTCGTAAGTCGCATTTCGTCATCTTGGTAACTATATGGTTGAATTTTTAGTTTTACCCAGTCTAGAGAGTCAATCATTTTTTGTCTGTTGGCAGTCAATGATAAATTTTCTTTTTCAAATAATGGTGCTATTCCTTTTTCAAAAGGTTGTATCTCATCAATCAGAATTTTTGGTAACTCGTCGAACTCGCGCACATCGCCTTCTTCACTAAATTTTTCTACTTGTTTTTTTTCTTTTTGACTAAATTTACCTTTTACCCAAAATAGCTGTTTTTCTTGTAAAATAGGCGAAAACTCCATAGCTTTTTTAGGAAATATGATAGCTTCAAGATCTTGATCGGGAGTTGAAATAGCGAGAGCAAACATCATCTTATTTGCTTTAGTAAAAATTTTGCGGATTTTGTTTATGACTATTAAATAAATATCATCTCTAAAAGTATTATCTTGAATCCAGCTTACTAAGTCACTATAATCTTGAAGCGGGTTCCCAGAAATGTAAAGTCCCAAAAAATCTTTCTCTTGCAACAATATATCAAGTTTTGATTGAGTGACAAACTCAGTAATAAACTTCATTTCAGTTTGTGTTTCACCATCGCCACCGCTTCCAAAAAGATCGTCTGACTCTATTTTTTTAGCCTGGCGCCTTTGGCTTAGATTTTCCAACAAGTTTTCTACATTTGCAATAAGGAAAGAGCGTGTAAATATAAAATCGTTATTTTGAATATTTTTTTCTGCCATATATATATGAATATTAGTTTTTTTGAACAACATCAAAATGTGTTACTGGTTCTAAAGTTGCATAGATTACTGCCACTCCTTCAATGACTGCCGAAATTGGAATTAGCAATAATGTAGCTAGATAAATACTAATTTTTTTAAATATATTAGCATCGATATCGCGTAAATTACGGTAGCTTCCTACAGTGTACATAGAGTAGAAACCACCAGTAATAATTGCTGCAGCATAAGATAGTTCTGTAGGAAACCAGCTACCACCAATAATAATATTAATAATCGTTACGAAAATAGAAACCCATGAAATTTGCCATAGAAATAAATTTATTTTTAAGGGTAAGCGAGTAATTAGTTTGAGCTGATTATCATTTGCAAGCAAAACTAATCCTGACACCCATCTTCTGCGCTGTTTTATTAGATCGGAAAGGGAAAAAGGTGATTGCTCCATGATAAAACCATCTAACCATCTAAATTTATATCCCATTTCAGCTGCCGTAAGGGCAAAATATGCGTCTTCAGTGATAGAGCCTCTGCCTCCGACATCAAAGCCAATATGGTGTTCTATTTTGGCAGGAATTAATATAAATGAGCCATGTATTCCAAAAACAGGTGTACCTAAAAGTTTGAGCTGAAATCTGAATCTTCCAAGATCATCTCCTGTGCGGATAGCATCAATAGCTGTGATAAGTAAATTTTGACCGTAATTATATGCGTTATACTTAATTTCTCCTTGTGCTACAACATCATAACTTTCTTTTGTTTTTAAAAATTTATGTAATCCTGCAATACATTCTAAAGTAATTTGTGACTCCTCATCAAAGTGGAGATACCATGTATTATCCAGTAAACTCCTTTCCCTAGAGTCTATGAGATAATGTAGTGCACGAGCTTTATATTTTGCATTATTTTCAGTCTCATAGTGGTGAGGCACTTGATAGAAAAAAACTTTATTTTCAATACTCGCGTGGTTGCTACGAATTTGGGATTCGACTGGTAAATCTGTTACAACCTCAATTTCGAATCGAACGTTATGTTTATTTAATAATGTAAGAGTGTTGGAAATAGAACGGTCTAGCGCTTCAATATTTTGACCTCTTGAAACAAAAACGACAACAAGTTTTTTAGTCGGATTCCAGCCTTGATTTAGAAATAGCTGTGTATTAATATAGTCTTGTTTGAGTGGAGAACCATATAAAAACCACGAAATAAAGCCAGTTGGTACAAGTATGATACCTCCAAACCAAGTCAACTTCAAAAAAAACATAATATAGTCAACCACACTATCAAGCGGATTCACATAGTTTTTAAAATAATAATTGGTAAGAGCTATATAAATAGCTAGAGGTATGAAAATAGAAGCGTAAAAAATGATGTAATCTAGGATAAAGTTGGGTTTTTTCATATTTAATTATTTTTAAATTTTGTTATTTCTTTACCATTTTTAAACATGTATACCAGCATTTTTTGTTTCCAATTCCAGTCTTTTCCTAATTGAGTTTGAGTATCAAACCAGTATACATCATTTATATTTGGATTATATATATTTTGGTTCTTATCGTCAAACATTTGACCATCAACTATCAAAGCGTAGTCATTACCGTCCGAATAGTATAAAATTGTCTTATTGTTATTTTCTAGATAACACTTCGTTGCTTTCAGTTCTTCTGGATCGTGTATATCTTGATCACGAATTTTGAAAGAAAGTCCATTATATGAACTGTCCCAACTTTCTCTACAATTTCCAGAAGACTTCGGGTATATTCCATTTATAGAATGGTATGCATCAAGATAAGAATTGATCTCATTTACATTGTCAATGCGCTGTTTTTGAATTTCAATATTATAATTAGGTGAAAGTGTATTAATAAGATCAACTTGTTTAAGAAGAGTATATTTGCGAGCAGGGATTGCATTTATAGAATTATTGATTTTTTGTACAATAAAAGGAGTAGCGATAAAAGATGCTCCAAATAACGAAGCCATAATAACATAATATGATATCAATCGAACCTGTACTTTTTTGCTTGATATATCTGCTAAGATAAGTTTAGTTTTTTCTTTAGTTAGTTCTTCAAATGGGTAAAGTAGAGCTACTAAACTAAAGCCTATACATATTATAACCCATAAAAATACTTGAACTGTATTTATTGATTGACCAAAAAGATATTTTGGTTGAGTTAGCCAGGTCCATTTATCAGGAAATGGCTGTCTAAAGATAGCATAATATAGTAAATCATTTATATTAGCATTGTATAAGAAGCTGCTGATTACCAAAAAACGTATACTCTGAGCCTTATTTCGCGATCCGATATAGTATGCTAAGTTAATTAGTATGATGACTATAGGTATAAGAAATCCGAAATAAACCACCCAATAGGTGTTATCGCTGAGATCAAGTCCCGTCTTTTTAAAGATTTCTACAAAATAGTAATCTGCTATACTCACCCAGTACAAAAGTAGAGTAAATATAAGATAGTAAAGTCCACCTGTTTGTAGCGAATGCTTTACGCTAACTAGAGTGACGGCTTTTTTGCGAGCAACTTGGATACTAAAAAAAAGAGTAAATATAATGCCAAATCCAATGATAAAACGGCCATCGATACCAAATCCTGCAAAGATCATCATCGCAATAGACGAAAATATACATAATAGTAGTAGGGCTTTATGGAAAAAAGTTTCGCGCATTAGCTAGAGTGTTTGGAGAAATAACTAATTTAAACAAAATTGTTAATTTAAGATTCGTCAAGAAATGATAAGTACAAATTTAATTTTTGAATATATTTTTATTTAATATTAAAATAGTTCTAAGTTTTTAGTTTGATTAAAATAAGATGAATAAAATCTTAATTAAACTTATTAAAGAAGAATTAGGTATTAAGAAATAAAAATCTTTTTAAGATTGTGTTTGAGTTTGTTAAATTATATAAATGGACTCATTTTTTATGCTAGAAATTCCCAATATCCTTGATTTGGTCCATCGGTCGGTCCTTCTGGGTCTCCAGATAGACACACTTCACACACAGGATATACATCACCCTCTTTAAAAGTTTCAATATAGCCACAATCTACACATAAATATTCACCTGCTTTAGTTACTGTTTGACCAAATTTCCATAGGCCATTTTTGTCGGGATTCATATCCAAAGCATTTTGTGCGAAACCACAAACTTCAGTGATCCAGTTATATTTTATTTCTGGTTTTTCTCTTGTATACAAATGTTCTATAAAATCGCCACTTTTTCTAAAATATAATATTGCTTCACATTGGTCATTTTTTTTGCAAAGTATGTTACATTGACTGGCTAATTCTCCTTTTGGATCGTAGATTACAGCATTTGAGTCTGTTTCCACGTCATCTCGTGTTGCGAAAAACACACTTAATTTTAGCCCAAAAAATTTGTCGTAGTTGTCTTCAATTTGATTCACAATCGATGTTGCTAACTTAGAATTTAGGCTGCCAGTAAATATAGCAACAATACCATCAGGCAAGTTTGCTAGGTTAAGTGACTCTCTGGTTTGGAGTCTGGTAATAGTTTTAAGGTGTAACATACTGTTAAGGATACACAATTAAACAAATGATGTCAAAAATTTATAGCTCAGTTGGTTTTCTAGTTTGCTTTGCAAATCGTATGGCTAGAAGATAAATTAGACTTATCCCGACAAGATTGAACCAGCTACCTAACCATACCTTGTCTATAGCCCATGCGCCTCTTTCAAAAGCTACAGCCCAGATAAGATTATCGTTATAATAACCATAAATCCCCACTTGATTTATAAAATAACCAACTTCTGTAATTAGAATCGCTCCTAGAAATAGTTTAAATCTTGAAATATTGGTCTGCAAGGTAAGAAAAATAAGAGCGAACAGAAATCCAAATTGGAGATACCGAGACATCATTTTAGTAAAAAAGAAAAAGTATATATTTGAACTAATCATCATAATAGTAACAAATTGCAGAAAGGTAAGTTCTGCTAAAGAAGCGATTTTAGTCCATATTTTTTTTGGGTTAAAAGAAATATCATTTTTAATTTTAGGAAATAATTTAACAAGTAAATAAACCATAAATACAAGATAAACAAGATAACTTACTCTACTTGCTGTGATATCAAAGTTACCGATGGTAAACCAAAGATCAGTGCCATATTTGCGCATGTTTACTAGTGGCCAAAACGAGCTAGCACCATTACTGACATTATTTGATCGAATAATTACTTGAGATAAGACAAAATTTGTACGCTGTGCATTTGCAAATAACGGAACAACCAGGATCAAAAAAGTGGTAAAACTAAAATATAAGATAAATTGTCTAATAAGTTGAAAATTTTTAAATGTTATAAATAAGAGGATTAGCGGAGGTAAAATTAATAAACTTTGAAGTTTGAACCATAGGCTTAAGCCAAAAATTATTCCTGCTAGTGACCCATATTTCGTATTTTTATTTGCTTGTGCACGATATAGTAAAAGAGTTGTAATAATACATAAATTAACGGGAAATGTATCAAACTGACCCCAGACAGACGATATAAACCATAGAGAAGGTAAAATAAGAGATAAAACAGGAGTAATAAAAAGTCTAATATTTGATAAATTAGTATTTTTCTTAGCTATGTAGTAAAGTAGATATGCAAAAGTAAAATCATTTAAAGTATTAAAAGTTTTAAGAACAAAAACAAAACCGTATTCATTACCACCAGCACTGAAAAAACCAAACAACTTATTGATATACTGTATAATCATACCCAAATAAATAGCACCTGGGAGATAGTCAAGGTCCTTAGAATAGTCCTTCCAAAATACTATGAAACCGTTATCTGTAGCATTTTTAGCCCAGGAATATTGTGTGCTGATGAGATCATAAACGTAGCCTAAATGGAAGTAATTTATAAAACGAGCTAAAAAGGCTAGGGTAAGTATGAGTATGATACTAAACTGATATTTTTTGGATAAATGGAGAAAATCATTTTTTATTAAGTTAAAAAAGTGCATACTAGTCCGTTTAGTTATTTCTCAAATTCTAATAATTGTCAATTTTCATTTTGTTGACAATGAACGTTTATTTACGAATGATAAAAGCCACACTTAAATTTATTTACTACTTTATTATAAATATTCAATAGGTGATTTTCTTTGACTGTTTTTGAGATAATTAATACACTAGTTCATAATATGAAGACTACTAATAAGTTTGAGATAGATAAAAATGATCTAACCATCGCTAGTAAACAGCTTTGGTCCAAGCTTGAGCCATATATTTATTATTTGAACAATAAAGAAAAAGAAGTGGTACAACTTGCATTTTTACAAATGGTAGAAGCTCATAGTCAGCAACGACGTAAATCTGGAGAGTTTTATATTATTCACCCAGTCGAAGCTACTATAACTTTGGCTCAAATCCAGCTTGATGTAGATACTCTTGCAGCCTGTTTGATGCATGATGTTCCAGAGGATACCGAGGTCTCTTTAAAAGATTTAGAAAAAATTTTTAGCAAAGAAGTTGTTTTTTTAGTTTTTGGGATTACAAAGCTTGGTAAAATAAAATATCAAGGTATTGATAGATATGCTGAAAATCTTCGTAAAATGTTTGTGGCTATGAGTAAGGATTTGCGTGTAGTTTTTATTAAGCTAGCTGATCGTTTGCATAATTTACGAACACTAAAATCTCTTGCTCCCGAAAAAGCTTATCGAATAGCGCTAGAGAGTTTAGAAATTTATGCCCCGATAGCCGAAAGATTAGGTATGAATTATTTTAAGGGTGAGATCGAAGATGCCGCTTTTCCTTTTGTTTATCCAGAAAAATACAAGCAATTTATCCAATTATCAGATGTTGAAATCCAAAAACGCCAGAAAAACGCCAAAAAATTAATGAAAAAAATGCAAATTTTGCTAGATAAAGAAGGGGTAAAAAACTATACTTTGAAAGGTAGAGCCAAAAAGTATTATTCACTTTTTAAAAAAATGGAAACTCATGATAATACTTTAGATAAGATATTTGATTTGGTTGCTCTAAGAATTGTGGTAGATAGTGTTGATGATTGTTACACTATATTTTCTATGATACATAAAGTATTTGAGCCAGTAAAAGGGACTATGAAAGATTATATAAATAAGCCAAAACCAAACGGCTATCAAAGTTTACACATCAGTGTACGCGATACCCAAACTGGTCAACCTTTTGAGATCCAAGTCCGAACGCATGATATGGATGAGTTTGCTGAATATGGAGTAGCTGCTCACTGGGCATACAAGGCAAAAGGAGCTAAGGTAGTTGATATTTTTTTGGATATGGAAAATCTCAAGTGGATTAAAGATTTAGTAAGTCTTGGCAAAGAGGAGCTTGACCATGAAGATTATTTAAATCATGTAAAATTAGATTTATTTAAAGACCGAATATTCGTGATGACGCCTAAGGGAGACGTGATAGATTTACCAGAAGGGGCTACACCGCTTGATTTTGCATACAAAATTCATGAGGAAATAGGATCGCACGCTTTCATGGCTAAAGTAAATGATAACCCAATAAAGTTATCAGATTCACTTAAAAATGGCGATGTCGTGACTATATTGACAGACAGAAAGCAGCAGCCAAAACTAGACTGGCTCAAGTGGGTAAAAACAGGACAAGCTAGCAAACAAATCCGAGCAAAGCTTAGGAAGCTCAAGTAACCACTCCCAAGTAACAATTAAAAAAGTAAGCTCTCTATTGCAAAAACATAGAGGGTTATATAATAATTTTGACAGCTTTTTAAGGTCTGTGAGCTAAAATAATATTGAACTATGTATTTGATACTTATCTTAGTAATCATGATCAATGCATATTACAATAACCAGCTATGCTTTGGTAGAATAAGTCATTATTGCATTTTTTACCCTGTTACATTGCATTTGCTTTATTTGTTACTACCAAACTTGATTTAGAAGATGATTAAAAATGTAGTAATTATTAAGATAGTTATCTAGAAATAGGCACTTTTGCAATAGCTAGTATTTATTTTATCGTAAAAA
>JACMQI010000019.1 GCA_014377045.1 candidate division SR1 bacterium
CTCTTATTTTATATCCGTCTGACATTTTTTTTATTCAAATATAATAGTTTTTTATAAGAAATAAATATTTGTTTTGTTTAATCAGCTGTCAGTATTATCGGAACGGGTGCGAAGTCGGAGACATTCGCACAGCGATCACGATTATATTTTGTAGTTACGACTTATTCACACATCGCAGAGCGGGGGGGTTGTTAGCATATATCTATACAACTTATAGAAAATATAATGATATACTTTTTTCATACTTTTTTAATTATAATCTATACCTGTTTCTTTCCAAAATTCGTCACCATAATAATAATCCCAAACCCCGTAAGCTCCAACTGCTATTATCCCAACAGGATTACTAATTGCTACTAATGTTAATGCGGTACTTATACCCGTTCTTAAATAATCTGAAGTTTTTGCTTGATTATTATAAATTTTACTACCTAATTGAGCATAATCAACCACAAGTCCAGCATAACCTATTCGCTGAAATACTTTATTTACTTTCCTCAAACCGCCAAGGCTTTTAAAATCTTTCATTGCTTCTAACACATCGCCTCCTGCTTTGTAATTTGATATGATTTGATTTTGAGCAACGTGCTGTACAATACCCGTTACAGTAGAAACCTTAGCAATAGCAGCATTAAAGTAGTGGTAGATATTTGTAAGATTCTGGCAGTACTCCGAATGCCTAATCCTTCTTTGGTAAGTAAAATAATAGAAGTGTTCGTATCGCTTAAATAGGCTTTGTAAGTATAGTCGATGATTTGAGTTCGTTTGCAATTTTTACATAAGAATCGCTGTTTACCTGATGCAGCTTTTCAGTTTTTCACTAATTCGCCATCAACACATTTGAAACAAGAGATTGTTTTTTGTACCATTTTGTTTGATTTAAAGTGTTATAAAAACAAAAAACAAACCAAACGTTGTTTTTCTAACGTCTTATTTTTTTACTAAAATACCCAAAATGAATTACTTATTGCCTTAAATACGACTATCAACATATTTGATACATTACCCCTGATTCATTAGGATAAGAAAGTAAACGGTCTTGGAGGTCATACGTGAAATCTTCTTGAATAGTACCAAAAAGGCTGTTTTTTAGCCAATTCAAATTACCACGTTGCAGGTTAAAATGGTTTGTCAATTCCATTACTGTCAAAGCGTTTCTTATTCACCCTTGTACTCAATCTCCCAATTAGTTTTATCTAAATCTTCAATTGTAAAAAGATATTTTTTATTGTAAATGTTTTTCTTAAATATCTCGTTCCAACCATACTTATCAACGCTATCTTTTTTAATAATATAATATCTTAATTTTTGGTTATCACAAGTTTTGATATACTCTTCCCAAAATGGAAGCCCTATTAGGCTAAAATCATCTTCTTTGGGTATCGATTCTTTTCCCATATTTGGTATGCTATCTATAGCATATAATTCTCTATTGGTATAAAAACAATATATACTATTCATAGATTTATTATGTGTTATAATAGCTCTACCATCTGTTTTACGCCCAATGCAAGATATAAATAGCGAAAACGAAATCATACAAAATAATATTATTTTTCTCATATGTTTTTAAGGTCTAAAAGGATTAAAAGGTCTTGAATGGTGTGTTAGTTGAAAAATCTCTTGCTTACTTAAATAGTTCGAGTTTGTTGGATTTTCATTTTGTCTCCAATAGCTAGGTTGACCAAAATAATAATACGATATTGTATTGGCTCTTATTTCCGTCCAATTCGACATTGGAGAAGATGAATTTGCAGTTGCCGCACTTGACCCCCCGCTACCGCACAAATCCATTGGTGTGGCAGGTTTACCAAAAAATGTAAATGCAAAAATTTCTATGATTGCTATTC
>JACMQI010000020.1 GCA_014377045.1 candidate division SR1 bacterium
ATTAAATCTGATGATACCAAATGTATATATAAACCAACATGTTACCATATAAACCAGCCTATATTGTAACATCTTTTTTAATAAAAAGCAAGCAAACTATTACTTAATAATTTGCAATTTTAATCACGAAATAACTTTTAAAATTAACCAATAAATAAGGGTTGGACTTGTTCAATATTTAACCCTGTAAACTTGCAAAATTCTTCAACAGAAATAAATTGATACTCCTTTTTTTTTGAATATTCTATTTGATATTCATTTTTAGTTAAGTCTAATATTCTAACAGACTCTTTTAAAAATAGGTCTTTTTCTATTTTACATATGACTTTATTATTATATTTTCTTATCAGTTTACAGCTAAGACCATTTTCTAAAACATAATAATTAGATTTAGATTGAATGAATGCTATATAGTGAGGTGTTATGAATTGTATCAATGATATAAATATTATAACACCAGTAAATAATTTAACGTTAAGATTATTAACATGGCTAATTGCCAAGCTTGTTATAATTATTAAAATAAAACTACAAAATATTGTAGAAGAAAAAGGCTGATATTCCTTATAAAAAGAAATTTTTGCGAAATAACCAAACCGATAACTATATATTGTTAACAAAAATATTACCCATAAAAGTATTTGTTTTACTTTTAAATAGTTTAAATGTAGTGTAAAATCTTTTACTTTAAAATATTTGAATACAAAATTATTCATTTTTAAATTTATGAATTTTTCAAACAATAGAGTACCAAAATATAGTGTTATGAAATAAATAAAATAAGATATTATTGATGAAATAACATTTAGTAAATTCAATAAATCGAATTCAATATAGTCAATTATGATATTGTTGAATCTTAAAATAGAAGATTCTATTTGGTAATATATAAAATATGATATTGTAAAAATACTGAAGAAAATAAACCAATCAGTATATTAAAATGTTTTTTAAGTAAATCTAATATTAGATTTTTTATTTCCTCAGAAGAAAGTGAAAATGATTTCATAAAGTTTTTATTTTTGTTTTGCTGATTATACAGCTATTACACATTTTATGCAAACTTTTACCCTTAAAGCTAAAAAATATTTTAATAAAGTGGTGGATAAAAAGTAATCAGATACGGTTTTTTATCCAAATATTATACTTTTTATGGATAACCAACTTATGCTCATAATAATACTATATATAGACAAATTTAATTATTTATGCTTTGAGTGCCATGCTTCAGGCATTTGTCAATGATGTGTTTGCCACGACTCATAAACCTTGTCATAATAGACCTCGATGTCTATAAAAAATTCTGTACACTTGATTGTGTACCCAAATAGTCTTGGTGAAAATCTGGCTGATCTAAATACAATATTGCAAACACATGCTTCTAACCTTTTTGGTGGTGTCCATATTTTACCTTTTTATCCATCAAATGGTGATAGGGGTTTTTCTCCACTTACTCACTTGGAAGTAGATCCTAAATATGGTGGTTGGGACGATATTAAAAAACTATCTGAGAAATATGATCTCACAGCTGATTTGATTGTTAATCATGTTTCTGAAAGCTCATTGTATGTGCAAGATTGTCTTAAAAATGGTAAGAAATCAATTTATTGGGACATGCTTTTGTGGACTGAAAAGCTACATGCTAATGGTCATATACCAGATAATATTATGGACAAAGTGTATCGCCGTAAATTTAGGTATCCTGTCAAAGCTCTGAAAGTTATGGATTTACCTGTGGAAGTCTGGAATACATTTGGTGACGACCAGATAGATGTTGATATAGATAGTTTGAAGACGAAAGAAATTTTTGAAGATTATATTGCTGCTCTCGCTAGTCACGGTATTAGTACCCTTCGTTTTGATGCTGTGGGTTATATCATCAAAAGACTTGGCACTACTTGCTTTTTCCAGACTCCAGAAATATATGACTATATGACATGGGCAAAAGAGATTTGTGATAAATACCATGTCGAAATATTACCCGAATTGCATCTTGATTACAAAGCTCAATTAGACCTTGCTAGTCACGGATATTGGGTTTATGATTTTGCCTTACCAGTACTTGTACTTCATACGCTTTATGAAAAAAATACACATAATCTTAAAAAATGGTTAGCTATCTGCCCTCAAAATCAAGTAACAGTTTTAGATACACACGATGGTATAGGAATGGTAGATGTTACTGGTTTACTTACAGTCGTACAAACTCATAAAGTGCAAGAAAATATTAACAAGAAGGGTGGTGATGAAGTCAGTATTGCATCTGGAACTGCAAGTGATAACGTTGATATTTATCAAATAAATTGTACGTATTATTCAGCTCTCGGTGAGGATGATGACTTATATATCATGGCTAGAGCTATACAATTTTTTACTCCTGGAGTTCCTCAAGTATACTATGTGGGCTGGCTCGCAGGCAGCAATGATAATGACTTAGTAAAAGCAACACACCATGGACGCGATATAAATAGACACTCATATATTGAAAGTGAAGTGGGGGCAAATATGAAACGACATGTGGTCCAAAGGCTTAATAAAATTATCAAATTTAGATCTGAATACAAAGCTTTTGATGGTAGAATAGAAGTCGTAGACTCAGAGGATAGCCAGCTTATAATTACATGGAAAAATGGGGATCTAAGTACAACGTTAAAAATTGATACTATAGCTAATACAGCTCAAATTAGGTATTTAGAAGATAGTATTGAAAAAATATTCGTAGCCTAAAAATTACTCTTGTCAAAACCAAAACTATATGCTTGCATTAGATCGATGCTGCAAAATATAGAACACCAAAAAGAGATTACTCAAATTATTTCGCGGGACGAAAATACGCCTGAACTTGCCCAGTTTTGGGGGAGAAAGTACTTCGAAGTAGTGGAAAAGGGATTGTTTATTTTAGATTCTCGCTTTACCGATATTCTTGATAGTAGCAATGTTTCTAGTCTTGTTCCTGCGGGTCAAATATCGCTCTGTGGTCATTTAGATAAAGAGAATCGGTTAGACGAAGATCTACTAATTGGCACAGTCGAAACAGCAATTCGTTTGTTGGATGCTATTGTTACATATATTTGGAAGCAAAAAAATATTAACGAAGTGGCCCAAAGACGTATAGTGTCTCTAGGCCTAGATGATATTGATGATTTTTTTGATAGATATAGTCCCAATGCAACTATTGATGAAAAAGAATATATTGCTCAACTTGTGGGGGAAACTGCCTATAGGGCGAGTGAATTTATTGCTGAAGAAAAAGGTCCATTTGATACTTATAATGACATAAAATACGATATAAAAGACAATTATTTTGATACTTGGGTTGATGAAAAAGATAACATAAAATCAAATCAGGAAATTCAAAATCTTAAAAACGAAGTACAAGCTGGTCAATATGCCCTTTTACCTCGCAGAAATATGGCAATTCTAAATTTTGCTACCGAAAAAAACTGGAGTAAATATAGCGACTCTGATATTATTTCAAATGCTAACCACAAAATAAAAACTTTAAAAGAGTCTCAAAATGTCAATAAACCTTTTAATATAAAAATAAATACTGAATCAGATAATTTAGATAAAAAAAGCAAAATTAACAATCATGTAGACGAAATTTTTGAACATTTGCTTAAGGAGCGTCAGAATGTGGAAGTAGAAGTGAAGCCCGAGACTACTCAAATACCAAAACCAAAAATTACACAATTCATTGAATCAAAGCCTCAAAAAGAATCGGTCGGCAGTGAACAATCTTTTGCTAAAGAAATTCGACTTTACATACTTATAAACAATAATCAAAAAACTGTTTTTGCTAAACATAACAATCGGTTGACTCTTCCATTTGTTAGTTTAGATGATGATAACAATTTGGAAAAAGCAATTTGGGAAGGGGTACTTAAAAAATATAACTTACTCATAAATCTTGATCGTGAGTTTACTGTTTTGTACGATCCATTAAAACACAAAAATATAATTAATATAGGATATTTAGCAGACATTCAAAATGATACCTTACCTCCAGATTTGTTTTGGGCAGCACCTGAAAACGAGGATTTTTTAGATGAGGTATCTTATAAGTTATTGACACGATACAAAAGTCAGACTAGATTGACTGCTAACGAAACTATATCACAAGTTTCTAATTTACCGCCCGTTACTATCCTCGAAAGTCTAGTTAGCAAGCAAAGCGTTTCACAAGAATCGTCCCAAAAATTAGAAGCAGTAAAACTACCACCTACGAAATCTATTACTCATAAACTTTCGACATTGAAAACACCCGGAGTAAAAATTGATAAATTTGTCTTTAAAAAAATTAACCAACCTAAGTTACTTTATTCTTTAAGATTGGAACAAAAAATACAGACTAAAACTTTTGGAGCAGTATATATAGTTTTCGAATATACACAAAATTTTCCCCAAATATCTGATTTTAAATGTGATAAACTAGACGCAGGTGACAAGCATGCCCTTAATGTAATTACTAACCTTATTAATTTACTTTTATCAAATAATTATACCTTAGAAAATATAGAAAAACATCTTGAAGAGAAGGTTGACAGAGACGAAGGTAACAATATAAATAATTTTATTACTGTATTTATATTTGCGATGCGAGAAGTGCCATCTAATCTAAAAGAGCTTATTGAATTGCTTAGTATTTAAAGTCTAGTTTAGAACTATTGATTTGCTTGATGCCGAAATACCACTATCACTTTCGTCAAAGAATGTAAGAGTAGCTGGCCCTGCAGTTAGAGTATTTGGGTTGATGGAGCATGAGTATTGAGTTCCTGATCCTACAAGTGTGCACTCAGCTGAACCACTAGCTTGAGATATTTTTAGCTTACCTTTAATAACTTGGGATGCATCACCAGAGGTGACACTTAGTACCATACTTGATACTGCTATAGAAGTACTATTTGGATTATTGATAGTGAGTTGATTTGATTGAACAGGTTTGCCAAATATAACTCCAGAAATCACAGCTTCAGCCGTTACATTTTGGCTATCTGTAGCGCGAAAAACTATAGTGTGGGAGCCATCTTTTCCAATTGTACTATACTCTGCATTGGACTCGCCGCTTGCAACTACCACGCCATCAACTAATATTTCAGTCTTAGTGATTTTTTTGGATTTGTCGCCAGCGGCTTCTGCTTTTAAAATGATCGTTCCAGGGGCATTTGAATTGGCTACTATGTTTGTAGTTAGCGTTGGTTTGCTATTTTGGTCCGCGATTTGATCTTGATTCGAAAAATCATTTGGAGCCAAACCAAATTTTGCACCATAATTTTGAGCTATACCTATCCATGGTTGTGAAGGGAATTCTGGAACTGATTGCAAGAAAACTTTTTGTTCTATGTTGCCTGGAATAGTTTTCCCATCTACCGCAATTTTCCCATCTATTTTGTTTATTCTAAAATTTCTCCCTACTACTACAGAACGGTTGTTAAATATACCACCATCCGATGGGTTATAGCCTGGATCATTGAGCCTTTTTTGAGCATCCTGTAGTGCTTTTACTTGAAAATCAGTAAGATAAGCAGTATTGCCACCGTTTTCTACAATAAGCCCAGTTTGACTGCTTAACTGAGTTTTTACAAGTCCATCTAGATTAAACCCTTTCTTCTCTAGAGGAGGTCTATCGCCAATTTGTTCATTATGAAGTTTTTTCATAATTCTATTCCAAACAGGAGCAGCAGCAGAAGCCGCGGCGGCATCGGTATTTAATGCGTGTCCATCGGTATTACCAACCCAGGTAGTTACTGTATAATATGGTGAAGCTCCAACGGCCCATGTATCCTTAGAATCATCTGTTGTACCGGTTTTTGCAGCTATTGCATTAGCACCATTCCAGCCTTCGAGTTCAAGATTTTTTGCTAAAGGACACCCATCTACTAGTAAGTAGGGTCCACAAAATGCAGGATATCGAGCTTTATAATCCGACATAACATTCATCACTTGTTTTGCAACACCAGGATCTATAATACGATCTTTTTTTGGATATATTGGGTTACTAGTATCTTGTATATTTTTGTATATATCGATTTTATTAGTTGGATCTTTTGGATCTGGTTTTAGTATGCTCAAAAATGGAGTCGCTGTACGTAAATTACCGTCGTGCGCCAAGGTATTAATACCAGTTATATGGGAAACCATAGTTAATTCGCACGCACCTATGGCTGATCCTATACCACATCTTCCGCTTTCAAGCGGTGTTTGTTTTTGTGCACACTCTTCGCCAACACAAGGAAATTTTACACCTGCCTTATTAGCTAAATCAAACACGTTTTTTAGTCCTTTTCCTTGTACTTCAGCTGTATCTTTTCCTTCGCCTGCTGCTAAATATGCGCTACGAACGGCTACAGTATTATATGAGTTTTGAAATCCACTACGAATGGTGATAGGTGCGTATGAATAGTTAGTATCTCCAAAGTTTTGAGGCATATATGGAGTAGCTTTAGTTCCATAGTTTTGTTTCGCGTTAAATACTAAAGTTTCTGGATTAAATCCCTGTGAAAAAGCAGTTGCATATACGTAAGGCTTGAAACTACTTCCTGGTTGTCTAGCTGCGGTAGTTACGTTTACCTGTCCATCTATGCTTGCATCATTATAGTCTGCAGATCCCACCATAGCAAGAATCTCGCCAGTTTGACCTTCTAGTACCATAGCGGCAGCATTATTGGCACCATTATCAATTACGTTTTTTTTCCTCGTTTCGGCTATTCCTTCTTCAGTTTTTTGCTGAATTCCAGGGTCTAAGGTTGTAACGATTTTGTATCCTCTAGTATTAAGCTCTTTGTAAGATATATCAAATTTTTTGAGTTCGTCTACAACATAGTTTTTAAAGTGAGGGGCTAGAGTATTTGCAACTTTATCTTTAAATGGTGAAGACTTTTCTTTAAGGACTTTTAATTCATCATCAGTTTTTATAAACGGTTCTACATCAGTACCTTCAAGCTTTAAATTTCTAAGGTTTTCAAGGCAAACATTTTTTTTAAATTCTAAGTCTTTATAACCGTTAGAATCAGGGTTCATTACATTATTTCCATATTCATTTGGTTTATTTGGAAGTGGCGCTAGCCAACATGCTTGATCTGAAGTTAAATCTTTAGCGTCTACATTAAAGTACGTTTGAGCAGCTGCTTGAATACCGTATGCATTGCGTCCAAAAGGTACTTGATTCAAATAAAGGGCAATAATTTCAGTTTTATTTTTTTCTTGATTTAGTTTAATAGCTGTAAATAACTCGCGAACTTTACGATTTACATCACGGTTTTGATCTCCAGTATAGTTTTTAATAAACTGTTGAGATAGCCCTGATCCACCACGGCAGGCGTTTGGGTTACCAGAGGTGATACATTGAAATGCGGACCCAAACAGATTTTTCCATGGAATACCAGATTCATTGTAGTAAAAATCTTTATCTTCTAGTGCAATTATAGCGAGTTGCATGGATTTTGGAATTTCACTTAAAGGAATAACAGTTCTATTTTCTTCATCAAAAAACTTTGCCATAACCGTTTTACTGTCTCTTGCATATATAGTACTACTTTGGACTTGGTCTACGACACTATCAACGCTAGGTGTATTATACCATATATCTACAGCCCAGGTAGAAACAGCGCTAATGCCAATTACTAAAATTAAGCCACCAATTACTGCAAAAATAGTAAATTTACGAGCAAACTGCTTCCATGAAAAACCAAACTTTTTTTTGAGAACATCTAGGCCAACCCCAGGCTCTTCATATTCTTTTTTACCAACTCTTGTACGTGGTGGTAAGACGTCCGTAAATGACATTTCATTTTTGTTGAATTCCGTATTGACTTTTGATCCCTTTCCTAAGACACGAACTGATTTGGCACTTATAACACCTGGAACTGCAGGCTCGTCTTCATCTATGTATTCTAATGTATCTACTTGAAATTTTTCATCAATATCATCATCTTCATAGTCTCTTGCATGTAAATTTGCAGCGTCACTATCAAGAATATCCATGGTGCTTTTATTTTTTGAACTATCAAAATTACCATAAAGATTTGATTTTCGGATTTTAGAAGGCATAATTGAGTTGTGCTAATTTAAAAATTAGGTGCTACTTGTATAGAAAATTTAGAGTCAATTGGCATTTTAGTCAAGATCTATATGGCTCGGTACCGATTTAAAGAAGTTTTTATGCCTTATTCTTGACAAAATATTGTATTTTTATACATACTTTACATATTATATGCCTAAAGTATTAAGTAAAAACCTAGAAAATGACATAAAATTTATATTGAATTATTTCATTGAGCCAAAAGAATATAGTGATTGGGTAAATAAGATAAGAACACA
The DNA here is from genome assembly GCA_014377045.1 of candidate division SR1 bacterium. GTDB lineage: Bacteria > Patescibacteriota > JACMRA01 > JACMRA01 > JACMRA01 > JACMQI01. The sequence goes on from JACMQI010000020.1 coordinate 8,320, forward strand.
ATATTTAAAAAACGTTGAAGTTCCTGGCTTTAGAAAAGGCATGGCACCCCAAGACTTGGTAATGAAGCAAATAAATCCTGCGGCGCTTTCGGACACTATTTTTCGGGAGACTTTAGATAAATTTGGTGGAGAAGCTATCTTAGAAATGCAAAAAGAACTTGCTATAATCAATAGGGTAGGACTTTCACAGACATATGGCATAGATCCAGAGAATACTAAAGAAAGCGATGATGGTTTTTTGATTGTATTAAGTGTAGAATTATTACCAGAAGTAGATCTTACTAAAATTGAAAATCTAAAATATGATAAAGTCACTGATAAAGACCTATTAGGGAGGCTTAGTTTGCAAGATTATATCGAAAAAGAGAAGAAAGGATATATTTTGAGTCACAACCATTTTGTAAGTATAGAAGAAAATTCTGTTGAAGGTTTTCAAGTAATTATAAATATGACTGGTACGATTGATGGTAAAGAAGATAGTCGATTAACTGCTGAAAATATGGCCGCTACTATTGGTGTTGGAAATTTTCTTCCTGAATTTGAAAAAGGTATAACAGGAGTCAAAAAAGGTGATAATAAATCATTTGAAGTTATTTTTCCTATAGATTACTTCGAGCAAAGTTTGGCTGGATTAGATGCTATATTTAACGTACACATATTAGATGTCAAAAAACCTGACTATCATACTTTTGATGAAATAGTACAAAACACTTCAAGCGATCACCATCAAGGCCATAATCATCCAAACTTTACTTCTGAAGCTGAGTTTGACGCTTTCATAACTGATTATTACCGTTCAGAAACTCAAAAAATGGTTTCTGAATTAAATCAAAGAAATATTATTAAAGCAGTTGTAGATCAAATTCCTTCTTTTGCATTACCAACTGAAAAAATTGACACCGAGACTGATCGTATATTTGGTGTCTTAAGTGAAGATTCATTGCGTGCAAAAATTAGTGTAGCTCAAGCGTTTGGAAAAACTGATCTACCTGGAAGTGATAAAAAAGTAAAAAATGATGATGAAGTTAGAACTTTAATTTATGAGTATGTCCAAAAAGAGTTCAAATTAGCTGCGGTTTGGAATTATATTTACGAAATGAAAGTCACTGAAAAAATCTCAAATGAAACTTTAACAAGTGCGTCGCTCGAAATTGCTAAAAATCCTCAGGCATACGGCATTCATGTAGATGCTGGTCAGGAAGAAATTAGAGATAACACCTTTGCAATGCTTAAAAAGCAACTTGCTGCAAACTGGTTATTTAATGAAATTGGTAGTGAAAAAGAAGTAGTAAAGGATTTAGACTCTAAGCCTAAAAAAGCCATTAAATAAAGTTTAACTAGTTTTTGCAATTACTAATTACGTTACCTTTAAAGATATTAAGTATTACTAAAATACTTGTTACAGAATATTTTTACTTCAATGAAGCGATACTGTATATACTATGTTATTATAATAAAATAAGTAAGAGAATAGAAAATATAGATCGTAAGATTTGTATAAGCTAGGCTCTAACTGCTTTTTTTTTCATTTTCTTACTAATATTTTTTTTATTATTTTTAGGCTTTTGCGATTGAGTTGCAACTTCCACGTCAGTTACCATACTATTTTCTTCGAACTCAGGATCAGTTTTTGCTAAGTCTTCAATAAATTTTAGTGTGTGGTGAGAATAATAACGAGTAATATAAATTTGTCTAACTAGGGATAAAAAGTTTACCGTACAAAAATATATATTTACGCCAATAGGCAAGTTATAATTAAACACAAACAAAATTGCAGGCATTACATATATTGTTTGAAATTCGATACTTTTTTGAAAGCTTTCTGGATCAAAAGCGCCGATTTTATCATCTTTTTTCTTATCATCTGGTAAATTTGGTTTTGGTACAGGTGGTAGCTTAGGACTCCATCTAAAGCTATACATACCATATATAAAAGAAAAAAATGAACTTAGAAGTGGTAACCAAATAAAATCTCCAGCATGCTTTCCGATATTTAGAAAATTGAATGCTTTAGTGTTAAATGTAGTGCTATCCATGCCGTAAATAAAATTATAAAGTCCATGTAAGACACTATTTCCATCTGAAACTTCCTTTGTTAGTGTCCATAGTCCTGTAGCAAATAAGATTTGGCCAATTATTACATACAAAAAAGCAGAATTATTGACACCATGTTTTTTATTAAAATCCATGGTAGCTTTAAGTAGTTCTTGTTGATTATCTTTATAGCGAGCCTGTAATTCTTTTAATTTCGGCTGAAGATAACGAACTTTTTGGCTATTTAAATAAGTCGAAATATACAATGGCCATAAAACAAGATTAATTATTGTTGCTAATATGATTATTGAAAGACCAATATCATTTGTAATATTGAAGAAAAATTTAAGTAAATTTAATTCAGGTTGATATACTAAATATCTAAAAATATCTGCAAAAATGTTCATATAATTCTAATTAATCTTCTTTTTTATTTTCTATGTTTGACAGTAAATTATATATTCTCTCTATCTCAATATCTTCCTTGTCAACGTAAAATACTATTTTAGTTTTACGAAAAGTTATACCTTGATCGTATAAATAGTCAGATAAATTTCTTGATGTTTTTCTCAGTTTCGCTAAAGTAGTTCCTAATTTACCATTAGTAGTATTGATCCCAATTTTTACAACTTGAACTACTTTATCATAATTTATACTTTTTACTGTCCAAAATTGCTTCCTAAGTTCTTCTTGATTTAACAAAAAAACACTAACCGTCAATAATAATTCACGATCGTTTTTGCGATTTATGCTTTTACCTTTTTTAGTTAGTAACATTTTTTCCATATATCTAGTAATTATAACTTTTTTGATTATTGTCAACTTATGAATTAGTATTTTTTAACTATTTTTTAATTGTTTTACACTATTTTGCAGTTTTTTAACTTTTTCTCCAAAATCTGGATTTTCTAAATTTTCAATTTGTAACCTTAAGAAACTATCATATCTTTCAATTTGTAACTTTTTTATATTTTCTTTTAAATCATTATCAATAACTAAAGTATTACTATTGCTACTAGAAAGAGATAGCTTAGTTAACAAATCTTCTTCTTTTTCAATTTTATCATAATAATATTTTTTAATTTCATTTGAATCATTCTGCTTAGCTTCCAACTTTTTAAAACTAATTACTGTTTTCCAGCTTTCAATTATTTCTTCTAATTCTTTGTTCGAACTTAAAGAGTTAATATCGGCTAATTTATAATAATTGTTTACATTCGTAATTAGATTTTTTCTTACATTATAAATCTCGATAGATAAATTAATTCTATTATAAGAGACTTTATATATTTCTATCAAATCACTTCTTACATTTTGATATAATTCCTCACCGGTTTGATTAGGAATACTTTTTTCAAAGTCTATTATATCTTGTTTTAGCTTGCTTAAACTATCAACAACGAGTTCGTAGTTTTCTTTTACATTTGGAAAAATAAGGGTTTGGTTCGATAGGTTATTAAAAGTATTATCTATTGTGCTAAAAGTTTTATCTAAAAATGATAATAATTCAAAAACATTTTTTTTATCATCTTTTTGTTTTGTCGTAAAAGAAAAAATAACGAATACTATTAACAGTATAAAAAATAGCATTCGACTGTTGATTTTAAATTTTTTAATTATACTTTCGTACATACTTTATAAGTAATGCTAATTACACAAGTATTGACAAGATAGAAAAATATGTCCAGTCTTTTAAATGGAAGTGTCGCCTAGTGGTCTATGGCGGCGGTCTTGAAAACCGCTTGATTGAAAGGTCTCGTGGGTTCGAATCCCACCACTTCCGCCAGAAAAAACTTGGTGGATTACAATAACAAATATTTACTTCCTAGACGCATAAAATATGCATCAAAAAATATCGAAATTTATTTACAATAAGAAAGTATATATTATTATTAGTATTGCTTTGCTTATTTCTTTGGTAGCTATTGTAACAGTTATTTATAATATAACTAAGCCTAAAAATAACGAAAATCAAAATATAACACAGACAAAATAAGTATTTTTATAGCCATTTTAAAATAATTTAATTACAATGAACAAATTGTATGAGCCGCTTGTTTCAGTTTGTTTAATGGTAGAGCCTCAAACTAATTATAGTTTTTTGTACAATCAAAATTGGTATGGAGTAGAGCTAATTTTATCGAGTGTTGTAGAAAAAGAAAACGAAATAAAAGCATCTCTTTATTCAAACAAAACCTTCGAGGTAATAAAATTAGTAAATAGTGACATTTTAGATGAAAATGATTTAATTAAAGAGTGTAGCGGCGAATATATTATTTGGATACAATCAGGTGAAACTTGGGGTGATGACTTTTTGAGTCAACTCAAAGATTTCATATTTTTAAATAACAATAACTCTAATTGTATTTGTTATTTTTATGGTTTTACTAAAAAAAACCAACAAATTTACTCTGCAAAAACTGTTTATCCTTATATTAGAAAAACTTTTTCATTAAGCAAGGTTCTGATATTTCCATATTATTTTATTCCAACTATTAAGTTTCTATGGAAAACTGAACTTATAAAAGAATATGGTTTATCTTTTGATTTAACTTTACAAAACCATCTGCTTAAGGAAGCAGCTTTTAATATTGATTATTTGACAACTAATTATGAAGTAAATGGATATATCGAATCCAAATATATATCAGAATCATTATCATTTTTTAATAACGTAGACGATCGAAATCCTACTGATTTTCTATATTTTTATAGACAAAAAGTTCTTGATAAAAGTGATATTTATACTAAAAATCCTTGGTCTAAGTTGTTTTGGAACTATTTAAGAGTAAAAAATATTCTTAAAAATTATAAATAAATATAAGCTTTTTCGAAACATATTTTATAAATGAATAGTTGGGGTGCTTGTAGGATTTTTAGGTAGTTTTTTAATAACTGGTTTTAATTCAACATTTTTTTTATCTACCTTAAGATTATTCTTTACATCAATCCTATCTGGCCGAACAATTTTTTGTACATTTTGTAATTCTGAATTTGGGTCAGTACTTTTAGGCAAAAGAACAGAGGGAATATTATTTATGATATTGTCACCAACTATTTTTTGTGCTTGCCACACAGAACGAATTCGGTTAAAGAAAAAATACTCATTTACTTCTTTGTGAAGCTCATATGAGGTAAATCCCCCAACCCCTATAACCACTGTCTGCTTACCTAATCTCTCTAAAGTCTGCATCAAATAACTGAAATCACCATCTCCACTAATCAATATAATAATATCATATAAATTTTGCTGAGTAAAACAATCAACAGCAATTTCTATATCCATATTTCCTTTTTTGCTATTCTCAAATATTTTTAATGGTTTTTTTATCATGTTGTAGCCATTATACTCTAGATCTTGCAAAAATTCCATTTGCTTTTGATCTTCTATATCATATGCAGTATAAAAGTTTGCATTTTTTAGTTTACAGTGAGATTTGAACCATTTGATAACTTGAATAAAATCAATTTTTAATTTAGCAACAGAAGAGGAGTGATACAAATTTGCGGCATCAATAAAGACGCTGACTTTTTTGCCAAATATTAGTTTTTCTAAAGTTCCGGTTAGATCGTTATTATTCCTCGGTGGAATAAAGTTTTTGCGTTCTTGTTTAAGCATAAAGCAATCAAAGATATGATAATGTTAACAAAGATAATCATATTTTTATAGTTTTGTCAATTCTTTACAACTCGGACTTTATTAATCAACTAGAATTGTTACTAGATCCTTTACCTCAATTTTTTTATCCAGATTATCTAGGCCAGTGACCCATTTTACTTCGACAGACAATTTTGGCCAATTTATAGTCTTTAGAACCATTTGTAATATTTCCTCATCTTTTACTTCAATTAATTGCCATTTCATAGTAATAATTTGGTTTGGACGAAATCCTTGTTTTTTTCTAAAATCTTGAATTGCTCTTTCAAAATCACGGGCATAGCCTAAAACACTAAGATCTTTATCAATAACTAAATCAATTTTCATTTTGCCAAAATCATCTCTATTTTCCCATATTTCTCCCTCGGTTTTACTCAGATCTCTTTGTATAAGATTACATTCCATTTGAATAAGATCGACAAGATCAAATGATATATCTTTCATTTCAGAAAAATCTGCATATAGCGGTTGTCTAACTCTGATTTGATTTTCTTTACGAATTGCGTGTATAGCTCCAACCAATGTGCGAATTTTTTTCATCACCTCCAATTCTTGCCTTTGCTTTCCATTTATGTTTGGTAGGTTAGTAATTGTTGTTAGATGAACTGACTCAGGATCATTATTATTTTTCACTAATGACCAAATTTTTTCTGTGTTAAATGGTTGTAGGGAGGCAGTAACAGTTGCAAATATTCGCATAGTTTCTACCAAACAGCTTGCTACCTCTACATTATCTATACTCAACAAGTCTTTAGAACGCCTTATAAACCAAGTTGAGAAATCATTTATATAAACTGAAATCATTCTAGAAGCTTCAACTAAGTTATATGATTCCATTTCTTCGTTTAGCCTGTAAGCAAAATCTTGTGTATAAATATACCACCACCGATTTAGTGAATTACTGAAGGATTTTGGCAATTCTCGCCTTTGTGTTGTAGAGAGCACATAGTCAATAAAATTAATACTATTACTGATAGTTATTGTTGAATCACGAAAAACAGTTTGCATGTCTCGTTCATTTAGTGTAAGACTTTCACCTTCAAAATATGGACTTTGTGTAAAGTATAAGCGTAGCGCATCTGACCCAAACTTTTGGAAATAATCATCTGTAGACTTGAAGTTACCCTTACTTTTACTCATTTTTTTTCCGTCATGACCAAGTAAAGTTCCATGTGCATGCACGTTTTTAAATGCCTCTTTACCGAAGATGCCCGAAGACAAGACATGTAGCGCGTGAAACCAACCTCTCACTTGACCTTCATATTCTACTATGTAATCTGCTGGAGTATTTTTTTCTACAAAATCTTTATTTTCAAAAGGATAGTGGTAACTAGCCCAAGGCATAGAGCCACTCTCTACCCAACAATCCATAACTTCAGGAATTCTAAAATATGGATTATCGACTTCGTCTTTTAAGATAATCTCATCTATATAAGGCCTATGAAGATCTAGTTGTTTGACTGGACCAGTAGGGTGCCAGCCGTCAAAATCTTCAGCTACTTTTCTGTAAAAATAGAAATTTTTAGATATTTTCTTACTATTAGGATGTAAGGTATAGATCCAAGTAGTCCATAGCCTTTGCTCGTCATCAGTAAATAATGTTTGAATGATATTGTATTTATCAAATAGACCTATCATTTCATCTAAGATTTTTTGAGCGTATTGAGAAAATTTATTAATATCTAAATCTTTTTCTTTTCGCAGATCTGTAAGATGTTTGCTACGAAACTGTGCAGCACTAATTCCAAGTGGTAGCTTATTTTGGGCGTCTGTATAAATAACTACTCTTCCAGTATCAAATAAATCTGGACTCATGTCACGGGAATTAACTACCCTAAATATAGGGTTTACTGCAAGTTTTTGGAGTTTTTCTATAGAGTCTATAAATATATTTTTTGATTTATCTTTTGTTTGCCAAATTGGAATAGGGTTGCCCCAATATCTTTTACGCGAAATACACCAATCAGGAGCAGTTTCCAGACCAGATTTAAATCTACCATCTTTAAGGTGATTAGGGTACCAATTGATTTTTTCATTTAATTTAAGATTTTGATCTAAAAATTTTGTTTCGCCAATAAACCAGTTTTCTTCTGCAGAGTAATAGACTTTTTGGTTGTCGCGATTAAATTCAGGATATCTATGGGTATATCTTAATTGTCCAAAAAGTGCATCTTTTTTTTCTAAAATCTCAAGTATAAGTGGGTTTGCCTTATCAAACATTTTACCAAAAATTGGCTTAAGCTGGATATTTAAATCATCACGAATTTCACCATATTCATTGAGACAAGTTAGTACTGGCAAATTTCGAGATTTCCTAATTTCAAAATCCTCAGCTCCGTATGCGGGCGCAATATGTAAAATACCTGTTCCTTCTTCATCACTTACAAACTCAGATGTGTAAACTTTGAAAGCGTTTGCTTTTTCTTCGTAATCGCCTATAGCCTGGGTGGGTTCAAAAATAGGCTCATACTCCAAACCTTCTAAATCTTGTCCTTCAAATGACACAATTTTTACTATATCTATACCAAGTTTTTGGAAGTATTCACTTGAATCCTCTGTTTCTTCTAAAGTTTTATTTAATTCAGGTGAATTAACTATTGTCTCTTTAAACAATATAGAAAGGGTAGGTATAACTCGTCTTTCTGCAATCAAAACAAATTCTGATGTAGCGGGAAGAAAATAGACAGAATATTCTATATTTGCCCCTATACCAAGTGCAACATTTGCAGGTAAAGTCCATGGTGTGGTTGTCCAAGAAAGCATATTGAGTTTATACCCAGCTGCTAAGATTCGTTTGATTTTTTCAAGTAAATTAATATTTTCACTTATGATCTGCGCCTGTTCTTGAAGGTGAGACAGTTCTTGTTTAGCTTCTAAATCAGTTTTAAAATTATCCCATTCAATTCCTGCAAATTCAGATTTTCCAGATTTTACAAGATCTTTGAGACTCATTTTTTTGCTTTTATCGTCAAGCTTTTCAAGTGTTTCGATACGTTTTTCTACATCAATTCGGTATCTAAGTTGTTCAGAATAATTAAAAGCAATTTCGTCTAAAATTTTCTCAAATATTTTTTTTGTAGATTGAGGTTTAATAGTAAATCTAACGATTGGAGTCTCCAAGGTATCATCAACGTATTTAATGTCATCGGCTATTTCCATGTGAGAAAGTGTAGCACCCATTGATGGAGAGTAAATACTAACACGGTAATCTTTATAAAGCAGGCCTTTGTTCCAGAGTTGTCCAAGACCCCACCAAACAGATTCCATATAGTCCATATCCATAGTTCTGTATTGATCGTCCATGTCTACCCAACGACCGCTTCTTTCAACAATTCCACGCCAGTTACTGTCAAATCCGACAATATTTTGTTTACATGTCTCATTAAACTTTTCTATACCGATTTCATCTTCAATTTGTCTTTTATCGGTTATATTTAGTTGTTGTTGTACTAGATTTTCTATTGGTAGACCATGACAATCCCAGCCCCATCTGCGCACACAATACTTACCTCTTTGCGTCCAATACCTAGGAAAAATATCTTTTGGATAACCAGTTGAGATATGCCCAAGATGAGGTAGTCCAGTAACAAAAGGGGGACCATCAAGAAATACATAGCTAGACGAGGATTTACGATTAATAAGGGACTTTTTGAATATTTCATTTTCTTGCCAAAACCTTAAAACATCTGATTCAGTTTTTAACATATATAAAGTAGTAAATTAAACTCGTGTTTACCTAAAAATTAAGGTTTTATACGAAATTTGTCAAGTATTTCAAATATTGTTACAGGATATTCACTTTCACCTTCAAGTTTATATATTCCTAATTTTTATAGCTGACAGATGAGGAAATAAGTTTTTCTATATCAATAGTACTACCAATTGCTATACCGTGTTCTTTCGTAAAGTAAGCGTTTGTTTCAATTACATATCTTGCTTCTGACTGAGATGAATATGTAGGACTAGTTTGAAAAGGTATTGTATTTTCATGAATTGACACGACCCTGTTTTTTTCATTTACAAAAATCATATCTAGTGGAATTTGAGTATTTTTCATCCAAAAATTAAGCGGTTGGCTTTTATCAAAAATAAAAATCATGCCACAAGATTTGCAAAGTGAGGATCTATTCATAAGGCCTTTCTCTCTTGATATTGGTGTATTTGCTATTTCAATTTCCGTAAACCACTCTGACTGATTTGGAGATGAAGCTTTTTTAATATTCTGATTATAAGTGATTTGTTTAAAATAAAAATAAAAAAATACAGATATAATAATCAGAATAATTAATTTGGCCCAAAAAATAATCTTTTTTTTCATTTTGTTAATTTAATTTAAAGTAACCAAGATGTCAAAGTTAGTGATAAGTATTAAAAGCTTAAACAATATAATAGTATTTTACAATTTAACTTAATTGCATTATAATAATAAAAATAAAACAAAAATAGATATAAATATTAGATATGAACTCAGAGCTTTCTAATCCAAAATTTAAGAACCAACCTTATACCACTAAGAGCCTAACTAAACTAAACAAAGTTGCCTTGGTAGGATTAGGCTTAGTAGGATTATCTTCAAGTTCAGCCATTGCTGGAACAAAAAATGCTGCTCTAGATTTAAATTTTCAAAAAACTAACGTAGAAATTAGTAATGACGTAGTTACTATTAATGGTAGAGAGGTGCAAGGGGTGATAGACATGAATGGAAATAAATCTGATACAGTTATACCAATAAGCCATCCTAATAAAGATACGGCCATAATCATAGCTACTGAAGCAAATCTAACTTCAAAGGGTCCAAGCGTCATTGTAAAAACTGGTTATCAATCTCCTAATACTAGTTTAAATTCAATGGCAACTCTTGCTCCACAAAATACTACTATCAATGCACAATTTCAAAATACTATGAGACTTGACGATACTGTAAAAATTTATAGTGACGCAAATATTGGAATTAGATTAGATGGACCAATAACTAATTTAGTTCAAATGAAAATAGAAACTTTAGTTCAAAAAGTTAGATTGGATTTATCTACTAGGGGCAATGGAATAGAAGCTAATTTAATGTATAACGAAAATGTAAAACAAGGTGCGGTAGCAAAGGTTAAACATTCAGAATCACAGCAATCAAAAGAGTCTAAGATTGATTATAGGATGAGCCCTCAAACTCAATTTTCAGTTATAAGTACTAATGGCATAGGTGCAAATACAAATAATAGCTTTGCTGGAAGTGTCAAAAATAATTTTGGTGATCCAAAGATAAATATAAATGCAGGTGTGCAAGCCAATTTTTTAGAAAATGGTACTATCGTATCTGAATCTGCTTTATACAGCGTAACGCCTTATACACAAACGCAAATGTCTGTATCTAGTAGTGGTGAATCCATTGCAACTATCAACTACTCATCTATACCAGATAAACTAAAAAATCTAAGTGTATCAGATATACAATCTCGAATAGATGAAGTGATTAGAAAACCACAAATAGAAACTCAAAGCCAGTATTTAGCATTTGACCAACAAAAATAATTATATGATCACAAAGTTTTTTATAATAAAATTTAGTTTGGTACTCATACTTCTTATTACTTTAACGAACACTTTAAATATTTTTGGCCAGCGAGTTGCTTATACAGCCACAAAAAAAGCTGTAACAATTTCAAATCCTTTAATCTCTAATTTTGGATCAAATTTTACTTCAAGCGCTGGATCTATATATAAAAATGGAGAAAAAATAAATCTTTTTGGTGCTTCTTGGTTTGGATTGGAGGATGATGGATACTCACCCCATGCACTGTGGAGTAGAAATCTAAAAGAAATTATCTTGCAAGTAAAAAATATGGGATTTACAGCTTTTCGTGTACCATTTTGCCCTGAAACATTAAAAAATGTACCTACAGGATATATTAGCGATACTGCAAATCCAATGCTAGTAGGACTAAAAAGTCTAGATCTAATGGATAAATTTATTGAAGAAATAAACGCTCAAGGAATGTATATTTTACTAGATATTCACAATTATACTTGCACCAACACTTTATCACCGCTTTGGTATACTTCTGAATATAGTGAACAACAACTCATAACTGATTTAAATTTTGTGGCAAACCGTTATAGAAACCTTGACAATTTTATAGGAATTGATATTAAAAATGAACCACATGATGGTCAAAATTTGGCAACAAGTGCTACCTGGGGAATTGGAAATATAGCAACAGATTGGAATTTAGCTAGTGAGAGAATAGGTAAGTCTATACTTAATACAAATCCAAATTTGCTTATATTTGTAGAGGGTATAGGTGACATGCAGACTACTTGTTCAGACGAATTTGGTGCTTGGTGGGGAGGTAATTTGATGCCTGTTCGTTGTACACCTATAAATCCGTTATCGATTCCTGCAAATAAGCTAGTGCTATCTCCCCATATTTATGGTCCTGATGTACATTATGCCGATGAGTTCAAAACAACCGATTTTCCTAACAATTTACCTGCATATTGGGACAAGTATTTTGGATTTACTCAAGGACTTGGCAATACCTTGGCAATAGGAGAATTTGGTGGTAAATACGGTCACAATGATCAGTTTAGTGCTGCAAATCCAAAAGATGTAATTTGGCAAAATAAGATTATAGATTATTTTATAGAAAAAAAGATTTGCAACTTTTTCTATTGGTCTTTGAACCCAGATAGCAGTGATACAGGTGGTATTTTTCAACCAAATTGGCTAGATCCATGGAATGATAAATTAGTCAATCTTCAAAGGCTTATGAATAGCTGTAAAATAATCGCAGTAAAAACTCCAGTAGTTGCTCCCGCAAAGGAAATTTCAATAGAAAATTGGTCTATAAAAAAAATTCGTTCTCGGCTTTGGGAATATATAGCAGGCAAGCTAATAAGGTAAGTGTTTGACAAAAATATTTTAGTATGATTTAACTTCTCGTAGTCATCGAATTCCAAGGAGCAATAAAAAAATGACAATTAAATTAAAAGCGAAACCTGTATATCAGGCTAAACCAGAGCTAAATGATGTAATGGAAGCGCCAATATTGTTTGATCAAATAGGAAAAATTGTATTTCATATTCCGACTCAGAAACTACCTTTAATTTTGTCAGATTTTTCAATTGTTAGGCCTGTTGTATTTGATTCAAAACCAAAAATAATTTCTTATATTGGTGCAGAAAAGCAACAAAGCCTACTGAAAAAAACAAAATCACAGCAAATTGATGATTATACGTTATTTAGAAAAAATGTCTTTTTAAATTTTAACGAACTTGTATTTTTTCGAAGATACAATATTTTGAACTTAAAAGTCACTGAACTAAATGGACATTTAAAAATCGATTTTTATCTTACCTCGTCGGTTAGTTCAAAGCAGAGTGATTTTGCTAATATTTACCAAGAAGCGATGATAAATATTTTATTTAAAACGCAACTTTTTATGTGTACAGTAAGACAGATGGCAAGTAGACAAAAATCTGTTATTTTTTCAGATATAATTGGTAAAAATTATACACATGCTATGTTAGAAAATGAACTGACAATTTTGTAATTTATATCACAAACCCTAAATAACTATATTTGGGGTATTTTTTATAAATTTTTACAAAATAAAGTGTCGTACAGTAAATACATAAGTAGTAGTTACTATACGACATAGAGTTTAGGGCTTAAATTAATCCTAGCGTATAGAGCGAAAAGTTACACACTAGTTTTGATTTCATTTTTTCTTAAAGATATTTCCTCCTAAGAATAGTTTTTTAGAAAAACGCTCAACTACTAACCAATTTAATTGGCTAATTTGAAGTAGAAGACTTATTATAAGTCAACATGCTAATTTCTCCAAAAATGATATAACTCTCAAAGGTTCACTTCAATATTACTACTACTAATCATTCTTATGAATATGATGATCATATTCATATTAGAACCAATTGTTTTGTGTTTAGTGAACATATATTTTTGTAAATAAATTTCAGCAATGTGTCAAGAATCTGTTTTTATCTTGTATTTTTATATCACTGTATAGATAGAAATAATAAGTATTAAAGTCTCTAAGTTCCTCTAATAAATGATATTTCTTGCTAATTTTAAATAAATGTGTTTCAATATCAACAATATGAATACTGCAGATTACGATTACGATTTACCACATGAAAAAATAGCTATTCATCCGCCAGAAATACGAGGATCTACTAAACTCATGGTACTTGACTCTTTGACAGGAGAAATATTAGATTCACATTATGCAAACTTAGATCAATATTTGGAAAAAGGGGATGTGCTAGTACTCAATGATACAAGAGTTTTTAATGCTAGGCTATTTGGTTTCAAACCAAATGGTAAAAAAATTGAATTTATACTGTTAGAAAAACACGATGTGGATATTTATTCACAAAATATTGCCAAAGCATTATATAAAGGTAAAATTAAAATAGGTGAGGTTTTAAATATTGATAGAGAAGGAGTTTTCACAGTAAAGATACTTAATATTTTGGATAATGGTATTGTTGAGCTTGAGTTTAGTAAAACAATTGAAGAGAATATCAAAAACTATGGAAAAACTCCAATACCACCATATTTAAATCGTCAGTCAGGTATAAACGATGAAATACGATATCAAACAACTTTTGCCAAAAATATAGGATCAGTGGCAGCTCCTACAGCTTCCCTAAATATGACACCAGAATTAATTCAAAAACTTTTGGATAGAGGAATCATTATAACCTATTTGACACTACATGTAGGCCTTGGAACATTTTTACCTATCCGTACTGAAGAAATAACTAAGCATAATATGCATAGCGAGTTTTTTCATATTCCACTAAAAACTTTAGATATTATACGAAATCAAAAACGATTAGGAAAAAAAATTATAAGTGTTGGTACTACAGTTACTAGAACAATAGAGTACAATTGGGAAAAAGTTCTCGACAACAAAGGTAAAGAAGATCTAATTGGTGAAGCAAATATTTTTATTTATCCTGGATATGAGTTTAAAGTAGTTGATGGCCTATTGACCAATTTTCATGCTCCTAGAAGTACCGTATTGATGCTTGCGTCTGCATTTGCGGGAACAGATAACCTAAAAAACGCCTATCTTCATGCGTTAGAAAATAATTATAAGTTTTTGAGCTACGGTGACAGTATGTTTATAGTCTAGACAATCCTAAATTTATAAATTATAATAACGCTACATGCAACTTCGACTTCCGTATATTTCTTCTTTTTCTCACTCTTCAAAAGCATTTCTTAAAGATTCTACTTTTTTATTTGCGGCAAATATAGTCAACGCAGTATTTAATTACGGTCTTGTAATTTTTGTTAGCAATCAGCTCTTGCCTGGAAATTATAGTCTTTGGACTGCACTTAGTGGTTTAATAGCTATTTTACTCACTTTTTCTACAGGCATTATGACCGAGTTCAATAAATCAGCTTCTAAAATCGCTAAGAAATCAACGTTTGAAGCTTTTGAATTTTACGAATACTTTGTGTCTAAAGTAGGTAGGGTGCTTTTGTATAGTTTAGTACTGGTGCCTGTTTTTGCAGTACTTTTAGGAAAAGCTGTTGGAAATAGTGATTTTATACTGTTGTCACTTTTAGTAATCAATGTTTATTTGCAAGTTATTTTAGGCCTAAATAACAACTTTGTAATGGCACTCCTAAAAATTCCACAATTTATAATTTTGAGTATTGTAGTTACAGTAGTAAAGTTTGTTGGAGCAATTAGTTTTGTATATCTTCATTTTGAAGTCATGTCTCTTCCACTTGGATTATTGATGTCAGAAATAATTGGAATAGTAGTAGGGGTTTACTTTCTCAAACGTTTTAAATCTCAAGCTATTAAACCAAAAAATTATATTGTAACTAATTATAAAATTTTTGACCATGCATTTGGAATGCTAAAAACGGTGGTTTTTCTTTTCTTTCTTTCTTTGTTTATCAATGCAGGGCCAATTATTGCTGAAAACTTTTTAGATAAAGCTGATAAAGATATACTTGCAGTACTATTTAATTTTGGTCAGATAATACATTTTGGGGCAGTGGCTTTTCTAGGTGGTTTGATTGCCCATGCTTCCAGGACTGACAATAAAAAGATATTTTATTCGGCCTTTGTCATTGTTACTAGCCTATCTCTTAGTATCGGTTTTTTGTTTACATTTTTTGGAGGATTTATGATGAAATTGTTTGGTAGAGCTCAATATACAGATCAGCTACCGTTGATTTTATGGTACTCGGTCTTTATTTTATTTTATAATATCATCTTTCTTTGTACCCAGTATTTAATTATCAAGAACAGATATAAAGCACTGATATTTCTTCCAGTATCAAATATATTATTAATTTTAACGCTAATTTTTTTCTCAAAATCTACTAGTTTATTTGGAAGTGACGTACAAAATTTTATTGGGATTAGTATTATATTTGGGTTCACAAGTGCTTTATATTTACTATTAAGTATAGTTTTTGATAAAAAAAATAGACAAGAAGTCGATAATGTATTATAATCAGATTATCTCATAAAGAGATAATGTTATAAATCAAAACATATATAATAATGTTATTACAAAAAATTGCAAAAACATTTGTAGTGTTTACACTTGCTTTAAGTTTTGGATTATCTATGTTTTCATTTTCACCCGCTGCTTCTGTTTCTACAAGAGCTGCGTATGGAAGTGAAATCCCTTGCGACGAATTTAAAACTCCTACAAAAAAGGAGAAATGTTTGTTGAAATTAAAGGAGAAACTAGAAAAACAAGCAAAAAAAGCTCTAGATAAGAAGTTGTATGATAAGTACAACAATTTATTAAGTGAAATTAATAATGTTTATTGGGAGTTCTGGAACATCACAACTTACGGTTTTGATTATTTCTAAACACGAATATTCATTTATTTTCTTGTTACAAACACACAAATTAAATAATTAGCTTAAAGGCTAATACGCTATTATACCTCCATTTAGGAGGTATTTAGTTTTTTAAAAATATCAAGTATAAATTTTAAATTAATAGTTTTGTAAGATAATTTATCTCGTGTTTATAGTAATATACAATAATTTAAATTTTTACTTGACAAATCCACTATATAAATTTTATAAATAAGATCGTGTATGCATGCACACATTTTATAAACTTTTCTGTCTACTATATGCGCTCTGTAAAATTATCAAACAAATTAGCTAGTTTAACTGTAATGGCTGGACTATTCGGACTATTAGTCTCCTCAGCATTAACTACAAGTGTATCTGCTTCATCAGAACACAACAATAAAAGTAATGATCATAGCTACAGTTCAAGCTGCATGAGTGATTGTTATGAGAATTATAATGAACACCATTATAATGATTGTGATAAAAATTGTAATGAATATGATGATATGTCATATGACTCATACGATTGTGTCGGCAATAACGATGACCATTCATACGATGATGGCGACTGTCACGACAATGAGGATTATTACAATGTAGATTGCTACGACTCTCAATATAACGGGTACGACTCAAACTACAGTAGCCACTATTCATCATAGTTAGATTATTCAAATTTTCAGAATGCGTTAAAGTAATATCGCGACCTGCCTTTATGGCAGGTTTCACTTTTATAAGTTTTTTTCCGTAAATATATACTTTTAAAATTATTAATTGTTTCATTTTAGTATCAAAAATATATTGAATTTGCATTAATTAAAAATACATGATATACTCCAATGTGTTATTGGAAAAGCATAAAATACTTCTCAAATAAAACCACATTCTTAATACGAATAGCATACTATGCTTTACCGTCAAGTCATAAGTTCCATGTTAAAAACATATCTGGTAACTTTGTCTCTTACTTTCAAAACAAAAACAAAAATCAAACTTTATGCAGAAAAAAATTATTTCACTTATCATACCCTGCTTCAACGAAGAACAAAATGTCGCTCAGGCACATTCACACATTACAACATTTTGGAAAACTCTCAAATACGACTTTGACTACGAGCTAGTTTTTGTAGATGACGGCAGTAGGGATAGTACTGTACTAGAAATCGAAAAGCTAGCAAAAAAGGATAGTCAAGTCAAACTTGTACAATTTTCTAGAAACTTTGGAAAAGAAATCGCTACCACAGCAGGTATCCAAAACTGTAATGGAGATGCATGTATCATGTATGATGCTGACCTACAATATCCTATAGAGAAACTTCCAGATTTTTTGGACAAATGGGAGAACGGTGCTGATGTTGTAGTTGGTATCCGAGACAAAAAGAAAACCAATAACTTTGTAGAAAAGTTTGGCTCTATGATGTTTTATAAGTGTGCAAACCTAATTGCAGAAGTAGAAATAAAAGCTGGAGCGCTAGATTTCAGGCTTATGGATAGAGTGGTGATCGAAGAGTTTAGTAAATTTACCGAACGTGGTCGCATGACTCGTGCATTGATTGATTGGCTTGGATTTAAGCGAGATTATATTTACTACACTGAAAATGAACGATTTGCAGGTGAAGCAAGCTATAGTTTTGATAAAAGAGTCAAACTAGCTTTTTCTACTTTTCTTTCTACCAGCCTTTTTCCACTCAAATTTGCAGGATATCTTGGTATCTGGATTAGTATAATCACAGGTCCGCTCGGTATCATTTTTGCAATAAATAAATATATGTTAGGAGATATGATGAACTGGAACACTACTGGGGCAACTCAAGTTGGTATATTGACAGCATTTTTGATAGGTATTAATCTTATGTGTATGGGTCTCATATCACTTTATATTGCAAATATACATACTGAAGTGGCCAATCGCCCTCTATATGTAGTAAAAAATAAGATAAATCTCGGATAAGTATGAAAAGTATACTTGTTTTTAACTGGAAAGATATCCGGCATCCAAAAGCAGGTGGAGCAGAAGTAGTCACTCATGAGCTTCTTAAAAAGTTGGTATTAGATGGTTATCAAGTAAAACTTTTGACAGCTCAATATGCGGGTAGTTCAGAAAACGATATCATAGATGGAATTAAAATTATAAGAACAGGAACAAGTAAGTTTGGTCATTATTTTGCAGCTGCAACATACTACAAAAAGCATCTTAAAAATAAATTTGACATAGTAATTGAAGAAGTCAATACCTTACCCTATCTTTTAGGTTTATATAAAGGCAAGGAGGATTTTTATTTATTTTACCATATGCTTGCTCGTGAGATTTGGTTTTATGAGATGATTCAGCCTCTTAGTACCATCGGATATTTGATCGAGCCTATCTATACTTGGTTACAGAGTAGATTTGGTGCAAAATTAATCACCGTTTCA
>JACMQI010000021.1 GCA_014377045.1 candidate division SR1 bacterium
TCTTCAGTTACTCTTTTTGAGCTGATGAAAAATGTTGCTTTAATTAAAACTAAATTTATAATATGCGTAGGACGAAAATAGTATGTACAATAGGGCCAAAGACGGCTACAAAAGAAATGTTACTTGAATTAGCAAAAGGAGGAATGAATGTTGTTCGACTAAATATGAGTCATGGAACTCATGAATGGCATGGTGGAGTAGTTGATTTAGCTCACCAAATTAATGCTGAAACTGAATACAACTTGTCAGTAATGATCGACACCAAAGGTCCTGAAATCCGAAGTGGAGACCTTAAGAAACCTCTTGAAATTGCAGTAGGTGAGCAAATTATTTTTACTATTCGAAAAGAGCCTGAGTACCCAGAAGGAACAACTGAAATAAACTACGACGGATTTATCGATGATGTAGAAGTTGGTGATGTGATTTTAGTTGATAGTGGTATGATCAATCTTGAAGTAATAGAGAAAACAGATAAAGACGTAATTTGTAAGAGTCTTGATAATGGGATATTGACTTCTCGAAGACATTTAAATATTCGAGGTAAATCTGCAAACTTACCACCAATTACCGATAAAGATTGGGCTGATATAGATTTT
This sequence comes from candidate division SR1 bacterium, assembly GCA_014377045.1. GTDB lineage: Bacteria > Patescibacteriota > JACMRA01 > JACMRA01 > JACMRA01 > JACMQI01. The sequence continues at coordinate 597 of JACMQI010000021.1, forward strand.
GGTATTTCTAAGGGTGTTGATTATTTTGCACTTTCTTTTGTAAACGATGCTCCAGTTGTAGAAGAATTGCGATCTTATATCAAATCAAAAGATGCAAATATACAAATTATTTCTAAAATTGAGAGTACCGACGCTGTAAAAAATATGCATGCTATCGTACAGGCTTCTGATGCAGTTATGATCGCACGTGGTGATCTTGGTGCTGAACTTCCAGTTGAAGAGGTACCACTGGTGCAAACAGATATTGTAAATTACTGTAGAAAACTCAATAAACCAGTGATTACCGCTACTCAGCTTCTTGAGTCTATGATGGTCAACCCAACACCAACTCGTGCTGAAGTCACAGATATATTTTATGCTGTAAAACTCCGAACTGACGCAATTATGATGTCTGGTGAAACTGCCAATGGTAATCATCCTCTTAAAGCACTTGATGTCATGGATACAGTTTCTAGGAGAACTGAGCGAACTTTCTTTGGTGATAAAAATATCATTATTGAAAGTTCTACCAACCCTAAAAACGAGATGGCACTTGGCGCTTGTGTTATAGCAAATAACATCGAGGCAAAAGCTATTTTGGCTTTTTCTAAGACTGGTGAGACAGCTAGGCTTATTGCACAGTGTAGACCAAATTCTCCGATCTATGGTTTCGCTGGTGATGACGCTGTTAAGAGAACACTAAGTCTATCATGGGGTGTTGAAGGATATACACTACCTTTTAACGATACTAATCCTGAAGAAATAGTTCAAAAAGCAATCGCAATATTGACAGCTAAAGGTTCGCTAGTAACTGGTGATAAAGTAGTAGTCGTTTCAAACGTACTTTCTGGAAAAGAACTAGTACATGCAGTCCAAGTAAGAGAAGTTAAATAGTAACTTCAATTTTTATATACTATATTTATCCACCATCATGGTGGATTTTGTATTAGTATCAACACTATTGTAAGACTATAATACACAATTTTTTGTAATATTTTACAAAACTAAAAACCTAGTGTATAATGATGGTAAGTGCAAATTTATGCTTACTGATGATCAAATAAATGCCCATGAACTCTTTAGTGAGATAGCTGAATTGGTCATTGGTGTGCCAATTAAAAGCCTTCCTGCATCACAACAGCAGGAAGCTGTGGAAGGTGTAAAAAAATACATAAAAGATTTTCTTTATGTTTATATAAATGAAACATATGGAAAATTCCCTGCAATTAGGGTTGATACCGCTTTATCTAGAGACAAATCAATTTTTGATAAGTTTCCTGAAACTGTTCCCCAACTTAGAGACGCATTTACAAAGCTAGTAGAATCACTATAATCGATATGTTCAATAAACCAAAAGAAACAAATAATCCAAACAATATTTCTAAGTTCAAAGAAGCTTTGAAAAGGCCAGATAATATGGGAGGAGTCATGCAGGAACGTAGAGATCTGCAAGAAAAATATAATAAATCAGGAAAAAAACCTGAGCGTAGTTTATGGTCAAAAACTACTAAATTTTTAAGCACTGATATAGGTTTTTTAGGATCTAAGATAGCTAATGCGATACCTGCTTTATATCAAGCTTTTTCTAATCCGAACGACAGTAATGAACCAAAAAAAATAAACGATCGTCAAGATGATTATACAAGAATAAATACTGATACACAAAAATATTTGGATGATTTGGCCAGTAATGAGGCAGTTAAAAGTTCGCCTGATATTCCTGTAGTAAAAGAAAAAATAGAATACAAAACTGTTGAAATCCCAAATCAAATAGAAAGTAATCTTATAACAGCAATTAATAATCTTAAAAAATATATTGAAAATATACCTTATGACAATGCAAATCTTGATACAATTGATAATGAAGTCGATATTCTAAAAAAACGTTTTAATAAAATTCAAAATAGCCTAATTGATGGAGAAGTAAATTTGGATTTAGTGGAAATAGGAGTTGAACACTCAGAAAAAAATCAAGAAAGAATTAATGCATATAAATCTGTAGAGAATAAAGAAGAGAAGATAATGAGTGATTTGAAATCAGTAACAGAAAGTTTGAAGCTAGCATTACAGAACAGATTGCCAGTCAAAGGACGCTCGTTAGAAGACAGCTTTACTATTGAGCAATCCATAATACCTAAACTGCAGTCAATTGGTGTATCTATTGAAAGATCTGCTTCACGAGAGTGGAATATAAAAGTACCTATGTTTGGAGATATAGTATCAAATGTTGTTCAAAACCAAGTTATAAGTAATGAAAAGTTGAAAGACGAGGTAACTGAGCCTTCTCAGCCAGTTGAAATCTCGAAAAAATTTAGACTTAACGATCCAAAGTTCAATGAGTCTGGAAAAAGTAGATTAGAAAATAATTATAATGTACTACAAGGTGATTATGAAGTTTTGGTCAGTCACTATGCTGATGCTGAAAATAGTGATTTAAATGAACAGGATATCGCGAATCTACAAAATCGTATTATTTACACATCTGAAAAAGTGGCGAACTGGAAACCTGAAAAAATAAAAACTTTGATACCTCTTAGTGTTGATGAGATAAAATCAAAAAAAGAAGGTTGGGAGATTGAGCGCAGAAGTAAAATAGTGAATGCTCCTCCAACTAAAGAGCAATCTATGATAAAAACTAATGCATTTAATATTTTTGGAGATTTGCAGAAATATGGATTTAAGTTTGATCAAGATGATAGTTCAAGAAACTATGCTGTTACTTTTAATGATGCAAAACAATCTATAAATAATGGAGTAAACGAGTCAATTAATATTTCACCAGACTTGGGTATGGAAACAGTCGATGTGCTTTCAAATGGACCAGAAAAACAAGAAGTCAAAAAATCTATGTTAGAAGAATTTGTAGAATTTACAAAAAATATAAAACAACCCGAGACACAGCAAGAGGCGGATATATTGCAATTTGAAATTGATAGGAATTTAAAGCCAAACTTGAGTGTGGGAAAGTATTTTTTGCTAGGCTCTACACTCAATGGTGAGTTTTCCTATAGACTTGCAGATGAGGCTTCATTTGATGCAAATATTTTTAAAAAAGTCAAACTGAGTTTACCATATTCATATTCAATTGATGATAGTTTTGCATCGACTGCTTCAAGAAATATTTATAATAAATTAAATATAAGAGAGTATGGTACAATACCAAATAGCTCTGTAGAAAGTATAAAACCTTCGTCCGACAATGACAACACTTTTTCTTTAGAGAAAAAAGGTAGAGGTGATAGATGGGGTAGTGGATTTTAAAGTTTTTAGCTAAATATTAGTTTTGTTGTTCAATATTTTTTATAGTGTATATCGAGTACTTGGTATTTTTTATTATTTCTGATGCTTATATAATACTCTTAAAATATTTTGGTAGATTTAGCTTTTTAGTTTGTCAAAAAATTATACTTTACGGGATTTATAGCATTTATTTTTATATTAATATAGCATTTTATATTTTTTTCTCTTGCGGATAGCTTTTTAATTTATTAAAGTATTTTTTACCACTTGAATGATTTGCGCATCTTATCGACTTAGTATAACCCATTTATAAAACTTACGAGCCATATTCATACCAATTAAATCGTTATTTTTTTTATAATCTTGAAATAGTATATATATTTTATTTGCCGATTATTGAGATACATCTAGATTTTTAAACCTCCAAAATGGTAATATTTAAGATTTGTATAGCTCTATAAGTAGTACGCCTTGTTCACCTTTTCCTATAATGTAATAATTAGGGCGAGCACGAAAATTAATATTTTGAAAATCTAGTATATAACCAATTTTTTCATAAACAGTTATTTGAACAAACTATCTTTTAAATCGCCTTGTTTAATCATAGGATTATACTGGAAACCAAGTTTTTCACTAGTATTTTTTCGTTGATCAAGTTGCGTAGCATTACGGATTTTTCCGCTTAATGTAAGTCTGCCGCTAAAAATCGGCTTGTCAACAGTCTTTATACTTTTTTTACTAACTATTTGATTGATGGATTTTTCTTTTAAAGATGATAGTATTGCTAGTAAGATAGGAAGATCTAAGCTATCGTCAACAGTATTTTTTGGTAAACCTGTAACCTGTAGATATACGTCTTGATTTTTGAGATTGATATTCAGATATTTTTCAGCTATTGCTAAAATCGTATTGAGTTTTGAAGTTTTGACACCGAGTGCTTCACGCCTTCCAAAACCACCTTTTCCTTCTTCGCTAAAATTTGGATTTCCTACGAGGGCTTGGATCTCAACTACAAGCGGCAAGTCTTTGTCGATACTCATACCGTAAACGACACCAATTCCAGTTTCTAAATTTTCAAGGAGAGCAAGGCTAGGGTCGGTAATAATATTTAATCCAGTTTCTTCCATTTTAAGGAGTAAAAGCTGACTAGTAGTTCCAAAACGATTTTTAGAAAAGCTCAAAGTGCGATATTGAGGTGACTCTGTACTTTCTAGCATACACACACTATCTACAAGATGTTCAAGGGTTTTTGGTCCTGCAATTTGGCCGTCTTTTGTAACATGACCAACGATAATAATACTGATATTTTTTGCCTTAGATATAGCTAAAAGATGGCTAGCGATCGTAGATACTTGACTTACCGAACCAGGATTTGAGGAGATCTGACTAGATGACATAGTTTGAATAGAATCCACAATGACTACACTAGGTTTGTAAGTTTCTAAAACTTGTTGAATTTGCTCGAAATTGTTTGACTGTAAAATATTTATTTGAGGAGGGATCTTAAGTCGTTCACTACGCCTAGCTAATTCAAATGTGCTTTCTTCGGCTGTTATATACAAGAGATTAGGAATAGGGTCGTTTTTGCCTTGATATAATGCTCTAAGTAGTTGCAAACTTAGTGTTGATTTCCCAAGTCCTGGCTCACCAGCTAGCAGTGTCAGACTACCGGCAACAAGTCCTTTTCCAAAAAAATGATTTAGTATTTCAGCACTAAAATTGTATAGCCTTTTTTCTTTTTGAGTGCTTATTTTTTCTAATACTTGAGTGATAGACTCTGGTTTTAAAACTCCTCGTGTTTCATTAGTTAAAATTTTAGGGTTACCTTCCTGCAAATCTTTTCCAATATTGATGGTGTCTTCTGCGAAGCTATTCCAAGCACTGCACTGGGGACACTTACCAATCCATTTTGGGCTTTCGAATTGGCAATTCGTACATTTGTAGATTGTTTTCAGTTTCATGAGCTAATAATTACCCATCGTGCGAGCTTTGACAAGTGAATTTTTAGTAAATAGTTTATATTTTTGGTCTATTTAAAACTTGTTTGTTATTATCAAGATTTAATCTCTTCTTATAAAATATCTTTTTTGCTTTATACATGGATTTATCAGCAATTTTTAATAATTTAGAAGGTGTTGGGTTGTTAATTTCTTTAACCAATGCAGATCCTATACTGATACGAATCTTCATAGTAATGTTACCAATATGCATGTTTTTTACAAGGGTTTGTTTCAGAAGTTTAGTGTATTTTTTCAATGATTTTTCGTCTTCACAGTCATCTAAAATTATAGTAAATTCGTCTCCGCCAAGCCTAGCTATAACATGAGGCTCAGGTAACAAACTTGATAATCTTTTGGCAATTTTTACAATCACGCTATCACCAACCGCATGACCGTATGTATCGTTAATAAGTTTAAACTCATTAATATCTAAAAATAATACTGCAAAAGTATGGGACTCATACTTTAATTTTTGCTCTAATTTTTCTAAAAACATATTTCGATTTAGAAGTCCAGTGAGTTGATCGGTGTAAGCTTGAAACATTAACTTGCTTTCTAAGCTTTTTCGATAAGTAATGTCATGGCTTGTCACCAAGACTTGCTCTGGCTTTCCATCACTATCGCGAGTAAATATAGTCAATTTATTATGAACCCAAATATATTTACCCTGTATAGTTTTGCATTGAATTTCATACTCTATAGTCGCTTGGTCTGCAAGCTCAGATATAGAAGCTGTTATTACAGGTGAGTTAGCGACATCATCAGGATGTATAATATCAAACCAATTTACCTTACCGCTCAATAAATCTTTTTGAGGATACCCCAGCGTATCAGTGAATGCCTTATTTACAAATAAAGTTTTTTGTAGTGGAAGGTGGTAAATGTAAATAATATCAGGCAAAAAATCAGTCAGTTTTGCTAGATAATCACGATTATTTTTTTTGAAAGACCTAGATGGCTTGAGTACAAGCTCGGTATTTTTAGATAAAGGCTTTTCTTCTTCTTTGGCTATGCTAGTCATATAAAAGTGAATTTGGATAATATGTTGAAATTTTGATTATCAATTGTCAAGAAAAATTTATAAAATATAATAGATTGTATAAAGTGGTACATTTTAAAGATAGTTGTATAATAACTAATATAAGCCGCAAAAAGAAAGTGTATCTCGCTGAAATAAATAAATATGATGTGTTAGAACAATTTTGTAATATGCTTGTATATTAGTTTCTTCCCAAAAAATTATCCCACCCTTTCCATTCAGGCATTGTTTTTAAAGTAGAATTTGCAGGTAAACCAAAATTTTTATATTCCATTCCATAGATTTTGCTTGATCTTATTCCTGAATTACGAGCTCGCTGTCTAACCTCGCCAAAACTTAACTTTTTCCAATCATCTTTACCTAATAAATCATCAATCCCATTCCATTCGTCATATTTTTTTACTACAGTTAATGAAGGTAATCCTAATTCTTTAGCTTTTTTATGATAATCCGCAGAATCCACAATTTTTCCATTTCTAGCTATAGCTAGTATCTGATTAAAGCTCATTTTTTCTTTTGACTCAACGGCTAGAAACTCTTGCCAGCCTGGCCATTGGGGAGAATTTGTAAGTGCAGAAGTTGATGGTAAGCCTAGCTCTTTATAACTAGAGTGGTAATCCCCATATGTTTGCATTTTGGCATTTCTGCATATTTCTTGTATTTGATAAAAAGTTATTTTTTCTTTACCTAGAAAATCATCCCAACTTATCCAATTCTCCATTTTCTCTAACATATCTGCAGATGGTATTTTTAGCGATTTATATTCAGCTCTGTACTGCGAATATGTTTTTATTTTATTTACTTTGATAATATTTTGAATCTGGATAAGACTTAGATTTTCACGAACCTCTCTTCCGAGAAAATCATCCCAGCCAAGCCACTCTGTCCTATTTGATAAAGTTAGTGGAGCAGGTAACCTAAGATCTTTATATTTTAAAGCATATTGATCTGATGATTTAATTCCAGCTTTTCGTGCTATATTTTTCATATCCTCAAAACTCAATTTTTCTCTTCCCAGAAAATCATCCCAATCAGTCCAGTAAGATCTGTTTATTAAAGTACCACTACTAGGTAATCCAAGCTCTGAATATTTTAGAGTATATTCTTCAGATGTTTGTATTCCAGCTTCTCGAACTATACTTTTCATTTCCTCAAAACTCACTTTTTCTTTAGTTCGTATTTTGTTACGTGTTTCCACACCTTCTTGAGTAACCCGCATCACTTCATTATGATTTACTATGACTTGAAGTCTGCTTATATCAAGTTGTGATAATATATCATTTTTTTCTTTTTGTTCTTGTGTTTCTTTTATTTCATCCAATATACTTTCTTTTTGTTGTTTGCTTGAGGGCATTATAAAAGATTGGCCTGCAATCTCTGAGTAAAGTACAGGCTGAGCTTTACTTCTTTTGTCATTATATACAAAGTCGATTATATGAGCATGTTTATCCGCATTTCCTGGATCTAGTCGTAGTACACGACCACCTTTTTGAGATGCGTTTACAATTGATTGGGTAGGGTCCAAGTTGATACAAACTGATGCTTTTGGTTCATCGAAACCTCTAGTTAGAATATTTACCCCAATTAACACTTTGATTTTACCATTTTTGTAGTCTTCTAAAATTTGTTTTCTTTCTTCTAAAGAAGTTTCCCCGACCAATACTTCAGCATAACCTTGCCCAAATTCATTTTCAAAATCTTTTTTTACTGTGTTAGCTCTATTTACAGAGTTTACAAAGACTATGGCTGATTGATCTTTGAACCCTTTTTCGTAGAGCTCTACACATGCCTTATTTATACCAGCTTTTTCTAATTCCTTACCCAGCTGATCGGAGTTATATTCTCCATCGTTGTTGATTTTCACACTACTTAGATCTACATTCGCTTTGGCTACAATACACGAAAAAGGAGTTAGTAGTCCTTCTTCCACTGCTTCCAAAATAGTCATTTCATGAATAGTTTCACTAGTTAGTTTTTTGTTTTCAGAATAAGCATCAGTAGCTGTAAGCTCTAAAGTGAGGCCATGTGGTAGGCATTGTTCGACAGAGTTTCTTCGTAATTTACTTAAGCTTTCGTGCGCTTCATCTAGTACAAATAAACCATAATCTTCTGGCTTTATTTTCCCTGTTTTAATACCTAAAGTAAAGCTATCGTATGTTATAATAGTAATTTGTTTACCTGTTTGTTTTGCTTTAGCGTAGATTTTACCATATTCAGCGTCAGGACTAAATTGGTCTATTTTATCTCCTGTTTGCTCTACTAATATTTGCGTTGGAACTACGATAAGTGTAGGAAGGTTAAGGGCTTTTACAATTTCTAAAAATAATATCGTTTTTCCAACTCCAGTAGGCAGAACAATTTTTCCATGTTTTTTACCTTCTTCTATGAAGTACAATAAATCTTCAAAAACACCTACCTGTCTTTCCCTTAAAACACCTCCATTTTCATAATGATTTATAACATAGTCTTCTAGATTTTCTACATTGTTTATCCACTTTTTAAGATCATTTTCGTTAATTTCTTCATTATCAACTAATTTTAAGAACTGAGTATATCTATTAGAATATTTAGCTTGAACCTCTTCTAAAGTCATTTGTTTGAGCTGGAACTCTTTTTGTTTTCGTATTGCATTTGCTACATTTTCTGATGGTGATTTTATTTCTTTAGCTTGACTTGGTTTATTTTTTAACTCTGGTAATTGTTCAAGCATATTTGTTTTATCTATTTATTATATCATATTTATCTTAAATAATCAAATTTAGTTTCTATTTTTAAATTTTATTGACAAGCGTGTTAAGATTCATTTATAATTTTGTGATGACTACTACTACACTATTTCCAGCAAACGAACGAGGTCAGGGTGACTATGGATGGCTTAAAACTAATTACAGTTTCAGTTTTGCTTCTTGGTACAATCCGCACAAAATGGTATTTGGATCACTACGCGTACTAAATGACGACCAGATAGCCCCAGGGCAAGGTTTTGGCACACACTCGCATCAAAACATGGAAATTATAACTATAGTATTAAAAGGTGAGCTGGAGCATAAAGATAGTATGGGAAATATTGGTCGTGTTGGTGCTGGTGAAATACAGATCATGAGTGCTGGCACAGGTGTGGATCATAGTGAGTACAATCCATCTGATAGTGAATCACTTGAACTATTTCAACTTTGGATATATCCTGAAAAGATAGGTATCGCTCCAAGATATGGTCAAAAAATGATAGACAGGGAAGTAAAAAACCAATGGCAGCAGATAATCGGCCCGCTTGATGGTGAAGAAAATGTATTACAGATAAATCAGCAAGGGTATATCAGTATACTACAAACTGATGAGAAAAAAGAAATAGAATATAATCTTCACAACTCTGCAAACTGTGCCTATTTTATGGTGATTGAGGGTAATGTAGAAATTAATGGAAAAAACTTGGGAAGGCGAGATGCTATTGGCTTTTCTGAACTAGATGGTGAAAATATTTTGTTGAAAACTGATCAAAATACTCGTATTTTAGCTTTAGAAGTGCCACAATAAATAATTTTTATTGACAGTCTAAATGTTTTTATTTATTGTCCAGCTATCGTAGAATTGAGAATCTGTAACTAGCTAAATCTCAAATATTTGATAAGCATGGATGGTATCAAATAAGTAGAGGAGTCGGTAAGTATTTAATAAACTTAAAACAATTGACTCCACTTTTATGCCTCGAAATCAACAACTTTTTTGAACTGGCTTATATCGATATCATTAGTCACGTAATCACAATTAAAGTATGGCATAGAGAGCTTATCTATGTGTTGCTTACCTTTCCGAATAATTGCTTCAGTGAGACCATCTATATCTTGAAACAATAGCTTATCTACTTGTAAATATTTTCTTAACTCTTCATGAGTCATCTTGCTTGCTATAAGCTCGTCTTGAGTTGGAATAGAAATACCATAAAAATCAGGGTAGAATAGAGGTGGGCAAGCAGAAACAAAATATATTTCTTTAGCACCTGCATCTTTAAGGATATTTACAACTTCTTTACTCGTAGTTCCTCTTACAATAGAGTCGTCCACTACCATTACTTTTTTGCCATTTATCTCGTATTTTTGAGGTGACAATTTTTGCCTAACCGATTGTTGACGTTTATTTTGACTATCCATAATGAAGGTTCTGCCAATAAATGGGTTTTTATATAAACCTTCTGTATATCGTACTCCAAGCTCACTCGCAAGGGAAAGTGCGGCAACATTGGCACTGAATGGTACTGGTATAACAACATCGGGTATTATATCGGGATAAATAAGTTTCCATTTATTTGCTAAGTTTTGACCCATACGAAGACGAGATCGATATACAGATACATCATTGATGATAGCATCAGGACGGGCAAAATATATATATTCAAAAGCATCAGGAGTAAAGCTTTCGTTATAAATTTTCTTGCGATGCATGTTTCCATCAGTGTCTATAAATACCGCCTCTCCATTTCCCACATCCCCAAAAGTCTCGTACCCAAGACTATAAAACATATTAGTTTCCGAAGCGAAAATATACTCATTTTTTCCTTCAAGGTTAGTTTTTTTGCCGATTACTAGGGGTCGTATACCGTGTGGATCTCGGAAAGCAATCATTCCTTTACCAGCAATAATAGAGATTACGGAATAGCCACCACGAGCTTTTTTGTAGACATTCTCAACAGAGTCGCAAAGGTTCTCAAAAAAATCATTTTTATCATCGAGATCGCCGAGACGAGTGGCAAATATGTTTAGGATACATTCTAGGTCCGATCCTGAGTTACAGAGTATTTTCTTTTCTACCAAAAGCCATTTTTTAAGCTCTTCATAATTTGTTAGGTTACCATTATGAACCATGGCGATACCGTAGGGATAACTAGTATGGAAAGGTTGTGCATTAATAAGATCAAAAGCCGAACCACTTGTTGGATAGCGAATATGTCCGAGACCCCAGTGGCCAGGGAGATCCTCGATTAGATATTTAGCTTCATTGAACACATTGCGTACTAGTCCTTGACCCTTACGAAGATAAAATCTTTTTGAATCACTATTTTTGTAGGTTAAAATACCAGCTGCATCTTGACCACGATGTTGCAAATGGATCAAAGCTTCATAAATCTCGGTTGATACTTCTTTATAACCAAACGATCCAACAATTCCACACATAAAATACTTTGATAAAAGGATGTAGTTTATTTTGGAATTTTGTCAAGAACTGATTATGCTGCATCATTTAATACAAAAAAGTATTCCCTAAAACAGCCTTTCTAGGGAATACTTTCTGGTGCTGAGGAAGGGACTTGAACCCTTAATCCGTGAGGCAGAGGATTTTAAGTCCTCCGTGTATACCAATTCCACCACCTCAGCAATATTTTTAATTTAATGTAAAAAGCTTGTTTTGTCAACTAATTTTACTATTTCTGTTGTCAGAATTACTAAATATTGAGCATCAAACAAATATTTTTAACTGTAATGCAGATTTTACCTTTCATTTTGCCTTGATACAAAACGAAAAAAAATCAAGTCTTCACAAAACTCACCAAGCTCAAACAGTTGCGAAGACGATAATATTTTTCTCTGAGATCAGATGTAAAATTATATGATTTGGGTTTGATTACTGTACTTTTTTGACAAAGTGGAGACAATGCTTGATATATTATACTATACTAAATTTTTATCACACTTATGTTATTTTTACGATCTTGGCTTGAAGAATATATTGACCTTTCAGGATATTCCAATAAAGAATTAGGGGATATCATTACTATTAAATCTAGCGAAGTAGAAGAAATTCGAGTAATTTCAGATTATTTTGATGGTAAAGTGGTAGTAGGGCAAATCAAAAACGTTCGTAAGCACTCGGATGCTGATAGTCTCTATGTCTTTGATGTGATAATTGGCGATGGTCAGTCTGTACAAATTGTGTCAGCCGCAACAAATGTCGAAGATGATTTACTCGTTCCTATTGCTTTAGAAAATGCTAAAATACCTAGTGGCTTAACGATTGCGCCAAGAAAAATGCGAGGAGAGCTATCACAAGGAATGTGTTGTGGTAAGAGTGAACTAATGTTAGAAACTGAAATGTCGAGCGGATTATGGGAATTGGCAAAAGAGTTTGGTAACCTAGAAAAGCCAGTGAAACTTGGTCAGTCAATTTGCGAAGCTTTTCCTGAGTATTTTCCTGAAGAAACAATTTTTGATATCAAGGTTTTGCCAAACAAAATAGGCGTGTTTGGATCTTACCTAGGCATGGCACTAGAAATAGCGTTTTGCTTAGAGAATAGAGGTCTACTAAAGCGTAAAGCATCTCGTATTTTAGATCCTGAAATATTTTTAGATGATGTAAGAAATCAGCTTAACTTCAAATCAACGATAACCGATAAAGATAAGGTAAGATTTGAAGACCAAACTAATTATACGAAGTCATTTAGCTTGTTTAAAGTTAAA
>JACMQI010000022.1 GCA_014377045.1 candidate division SR1 bacterium
AAGGATAGCCCCAAGCTCCTTACCATATTTTTCAAGAAATTCAGGTGAAGGATTATCAGTAAGTCTAGCTAATTTAGCACTTTTTGTAACAGTTTGGGCGGCGAGAATTTTGGACATAATTATAGTAAAACAATGATAGAAACTTTATGTTTCGTCAAATTGATGAACTTATCTTGACAAAACATTGTTTTTTTTTTAGTTTTCTAAGAAGTTAAGATTCTTTTGCTTTTAGGAGCATACATAAATGGGTATTTTAAGCAGTATTGTAGAAAATCTATTTCTAGCAACCAAAGGTGTTTTACCAGGTCAAGGTGAAACAGATGACAGCTCAGGCAAAGATTATGTTAAAGACTTCAAAGACAAGTCCGAAGATGAGCAAATACAAACTGACTCAATGCTTGAAACCTCTTTCTGGACTGGGTATGACAGATAACAATTACTAAACAACTTTACATCCCTTGCTATCAAATAAATAGTGAGGAGTATTTTTAGATATTTTTTACATATGTTTTTAAAAGATATTTCATACCTAAATACAATTTATAAAAGTTTAATAATTAAAGTGGAAATAATATCTTTAAAGCAAAAAGATGTAAGTGATCTTTTTGAATTATATTATATTCTCAATCAACTTGATGTATTATCGCGAATATCAAGTATATTATTTGTATCGCTTCATGAAGAAGGAAGTCAAAAAATTCGCGATGCTTGGATTTCACTTATAGGAGTTTGTAAGTCACTTGATTTAGACAAGCTTATATATAAAAATGAAAAAGAAAGAACTAATTTTAGAAAAATCTACTGGAAAATAGTAAATAAATTTGATATTGAGGCTACTAAAAGATATCATCAAAATTTTGTTGGTAGTTATAATATAGAGTTTCTAAGACCAAAATGCAATGATGGGTTATCAGCTCACTATAATTGGGAAAGACATATCTATAACAATAAAAAAATCCACTTTTTAAAGATCTGTCTGATAACTTTGATATTCAATTATATTCAAATGCCGTTGGAAAACAACATGAAATATTAGATCACTATAAAATATATCAATCAAACTCTCCTGGTGTCAGCTATGATATTACTTGGCCTCCTCGAAAAGAAACTGGTTTAGAGCTGTTTGAAAGAACATACGATTTGCCTAATGATTTTCGTGGTTTTATATCTAATTGTATACAAGAACATTTTATAGATTTTAACAATAAAAATTGTACTGTAGTAGATTTATTTAATTTTGATAAGCCAAAAAGTCTAACACTTAAGCTGAGCGAATTAATTGAAACAAACAAGGTTTTGATTGGTCAAATCACAGAATCTTTCAAAATTAGTCATAATAAAGCTATTGGGATAATGAGTAAGCTTATATTTGTTCCTGTATACACAGATGACAACAATAAAATACTTCCTTCTACAACAAAAATACAGAATGACTATATTTCTCTATTGCCTATTACTGACTCTAAAATAGAGACTGAAAATTACTTTTTTGCTGTAGCTCAAGTATTTTGTGAAGAAATCTATAAATCAGATAGCCTAAACCTGAATAAATCTTTAGTTTTTGGATTTCAAGAGCTGCTTAGTATATATTTTAGAGAAAAAATAAGTGTAAAAAGCATGAAATATCCGAGATTATCATTTTTAGATTGTGCTTGTTATGAAATTATCATGAATATTTTGATAGGAAAGGAATTGCATATGATTTCAAAAAGTAGAGTAGACGATATATTAAACTATATAGCAGAACTTGAAAACGAACTAAAATGCGAACATTTGGATATAATCATTTTAGAGCATTTAAGCCGATTTGACATATATGATTTTATTGCACGGTCACGAAAAAATTATGTTGATTCAAAAATTAAATTTGAAATCAATAAGATAGATTTAGATGAGTTAATTGATTATTTTAGCTAACTCTTCTCCAACTTTAAATAAAATTTCTTCGCCAAACTCTTTGCTCACAAGCTGAGCACCTACTGGTAGACTAGCACCTTCAAAACTTACATTTCCAAGAGGCACTATTAGACCTGGGATCTTAGCAATTGGGTGAGAAACTGTCATGATATCAGCTAGATACATAGCCATTGGATCATTACTATTTTGACCAATTTTAAAAGCTGGAAAAGGAGAGGTTGGCATCAAAAGTACATCTACTTCTTCAAAAACTCTTTCGAAATCTCTTCTTATAAGTTCGCGTACCTGACAAGCTTTATTGTAGTATGCATCATAGTAACCAGCAGACGAAGTGTAGGTCCCAAGCATTATTCTTCGTTTGCTTTCATCACCAAAATAACTATCACGCGAACCTGAAAATAATGGGCCATTTGTTACTTGCTTACCGTATCTGACTCCATCGTAGCGTTCTAAGTTTGCTGATGCTTCAACAGTTTGTAGTATATAGTAGACACTCAATGCATATTCGGTCGTTTTCATACTTATATTTCTGACCTCATATTTTTCTCTGAGTTTTTCTATAGTATTTTCAAACAAATCTCGCACTTCGGCAGATAATCCTTTACCAAAATAGTTTATAGGTATACCAATTATTGGTTTTTTATCTGAATTCAAGTTTTTGATATCTGTACTTGTCTGATCTCTTAGGCTTTTTTGTTGTAATATATCTAAGATAAGCTGTATATCTGCAAGGTTATTTGCGAGGGGCCCTGCTTGATCAAATGAACTGGTTGATGCCATGATTCCCCAACGCGATACGGTACCATAGGTAGGGCGGATACCATAAATACCACAAAATGAAGCTGGTTGACGAATAGAACCCCCTGTATCAGTACCGATAGCAAATGGTACCTGACCACTAGCGACCATTGCTGCACTTCCACCGCTAGTTCCTCCAGGTACACGATCAATATCAGCAGGGTTGTGAGTAATCTGTCCAAATCCTGAAAACTCTGTAGATGAACCAAAAGCAAATTCATCCATATTGGTCTGTGCAATGAGTATGGCACCTTGATTCACTAAAAGACTATAAACATCGGATGAATATACTGCTTTGTATCCATCCAATATCTGACTTTGGCCTGTTACTATTTCGTCTGAAACTAGGATATTGTCCTTCATGGCAAAAGGAATACCAAATAGTTTTTTTTGACCTAATATTTTTTTGATTTCAGCGTCGTTTTTATCTAAAATATATTTATCCAAATCACTCGCAAGTCTAAAAGCAAGATCTGTATTTAATCGCACTACTGATTTTATAGCTTTATCTTTTAATTCTATTTGAGCGTAAAAATAGTCTACTACTTCAGTTACAGTTGCTTGCTTGCTAAGATATAAGTTTTGAATATCAAAAATAGTTGGATTTATAGGGAGATTGATAGCCATATGTAGAATACATGTATATTTATAGCTAAAACTGAATTTGTCAATATTATAGAATATATTTTAAACGTTGAAAAAGTTTATTATTTATATTTTATAACTAATAGACTACGTTCACGTAATGTTATTGCTTTTAATAAAAGCAGGAGACATGATATGTGTCGAGATTCTGAAATAGTTTCATTTCTGAAAGGTGAAGAAGTAGCTAATGGTATTATAGATAAAAAATTATCTATAAAAGACTTAGCTAACCGTGGTCTTGATCTCCGGACATTGACTTCTACACCTAACTAGGTAAGACTTACAGATGACAAAAATTATGCAGTCTAAATCTTAGATTGCACAAGCAATATATTTATATGAGTCGCTTACTAGAAGCTTCAAAACTGTGATTGTACGATGCAATTTAACTCCGAAATCCAAATACTATTGATACAAAAAGTTACTGAGCAAGTTTTAGTAGGAGTGCGAGTGTGATTTAAATATGACTTACTTAGTGATTGCCTAGTTTTTTAACCTTCCTTTATGCCTATTCTCTCTGTTAAATATGATAGGTAGATATTTTGTAAATAATCTATTCAATTTGAATTTCGGCTAAGGTAGTAATTTAAAACACCATAAGTACAAATATTGACAACTTATTAAAAACCATTATTATAATTAATTAGTTGGTATTAACTAGCACCCTTAAAAAAGCAGGAGGATTAGCACAATATGTTTGAATCAGTTTTATGGATTTTTATCGTTTCGAATGTAAACTTCATAAATTCTTAAAAGGGGGTGATCTAAATCTATCTAGTTAATAGTAACTAGGGTTTCTAATTTAACAACACTAATATTTAGCTCTTTATTTGCGTTCAATCGTAAGTGAAGAGTTTTTTTATGTTATACTTGCTAATAATGCAAATTATTGATACACTTAAGGCATATCTTTAAATTGCAGTTGTTTGACTCTTAAGAAAAATAAAAACTTACTAAATATAAAAAATTATGTATTATCTCTACTATGGCGACATCACCAATCTTCATGTCGATGCAATTATCAATCCGGTACACAATACACTGATTGGTAAAGCTGGATTATCTGGTCATATTCAAAAACTTGGAGGAAGTCAATTAGCGGAAAAATGTGAAGAAAGAGGAGAGCTAAAGTACAGTGAAACATTTTTAACACATGGTTATGAACTTTTTGCTCGCCATGTTATCCATATTTTATCACCTATGTGGCTTGGTGGTGGTAGCGGTGAACTCACTAAGCTTGAAATATGTTATGTTAACTGCATCAATATAGCTTTAGAAAAAGGTTTTAAAGAGGTTGCTTTTCCAGCTATTGGTACAGGCCTTGATGGTTTTCCTCCACTAGAAGCCACTCAAGTTGCTCTTAGAGTGGTATCAAACTATCTTGACGAAAGACAAAATGAGCTAGATGTAATATTTTGTTGCTTCAATGAAGACACTCGCGAAGCTTATAGAGATGAGCTAAAACAGCGAGGTATTGATTTCGTTAATTACACTGTGCACAGTAACGACTAATAAAATTAGTAATATTTCTAAGCTTATTAAATATTTTACCCGATATATTTAGAAATTAGCTTATCTACTAGTCTAGTTTCTTTAGCAGTTCCAAGGGTTGTAATCGCCATTCTTTGAGGAATAAACAGATCTAAAGCTCTTGAACGTATAGCACTTGCTTCTACTTTATTTATTTTTCCTATAAGATCATCCAAATCGTATATAAGAGAAGATCCCAGCATATTTTCAACTTGCCATAATGTTGATGATAGAAGATTTTCATTTTCTAAAATCAGCCTGCCTTTTATGTATTCCTTAGCCTTAGCTAGTTCGTTAATAGAGACGGTTGTTTGTTTTAAGGAATCTAGGACAGAAAAAATACATTCGAGAGCAAAAGTAAATTGACTGTTGTCTGTTTTTCCTTGAATTTGGAGATATCCAGTATTTTTAAAACGTATCAGATCACTGACAATACTATTAAAAAATAATTCTTCTTCAACACCCTTTGACCATAATCGAGATGAGTATCCTTGGCCTAATATAGTATTCATTACAAACAGTTCTGCATCTTGCGAGAGTTTGCGATCTTTGAGTTCTTCTATTTCGCTTTCAGTTAAAACTCTTGGTTCGTCTTTTGAATCTTGCTCGTATTTCGGCTTCAACCCTTCGTCTAATAAGAAAGAAATTACAAGCTCAGTATAAGGTAAACCGCGCTGCCTATATTGAATTCTTGGTAGCAATCCTGCATCTTGATAGCTAAACTCTGGTGATTCTATGAAACGGCGATTTTTTGGATTCCAGTACCCCCATTCTTGGTCAACCAAATCACTAAGTGTCTTATTATCAAAGTTACCAGCTAGGATTACATAACTACGATTAGTATGATACTGGTGAAATAAATAGTTATCAATATCAGTTTTTTTAATTGATGTAAGTGTTTCAATGTTACCGCTAATAGGTAACCCAAGACTATGATTAGCATACAAGTTTGAAAGTGCAAGTACTGATCTTTTACCATCTCCAGCATCAAAAGTTTTGACAAATTCTATAGTATTTTGTTTTTCTCGCTCAATGTCTTTTTGATCAAAATAGGAGTGTTGTATGATTTCAGCTAAAGTAGAAACAGCTTTATATTGATGATTACTTGGCACGGAAATATAGTGTTGAGTAAGTTCCTGACTCGTTTGTGAAACGTAGTCTGCACCCATTCCCTCAAGTGCATTAGTTAGATTTTTTGCTGAAGGGTGTTTGTCAGTACCGCACCGGAAGAGTTTTTCTATCATTCTACTCATTCCTTGAGGAAAATTTCCTAATTCTTGAGCTGAGCCAGAAAGAGTAACAAACCCTGTAATGAACATTTTTGAATTTGCTCTAGGTAGTCTGATGATGGTTAGACCGTTTTTAAGAACGATGGGTTTTAGCATAAAGATAGTATTTATATAAGCTTTTTGTAAAAAAAATATTTTGTCAATGAAGTAAACTATTTTATAGTATTGCCAAATTTGTAAAAATTATGAAGGCTGGCTTGAATGTCATTGTATAATGTATCAGTAAGCTGTATTCTAGAGTATCAAAATAAGATGCTCATGATTCAGAAAATTCAGAAAGATAAAGTGTATTTTAGTATATCTGATGGATTATTATCAGAACAAGAGACAATAGAGCGAGCTGTGATACGAGAAATAAAAGCAAAAACAGGTGTAGCTATAGAAAACCCACTACTTGTAAAAATTTATTAGTTTATACGAAGTGAATGAACAAATTTTGATTTTTTATTTCACTACCAACTAAGCGACTGGGATGTTGCCAAGATGAAACTTCAAGGAAGCGAGATAAGCTCTGTAAGATTTTTTACAAAAAGGGAAGTCAAAATACTATTAGAATAAAGGTCGTATGAAAGCACTCTCTCGGCCATGAAAATAACTGATTACTTAGGTCTTGATAAAGAAAATTTGTCATTTTGTATAGTTAGGGGGTAGGTCAAAGTAAGCACACTATGAGCATTCTTTGACAACTGAAAAACAAAAATATCACCTTCTAGGTGAGTAAAATTGATGGTTCGGGGCTAGGGATTCGAACCCCAGTAGGCGGCACCAGAAACCACAGTCCTACCGCTAGACGAGCCCCGAATAATAGTTATTTAAGTTCAAAATATAGGTTTTTGTCAAGTTCAACGATTTTTATATATATTTATACTTATTTATCTAAAATTAGATAATTTGTTTTATTTAATAAAGTAGTATTTAAAATATAATTTTAAACTTGACAATTTCAAGA
Organism: candidate division SR1 bacterium; assembly: GCA_014377045.1. GTDB lineage: Bacteria > Patescibacteriota > JACMRA01 > JACMRA01 > JACMRA01 > JACMQI01. The sequence continues at coordinate 7,129 of JACMQI010000022.1, forward strand.
TATTGCTTAAATATCATAAAACGGGTGATTAGCTCAGTGGTAGAGCATCTCATTGACGTTGAGAGGGTCGGGGATTCGATCTCCTCATCACCCACCATGGTGATTGTAGCTCAGTTGGTTAGAGCGTCGGTTTGTGGTACCGAAGGCCGCGGGTTCGAGACCCGTCTTTCACCCCATCAAAATTATTTCTTGACAAACAAACAAAAATCACTATAGATATGAAAGCACAAGTTTAACGGGCCCTTATGCTAGCGGTAAACTTCCTCCTTTGCACGGAGGAGTGGAGGGTTCAATTCCCTCAGGGTCCACCAAAATAAATCTTATTTCCCACTTGGGAGTATTTTTTTTGCATTATTTGACTAACTACGTAAATTTTTACATGATCATGACATATATGCGCAAACGTTTTCGAATATCTTTTAAATCAATTTTAATTTTTATACTTATACTTTCAGTTTTATTCACTGGATTTGAAATGTACAAATATATCGGTAAAAATCCTACAAAACAAGTGGTATCAGCCATTTCACCCAAATCAAATGAAGAAATAAAGCAACTAGAGCAAAATACAATCGATAATAAATACTTTCAAGATCCGTTGGGCGAAGAGCTTTCTAAAACTTTAAAAAAATACGGTATCGATATGGGATTTATAAGTACAGCCAATATATTACGTCTTAATCAAAAAATACCAATATCTATAAAAGATGCTGATAAAATAGATAAAACCGCATTACCAAGATATGAAACACTGGATAGTATAAAGCCTATACCTACTACAATTGTGCAAAAAAATATGTTAATTTGGGATGAATATAATATTAAAGTGCCTCTAAATTACGCTTCTTTTCAGGATCTTTTTCAAGCAAATGATGATGGTACCGTCAATTTTGATAAAAGTATAGATAATAATCCAACAAACAGTCCAGTACAACAACTTTTAATTCAGGGTATTGTACATTTGCCTTATTCACCATTACCAGGTGAGCAAGGAAATAGTTATGTCATAGGGCATAGCAGTAATTATAGCTCAGTGAAAAGTGATTATAATTACGCATTAGCTCCACTAATTGAAAAAACTAAAAACGGGCAAATTTTTAAGATATATGATTATGTCGGAAGAGAATTAAATTTTAAAGTATTTGATTCAGTCGCAGTAAAAGAGGCAGAGATAGGCGAGGCATACAAAAATTTTGGAGATAGACGTATTGTCACTCTTCAGGGTTCAATTTTGGAGGATGTAAATGGTAAGAAACTTCCAACAAAGCGATGGCTAGTACGCGCTGAACTCGTTCAATAAATTACCAAGTTTATAAAATCATTTATTACTAGTATTTTTTAATTTTAAATTATATAAATTTATTAGATTAGTGTATATTAAACTATATTCACAATTCAGATTACTAATACTAACCTAATTAAGTTTTCTATTTAAATCAACTTTTCCTTTTTGATATTCTAATATGCTTTGAGCAGACTTTAAACAAAAATCTTTAAACTCTTGTAAATTTATACATTTTTTTTCCGAGTTTACGATTTTTTGTAGGGCATCATTTATATCTTTTGGAACTGTTTCGTCAAAACTAAAATCTTCATACACTAATTTTTCATTATTATTATAATCTCTACTCCAAGTATCCCATAAATATCTAAAATTTTTGGACTCAAAAAGTATGTTTTGATCTAGCTGATCTTTTTTATCTTTATATTCATAAAAATTAACCATTGCTTCAATTTTGCTAGTAGGGCTCATATTTTTTTCATAGGCATTTATTGTTTGAGCAAGTATACTAAATATATGATGTTCAAATGTAAATATTTCAATATACCTTTTTAATTCTTCTTGATAAAACTGTTTATACAATTTACTTTTATTTTGTTCAGGTAAATATTTTATGTTCAACTTTCTAACTTCGACTTCGTTTATTTCAGATTGAGTTTTATTAAAATTATTAAATACCCTTTCATCATAAGTTTTAGTTTCATTTTCATTATTTAATTCACTTAACTTTAAATAAAGTCTATGAATTTGAGTATCCATAAAAGTTGCAGTTTTAAGCATTTGGTCTTTACTAGAAAAATAAAAATCAACTAATGGTATTGATAAGTTATATTCTAGAGAACGTCCATCATGAATATCGTCTATTACGTAGCTTTTATCTTCTTCTACATGAGCACTGAGGTGGTATATTAATTTAGGGGTGTTGATTGAGTTTGAAGGATTTATTTTATTATTTGGTTCTTGTTTATATTTATCGTAGTAATCAGTTATCGATTTTTGTCTCTTTACTATTAGATCAACTGGTATTTTATTTTTACCCTTTACTATTTTCTTATAATCTTGATTCTTTAGAAGTCCTCCAAAAGATGATTCTTTTTGATCTTTAAGTCCCTTGCCAGTAACTTCTCGATGAAGTGATTTTTTAAGACTAGAAAAGATGTTTTTCATATAGCTACTAGTATACATGATTTGTATATAGATTACAAATTTAGACCTTTTCAAATAACTTTATTTAAAATGTTTTTTGCACAAAACACATTTATAATGTATACTAAGCACAAACAAAAATAATAACAAAATATGACTTTTAAACACATTTCTTTGCTCAAAAAGCTATTTCTTATGCACAACCTTGGTTTCGATCATGATTATGTCGTAAACAAGCAATCCAAAGGCAGTAAGAACAAAAAAATTTTGAAATATAATGCCTATAAACTAAAGTGGTTTCAGCTTGGCACCACCCAAAAATCAGATAAATAGTTATTTCGAATCATGCTATATCCAGGATTAAACCAAAAAAATATCCAAGAAAGTTTGCAAAAATTTGGTTCTAATGTTGTACGGTCAAAATCAGATTCTTCTTTTACAATATTCACAAGACAGTTATTAAACCCGCTCGTGTATTTACTTATACTAAGTGGAATTATTAGTTTTGTTCTAAAAGATTACTTGGAAAGTTTAGTTATTTTTATTATTTTATTTATTAATACCTCTATCGGCTTTTCTCAAGAATATAAATCAAAAAAGTTATTAGCAAAAATTAGTTCTTACATATCATCAAAAGCAGAGGTTGTACGTGATTCAAAGCGTCAAAAAATAAATAAGTCTGAATTGGTTATAGGTGATATAGTATTACTTAAGTTGGGAGATGTTGTACCTGCAGATTGTGTGCTTTTAAAAGCCGAAGATATACGAGTCAATGAAAGTATTCTAACAGGTGAAAGTGAGATTATTTATAAAAGTGTTTTAGTTTTATTAGCTGAATCAAATGATTCTGAACATTTACTCTATTCTGGTAGTTTTATATCTCATGGCTCAGGTATAGCACGCGTCATAGCTATTGGTAATAACACCAAATTTGGAACAATCAGTCACTTAGCACTAAATACTAAAAAACCTAGCCAATTTGAAAAAAATTCTGAAAGCTTGAGTAAAAGTTTTAGTTTGGTAGGTATAGTTTTTTTATTTATTATCGTTGGACTACAACTATATATTAAGCCAGATGCAATAAATCACTGGGCACAATTAGCTATATTTACGATTACTCTTATGGTTTCACTAATTCCCGAAGAGTTACCGATTATTACCAGTCTTACGTTAGCTCAAAAATCTTACAAACTAGGGAAAAGTGGCTTGATTATTCGACATCTAACGGCCCTGGAAGACTTAGGAAATATAGATATTCTTTGTACGGATAAAACTGGAACACTTACAATGAATAAACAAAAAGTAATAAATTATACTTTTGAACATGATGAAGCTTTCTCCCAAATCTGGCTTTTATCGATAGAAAGTGCTGACGATATTGATATTGCTGTTCATGAATGGCTCGATGACAATAAAAAATTGAAAAAACCAAAATTAACCATTGATGATTATACAGATATACCTTTTGATCCGAAAGTACGATTATCAGGAAGAATTTTGCAAGGTTTTACTGTTTACAAAGGCTCAACAGAATCTATTCTTGACCTGTGTTCGGTCACTAACAAAAAACGTGAGACTATACTTAGTGAAGTGCACTTAAAATCGCGTAATGGTTTGAGAGCCATATCTTATGCAAGCAGTAATTCTGTAAACGGAAAAAAGATATACTTGGGTACTGTATTTTTAGCTGATGAAATAAAAGATGACGCTGATGATGTAGTTAGGGCGTGTAAAAAAAATGGGGTTACACTAAAAATATTAACTGGTGATAGCTTAGAGGTAGCTATTTACGTTGCGCAGCAAGCTGGGCTAATCGAAAATACAAGTGAGTGCGTAGATGTTTCCACATTACCTTTTGATGATGAAGATTTACTTGAGCATATTATAAAATCTAAAAAAGTTTTTGCTCGTACAAGACCAGAAGACAAGTATAAAATCATTCAGATTCTTCAAAAAAATCATGTAGTTGGATACCTAGGAGATGGTATAAATGATGCACCAGCACTTGCATTAGCTCAGGTTGGTATTGTAGTAGATACGGCTTCAGATATTGCCAAATCTACTGCAGATATAATCCTTCTTAAACCCGAGCTTAGCACGATAATTTATGGTATTAGAGAAGGAAGAGCTGTATTTGAAAATATACAGAAATACCTCAAATTTACCCTGATTGGCAATTTTGGCAATGCATTTACGATCGGATTAATTTCATTACTACTACCTTATCAGCCTATTTTAGCAATTCAGGTTTTGATAGTTAATTTACTTACTGATTTGCCAATGTTATCTATTTCAGGAGATAGTGTTGAATTGAGTGAGCTAAGATCGCCTAAAAAACAAGAAATTCATAAATTGCTGTTTTTTTGTATTTTTCTAGGTCTTTTCTCAACTATATTTGATTTTGTATTTATAGGATTGCATCAATCATTACCTCCAGGTCAAGTTCAAACATCGTGGTTTTTCTTTAGTGTTTGCACTGAACTACTACTTATATTTTCTATAAGATCACGTAAAAATATTTTTAGATCTGTCAAGCCCAAAAGAATATTAGTAGGTCTAGCATTATTTACTTTCACTGTTACAGTTTGGCTAACATTATTTGGTTTTAGATATTTAGAAATTACAGTTTTATCGTTAAAACAAATTCCATCTATAATTATACTCGCTTTACTTTATTTGCTAGCTAGTGAAATGGCAAAACTAATTTTTTATAAATATATCGACCTAAAAATAGACTATGATTAAATCTGAAGTAAGTGCTAGTGAAGCTGGGCTTATATATATAAGTGACTTAAATTTGGGAATTACTCGCAAACTTAAAAATAATGTTTTTCACTATTGTAACTCAAATGGTAAAAAAATCAACGATAGTAAAATACTAAGTAGAATTAAATCTCTTGGCATACCGCCTGCGTATAGAGATGTTTGGATATGTCCTGAAGAAAATGGTCATATACAGGCCATAGGTTATGATATAAAAGGTAGGAAACAATATAGATATCACCCAAAATGGAGGTCATTTAGATCAATGATGAACCACAAAAAAATGATTGAATTTGGTTTAGTTTTACCTGAAATACGGAGTAAAGTACTTTTAGATTTAGCAGGGGAAGGACTGAAGAAAGAAAAAATATTGGCAAGTATAGTTCGTTTGATTGATATAACTTTGATTAGGGTTGGAAACGATGAATATGCACGTGAAAATGATAGTTATGGAGTCACTACTCTTCGAAAACATCATATTAAACTTTTGAGTGAGATTTCTTTCGAAATAGAATTTAAAGGTAAAAGCCATAAATTTCATCATATTATAGTTCGAGATAAGAGGGTAACTCGCATCATTATTGAAGCCTTGCATGTACCCGGCTATGAATTATTCAAGTATTTAGATAGTGATGATCGACTTCATAAAGTCGATAGTGATGATGTAAATAATTATATCCGAAGCATTAGTGGGGGAGACTTCACAGCGAAAGATTTTCGAACATGGTGGGGTACTGTGTTTACTTTGATGGCACTTCAAAAAGTCCAAGTAGATTTTGATCGTCCGCTAAAAGTAAAGTGCGAATTAACCAAAGTTCTTAAATTTGTCTCAGATCAGTTAGGAAATACACCATCAGTCTGTCGCAAATTTTATATATATCCAGGCTTGATCGATGCCTATTTGGAAGGAGAGCTAAGTAAAATTATACAGGAATTCAGTTTAGATAAGAGTTATCCTAAACTTTCAAAAGAAGAGCAGCTAGCTTTTTGGTTTTTTAAACGAGTTTAAAAAAAGTTATTTTTACTTTATAATTGTAGTGTAGAGCATAGAGTATTTTTTATTGATAATTATGCTCTGCTTTGTTTTAGCATAATCTGTATAGTATTACCGCCAACTAATCTGTAATTATAAACTACAGTGATATCCGCAAAAAATAATAATTTCTTTGATTAAGTGCTATATTAAGATATCATTAAAGTTAATTTGCTACACTAAAATACCAATTTATAAAATTTGTTGACAGGAATTACCCAATGTATCATAATTATATTAATAATATAATATTTAATATGTTCCAAAAATTTCTTCGACTAGCTTTCTTTCCTGTAATTATCATTATTCTCACCACAGCAACAACATTTGTTCTGCTACAACAGAACATTCGATTGGGGGCAGATGAAGAAATTTCTACACTTTCAGATAATATAATCACAGCAGTTGAAAAAAATCGAGCCGTTTTAGATAATCAACCACAAGATCAGCTTGTAGATCCTACAAAATCTGACTTAATTTTCATTCAAGCCTACAATGATGACAATTCTCTTATATTCTCTACACTTGGTATTGATGGCAACAATCAGTCTAAAGTTCCTCAAGGAGTACTCGATACTGCAAAGAAAAATGGTCGAAATAATGTTACTTGGTCTCCGAAAAAAGATATTCGCTTAGCGGTAGTTATACAGCGTTTTAATGGCGAAAAACCTGGTTTTATAGTTACAGGGAGATCTTTGAAAACATTTGATGCTAAAGTATACAAACTTGGTAAAATTGCTTCGTTTGCTACTCTCATTTCAATTGCTCTCGTCTCATTAATATCAGCAGTCTGGGCTTATATAGAGACACCACGAGAAAAAAGAATTAGAAAAATAATCAAAAAAGAACATAATATTTTAAACCTAGAAAAAGTTGAAGAAGAAAATATCCTTGATTTAGAGAAAGTTGAAAGCGACTTAGTCGACCCAAAACCAAAAAAACACATCAAAGCAAAATCTGTATCTAAAAAGAAATAGTATATATTTAGCATATTAATTACCACTGTATAGTGGTTTTTTTGTGAATAAATAAGCTTTGTAGTTTATTACTAGTAAATAGATTTGTTACTGCTCATAATTGAGTTAATTTCGTTTACTGCATTTTTAAAGCAATAGAATTAATACAATATCTCTTTTTAGTAGGCTCTGGTCCGTCATCAAAAACGTGTCCTAAGTGGGCACCGCATGTACTGCATAAAACTTCGGTTCTAATCATACTATATGCCGTGTCTTGATGATACTCTATTGCTTGATCATTTATTGGACCGAAAAAGCTAGGCCAACCAGTTCCGCTCTCAAACTTAGTTGCCGAATCAAAAAGGAGTGAGTTGCAGCATACACATGCAAATTTACCAGCCTTATGAATGGCACAATATTCTCCACTAAAAGGGGTTTCCGTATTCTTTTCACGAGTAACAGCATATTGTTCAGGTGTGAGAATTTTTCGCCATTCTTGTTCTGTTTTTTGAATTTTATAAGTCATATAAGACAAGTACTAATTAATTGATTGAAGCAAGTCAAGTTATTTTAATTGACATTTTAGTATAATTTACATATTATTTTCATAAATGTTCACTCGTATTATAATATTTTTGTCACTAATTGTGATTATATTAGGTATTTGGTTTACACTTCCAGGGATAAATATTGCTTCAAAGAAATCCACTTTGCAATTTACAACTATTGCAAACAAAGATACAAATCTTGAATCGTATCAAAAAAAAACTAGAAAGCGTACATACGATCAGACTCCAAGTTTAACAACTCTTTCGATTTTACCTTCTACACAAAAACAAATCAACAATTTTGTTGAAGACTCTAATTTTGACCTTGCTAATCTTTCAGAGGAAAATAAGAATATATATAACACTGAAGCAAAGTTTGTCGATACAAAAACGCTAAAAAAAGAGGCCACTTTTAAAAACTTAAATGAAATTAAAAATCAAGTTGATCGTGAGAATCAAATACCACAGATTGCTTATAAAGCTCCTTTTTTAACTCTAGCTACTAACTCAACATCTAATGATCTTACAAAAACATTTTCTTTAGAAAATACAATTGATTTAAATGGATTTTTATTTTCAAGTATCGAAAACAATACCAAGGCTGTAAAAATTGATCAATCTTTTACCGTCACTTTTAAAATAGTACCAGATAAGAGAATTATCGATAGTTTGCGATTCTACCCCGAAGTCTCCTTTACCAAATCTTTGAATGGTAATGTTTTGACCGTATCTCCTACTAAAATGGTTGCCAAAACAAATTATATTTTTGGAATTGCAACTATTGAAGTGTGTAAATTGAGCTTGCCGAGTAACTGTCGCCAAAATTCAAACTGGTCTTATTCATTATCGTTTGAGACTGATTATAAGCAAACTTTGATATATGGTAAAAGCGAGGAAGGTAGGGACCTAGTAGTGAATATTTATGGTTCTTGCACCCAGATTAGTACTTGTAAAAAAATTATGCTTACTGCTGGTATTCATGGTAGTGAGTGGCAAAGCGGAGATCTTGCTCAGTTGCAAACTTATATCGAACAAAACCCACAAGAAATTATAGATAAAAATAAAGTGATTATCATAGTGCCACTAGCTAATCCTGATGGGACAGCTTCTAGTAATCGATATAATGCTCGTAATATCAATCTAAATAGAAATTTTACTTCTAATTTTGTAACATGTGACGAATGCGGTGCATTTGCTGAATCTGAAAAGGAAACAAAGTATTTAGCAACCTTTATATTGCAACAACAACCAAGTGTTCTAATTAGCTATCATTCTCAGTGGCCGCCAAATGGAATAATTTTTAGAGGAAACGATTATAATTTAGATACTATAAAGTTTGCTGAGTGGGTTTCACAAAGAACAGGGTATGCTGTTGGTGTCTTCCCTGACATTCCTTCGGTTCCAGGAGATCAAACTGTCTGGGCAGAAAGTAAAGGAATAAGAAGTTTAATCATTGAATCAAGTTCGCTTAGCGCTACTGACTGGGACAAAAACTTTAATTTATATCTATCATTAATTAGGGACTACTAATATAAACTTAGAGAAAAGTATTATAAAATTTGATTAAATAGAATATAAAAATTATCTTTTTTAAAACTCTATTGACACAAATTTGAAATATATCCAAGGATTAGTTCTGTTTAGATTTATTGATTTGCTTTGTATCATTAGGACTCTTTTCACCAAGATAACTACAATGCAACGATTAAAATTTAAACAATTTCCTAATTTCCTAAATTTTCTTGTTTTATGGTGTATATAAAAGCTTTTTCTAGGCCAAATATTTTTTTTATAATTTCTTTTTTACTCATTGCTTCTTTTTCCAGTGTTTCAACAAATGTAAGCGCTTCAAATAATCTCATATCCAATCCGTCTGCTGAATCTGGATCGCCGACTGATTGGTCAAAAAATGGCTGGGGAACAAATCAACCAGAATATACGCTCGAGAATGATGCTCAAGATGGTTCAAAAAGTCTTAAAGTCACAGTGAATAACTATACAAATGGCGATGCTAGGTGGTCTTTCAAAGATGTGACAGTTACACCTAATACACAATATAAGTTTTCTGCGTATTATAAATCCAGTGTTCCAATTGAAGTCGATATGGACTCTACCTTTACAACAGGTATACACGACTACTCTTGGCTAGGGGATTTACCAACATCCCCCGATAATTGGACGCAAGTTTCCTATACATTTACTACTTCTAATGATTCAAAAGCTATAAATATTTATTTTCCAATTTTTAGTAAAGGATGGGTACAAACTGACAATTATTCTCTAGTTTCTGATAGTGTAGTACCCCCTCCAACTCCACTACCCCCTCCAACTCCAGTCTCAGACGGTTTTAAACGTCCTTTAATTAGTATTGATTTTGACGATGGGTGGAAAAATGCGTACAAAAGTGGATTCCCAGTTCTTGACGAGTTTGGTTTTAAAGGTTCTGCAATGATAGTTACCGACACCACACAAAATCCCGATAGATATAACAATCTTTACATGAATTCTACAGAGGTTGTAAATTTAAGCAATCGAGGTCATAAAATAGGTTCTCATTCGGCAACTCATGTAAATTTAGTAGGATTAAATGATGGTCAATTACAAAGCGAGGTTGTTAATCCTAAAATCTATTTAGAAAGCTTACTTGGTCAGCCTATAAACTATTTTGTAACTCCATTTTGCGAGCATAATGCAGAAGTAACTGACTATGTAAGACAGCACTATACTATAGGTATGCGAAACTGTGATAGTAATGTAAATATAAAGTCCAGTTTTGACCAATATAATGTAAATGCTTTCCCAATACTTAATACGACTACTCTTGCTGAGCTACAAAAGACAATTAGTTCTATTAAACAAAATAACGGATGGCTAGTGCTTATGTATCATGAAGTAAAACCAGGAAATGAGGCATATTCTATTACGCAGGCTAATTTTAGAGCTCAAATGCAAGCTATAAAAGATAGCGGTGTTGTAGTTGTACCAAGCGAAGATGCAATCATAGAAATTAATGGTCAATAAATTAAAATAAAATTATTATTGTATATAATTTAAGATCTGGTTATGAGCCAGGTTTTTTCTTGTCTAAAAAATTATTGTATGATATAATGGATATAAATTTCTATGAAAGAGAGCGCACAAATTCAGAATACAACTAGTTACATTCATATTTTAGCTCCAAAATGGAAAGAACTAATCTCATTTATAGTTAATCGAAATAAAGAAGGTTATATTCAGATTATAGAGGCTGAGTTTAAAAAGTTAATTTTATCTGTACTAGCTGATTCTTTAAAACTAAACAAAAGCTTTGAAGATAAAGATATTAAGTTTAATTTAGAAATAAAATTTGATAATCTTGGTCAAGTCTTAAAATATATGGGTAAATCTACATTATATAATAAAATGTTTGATGCGGGTCAGATTTTAGAAGATGGTTCGATTATAAATTCAGCTAAAAGTATCTGGGATCAAGGCACGGGGGAACTAAAGACTGTAATGGAAAACGATGAGGAGCTTTGTATAAAAGTTAAAATGAATTTTAAAAGAAATGTGGTTGAGGCGGTTATTGATTGGGCTACAATCAAGCAAATCTTGCCATATGTAGATCGAGAAATGGGCTTAATACTGGCAATGACGAGCTTAGATGAAATAAAACTAAAAAAATAAAAATAAATAGTGATATGATACTTAAAAAAATTACCCTTACCATAATGGTTATACTATTTTTATGGCTGCTTGTAACAAGTATTATAGGCATTAATATTCACGGATCTAGCATATTATCTAACCAAACTGATACTCAAGTAATTTGTTCAATTTCTTCCAATACATGTGAAGATTTAAGTATATTAGAAGGAAGTAGTTTTGACTTTACTACTCAGATTATTGCATATATGATGATAGTAATTGGGATATCTATTTTAATTTTAAACTGGAGAATATCTAGACTGGAAAACAATTAGGTTGACAAAATAAACACAACGTCATACCTTTTTAACAACATTCATACATTGCATTTTTAGGTTATGGCACTTGGTAAATCGTTAGGAAATATATTAGGGGATTATTTTGGGGACGAAGTGGTAAATCTTAACGAAACAAATGAAAATCAATTAATAGCCACACCTGTAGTTATAACTAAAGTTAAGATATCTACTGGCGATATTCAAAATATTGCTATAAAAGATATTCAACTTAGTCCATTTCAAACTCGTCGAAATTTTGATATCAATAAGATACAATCTTTAGCAAAAAGTATAAAAGAAACAGGCCTAATACACCCTGTAATTGTTTTACAAAAAACTCAAGCAAATCCTACTAAAGCTAGTGAATATATCTTGATTGCTGGTGAGCGTCGTCTCAGAGCTTGTCAATATCTTGGTGCAACTGAGATAATGTCCCTGATAAAGCGAGAAGAGGATCTTAGTGATAGTCAGCATGCCATGCTTACAGCGATGGAAAATTTGGAACGAGAAGATCTCAATCCTATAGAGCTTGCAAATACTTTTATCATGTTGATGCAGACCCAAGTGCTAGATGAAAAAGGATTGGCTGAACTTCTCAAAGCGTCAGTTCAATATGTCAAAAACTATTTAAGACTACTTACACTCACAGAACAAGTTCAAGACGCTATTGCTAATGGCAAAATTGGTGAAGGGCAGGCACGTCAGCTCGTAGGACTGGAATCAGACAAGCAACTTGAAATGCTAGATTTGATACTACAAAAAGATCTCACAGTACGAGAAATTATTGATATACTCAACAATAAACCTCTGAAAGAAGCAAATAAGTTTATCTCTAAAAACCATAATATCAATCCAGAGTACTTTAGAAGAGCTCAAAAATTAGCAACATTCTTTCCAAATTCTAAATTGAAATGTCTTGGTGACGATGAAAAAGGTAAGATCGTAATTAGCTGGGGAGAATAAATTTATTTCAAAAAAATGAGCTAGTTTAATTTCTAGCTCGCAATGCTTATCTCAGTTATACTAATAGAGTTTCTTCTTTTGATTTACTTGATTTATATGCTATTTGATTAATAGCTATGATTAAGTTGCTCAAAAAAGTCTCAGATGGAAATGTATTTATGTATTTTAGAACTTCTATAGAGCCTTTGGATACTTTGCTATAAGGTATTTTTTCCAGATGCGCTAGTTCTGTTATAACATCACGAAAGCTGTGGTATGGAATTTTCTCCATTACTTTAATAAGTTCAGGAATTATACTAAAGTGGCGGACGCGAATACTAAACTCTGTGAATAGAGATTCTATTTCTTCTAGGGTGACCATATATACCACGTAAACAATTAGAATAGCAATTAATATTTATTATTTATACTATTTTGTCAAATGCATAAATAAGAACTCGCATGGGTAAATATTAGTATAGGAATATTGACATTAAATTTCATTTTATAGTAAAATAATTATTGCAATACAATTGTTTAAAAAGTTCATAATGAGTAATCATAGAAAGTCTGTAGATTTTGCTGATTTAATTGGTGACGGTAGTGTAAATTATTTTGAAAGTCCATATCCTCCGGAAAGCGCATCGATCATTCAGGGAGAGCATTGTATTATACCTAAGCCTTTCGTATATCCTCAAGTATTAGAAATCTCTGAACCTAAAGAACGTAAAATTTGTATTACTTCTTTTTCTAATTTAAAGAAAGCAGAACTACCTATAGCCTGTATTCATCCAATTTATGGTGAATAGGCGAATGATATTATAAATTAGTTAATGATTACTTTATTTTTTATTGTGGTGTATACTGATAAGTATGCATCATTTTTTATGAAAATTTTATATCATAATATCTTTGACTTAAAATTATAAACTATGTATACTATATTACATGAGCAATACAGAAAAATCTGCAAGTAGTCAGTCAGTCGGTCAAAAAGTTGCTGATAAAGTAGCTGCAACGGTTGGGAGTTGGAAATTTATCATTATCCAGTCTTCTTTTATATTATTATGGTTATCCTTAAATGTATTTCTTCCAAAGCAGTATCAGTGGGATCCATATACTTTCACACTTCTCAATCTTGGGCTTTCTTTTCAAGCTGCATATACTGCACCAATAATTATGATGAGTCAAAACAGACAATCAGAAATAGATCGTAAACACGCTAAAGAAGACTACCAAGTAAATAAACTTGCAGAAAAAGAAATAGAGCTTATCCAAGCTCAAGTAAACGATATCCAAGCTCGATTCAGCCAAGACGGTGAAACAAAAGAAATGCTAAAGGCAATTCATGCCGAGTTAAAATCTTTGAAAAAAGACTTAAAAATGTAATATTAGTTTTCTAAGACAACCTTAACTCTTTTAGAAATTTCATCTTTTGATAAAATAGAAAGTAGCTCAAACGGACTTGGAGACTTTTGTTTTCCTGAAAGAGCTACACGAAGTGGCCAAAGATAGGATCCTGTATCTTTTTGATTTGCCATAAGCCATGCTTTCATTGTTGTTTCTAGATTTGATGTATTTTCAATATGATTTTCTATTGACTTCGAAGATATAAAGCTAAGCAACCCATCGTTATTTAACAACCAGTCACTTATTTCTTTTAGGTTTTGTTTTGATTCTTCAATGGATATTTTTTTCCACTTTATCTCATCATTTGTTGGTTTACTCCATTTTAATATACAATCGCTATCGCTTCCAAACTCAGAAGTTGTAGTTACTCGATTTTTATCTAGAATTAAAGCTAATTGAGTAGTTACATCTTCAATATTAACAAGGCCTAATTTGACTTTGCCTATTTCAAACCATTCTTTGTCGGAAATTAATTTTATATATTCTCTATTAAACCAATTAAGCTTTTCCAAGTTGAAACGAGCAGGTGATTTAGAAAGTTTTTCGTAATTAAATTCGAGTGAAATATTGTGTATTAACTTGGCTAGACGCTGGTCTTGGTTTAGGTTTTCAAAATCGTACTTTTCAAGGTATATTTCTTTTTCTGTTCCTGGATTCCATCCTAAAAATGCTAGATAATTGATAATTGCTTCTGGCATATATCCTTTGTCCAAATAATCTTGCATATTTACGTTACCATCACGCTTACTCATTTTTTTATTGCCAGTTTCGCCAAGTATAAAAGGTAGGTGAATATATTGCGGACAATTATGAACCCAGTCAGTAACTTCAGAGGAAAGTATTCCGTGTTCAAAGCAATCTAAAAACATAGTTTTGTGTTTTGGAAAACTGGGATACCATTCTTGTGATCGAACAACCAATGTTGTTTTCATTAGATAATCATCTACGATATGTGCTAAATGATATAGTGGATATCCATCAGGCCTTAGTATAACAAAATCTTCCTCAAGTGATAAGTCAAATATAGTACTGTCTACTAATAAATCATGACAAGCTACCTTCAAATTTCTATGTAGTTTGTACATCAACGCTGGTTTATTTGGATCTTTTAACGCATTTTTGACTGATTTGTAAAGATCGTCAGGGATATATTTTTCTACACAAATTTTATAATAGTCGATTGGTCGCTTAATTGATTTTTTAATTTCTTGTAATTCTTGTTTTTCCTCAGGAGTAAGATATGACCAATATGCTAAACCTTTGTCTATCATGAGTTGAGCATA
Organism: candidate division SR1 bacterium; assembly: GCA_014377045.1. GTDB lineage: Bacteria > Patescibacteriota > JACMRA01 > JACMRA01 > JACMRA01 > JACMQI01. Next base: position 22,457 of record JACMQI010000022.1, read on the forward strand.
TTCATGATAGTGCTCGAGTCTCTCTGATTGAATATATGGACCTAAATCTCCGTTTTGATAGATACCATAAAAATCGTTTTTTTTACCATGCTTATTTAAACTAACACCTTCGTCTGGATCCAGTCCAAGCGTATGAAGATTACCAATAAGATTAATTGCAGCTTCAGGATTAAGTCTATTTCGATCTGTATCTTCAAGTCTTAAATAATATATACCGTCTTCGTATTTAGTTGCAAATAATTTGGTGAAAAGTATAGTTCTGGCTGTACCAAGATGGAGATACCCTGTAGGGCTAGGAGCTGAACGAGTACGGAAGCTAGACATCAAAATATGATATAACAGCTATTATAAAATGTCAATGGATGAGCAAAAGTTGGTTTTATCCTTATTGAAGAAAGAAAAATGAAATAGGTCCAATTTTGCTCTTGACTTACACGTAAAAGTGTGATAAGTTTGAATTCATAGTTTTTAGATATTTCGCATCATGATTGAAGATAATCTTCGTGTTATTATTTCATTGCTTGAAACGTTCAAACTTGTTTCTTGTAAGATTTCTTTATGTAAGACTACAGGTCAAAATGACAAGTCTTCTCAAAGTATTTTATCTAATGAAATAACTAATATTTATGCTCAAATTCGGGGTATTTTAGATCAAATAAGCTACGAGACAAAAATTTTAGGTATAGAAAGCCTTGATGATCAGTTTGAATCTTGTATTGGTCATTTCTTCGCATGTTACAACGGTATGAGCTCATTTAAAGCCTACGATGTAATGACATATTTGTTACAAAGAGTTGGATTTATCAATGATTGGATTACCAAACTTGAGAAGAAAAAAATTCATCTACTTAGTGCAGGTAGAGAAAATTAAAAAAACTTAAGCTAGTGAAATACCTAGCATTTTTTGTTGAGTAGGTGTTTATATTCCTACAAAAAAACCTCTTAATTCTGGAGTTTGCTGTCCTCCAACAGTAGATCTTGGCAATTCAAATAGTATTGTGTCTGGCTTAAGGGGTGTTACGCTACCTTTTGTGGTAAATCCAAATTTGTAACCATTTTTTTTAGTTAGTTCCATGGTTTTTGGATTATAGTTTCCATAAGGATATACGACACTATCAATTTGAATACCTAACTTTTTTTGTAAAAATTCTTTAGATTCTTTGAGTTCATAATCTGCTTGGCCAGCAGTAAGTCCTCCAGGATAAGTGAACTCTGGGCATGGCTTAAGCTCGTTACCAGTTAGGTTGTCCAAATAAATATTTTGTCCATTTTTTCTTTCTCTTTGTGCTAGTTGACAGTGAAGAGTAGTGTGTGACATGATACCCATGCCAGCTTTTTGCATTGTAATTACGTTATCAAGTGACATATACTCACGTGTAGAAAGTACGTCCGTTATAATAGCAAAATTACCAATTAAGCCGTATTTTTTAAGTATTGGAAATGCATTTTCATAAGCGTCTGTATAGCCATCATCTATAGTTAAAAGGATTGGGTTTTTAGGCATTGGTTTATCTCCAACCGTTATGCGCTCGTATTCTTCAATAGAAAGAGTGGTATAGCCTTTATCTTTGAGTTTTTTCATCTGTGCATCAAATGCATCTGGACTTACTCGAAGACCTGTAGCAATGCTATCGTTTTTTAGATCATCGGGAAGTGTAGCTATATGATGATAAGTTAGTGCGGGGATATCTAGTTGAAATTTATTAGGATCTGTATTTACTAATTTAATTGGTTCAGGTTTATCAGATTTTACTTTCTCAGGTTTTTTATCTAGCATTTTCGTTGATTTTGGAGATTCGCCTTTATCACTATTCTGTGCTTGAAGTGATGGTTGATTAAATAAGTCTTTATTATTCGGTCCTATATTTTTGAAAAAAAAGTAACTTCCAGTCAAAATAGTAACAAAAATAAGAATAGAAATAAGATAGATAAGAAGGTTGTTTTTTACTTTCATAGGTTATGGACATTATCATACATAAAACAAACAAAGTTTGTCAAAAAACTTCTATTGACAAAAAACATTTTTTGTAGTTCTGTGAGAAAGTATATATTAAATTTTAGCTCATAATTTTGAGTAAATAAATCATTTAGTAAAAAAATAAAATTAGATTTTAGTTGTTATGGAAAATAAAATGGTAATTTTTGTGGGTTCTTTATCAAATAAATATATTGAGGCATTCAAAAAAGAAGGTTATTCCATAGGTTTTTTTAGAGATTTGTACGATACAGCCATAGACAGATTTTTACCTAATTATTTACATAAACTTAGCTTTGTATACTCTATTAACATGAGAAATAAGGTTACCATAGGAGAATCGCTTAAAAGCTTATATTTCAATTCTAAAACTCTTTTGGTTTGTGTAAGAGAAAAGCATGTCTATACAACCGCATTAATAGCTAAAAGTCTTAACTTAGATCAGTCAGAGTTTCTTGACGTTAGTCAAGCTCAATACCTAACAAATAAATATTTTCAAAGAAAAGAAATTGCTAAAATTTATCCTGAAATCACACCTGAATTTAAAAAAATTCGTACGTTTCACGGAGCTTATACATTTGCCCGCAAGTTTGGATTTCCAGTTGTAGTAAAGCCAGCGAATCTTAGTAAGGGTGAGCTTGTTAATATTTGTAACAATATTGAAGAGCTAAGTAGAAAAGTCAGTTATGTTTTAGATCATATCCAAGAAGTTTACGACCGAGATAAAGTATACCGTAAACCTCAAGTTGTGATCGAAGAGTTCATTGATGGTAGACAGTTTTCAGTAGATTCTTACATTGATGCCGATGGTAAGGTAATACACACACCTATTTGTAAACAAATTATAAGTCATGATTTAGGTTTTGATGATTTTCAAACTTACTATTCACAGTATCCTAGCGAACTGGATAGAAGAGAAGAACTACAAGTTCTAGACACGGTAGAGAAGTCGATTAAAGCACTTAAAATAGTTTCTTCTACCACTCATACCGAGGTTAAAATAGATACAAAAGGAAGGTGCAAGGTTATCGAAGTAAATATCCGTCCAGGCGGATTTAGAAGTGAAATGTTGAGAGAAAGCTTTAATATCGACCACTTTGGTAATTTTATTAAGTCTCTTCTAGGCGAACCTATTTTACTTGATAATTCGTTTATTCAATATTCTGCATGTCCACAGTTTTGGGCTGATAAGGAAGGTAACTTTGTTGAAATAGAAAATAGAGATCAAATAGAGAAGTTGAAAAGTTTCAACAAGTTTATTATTGTTGTTAAAAAAGGTGATGAAGTAGGGCAGGTGAATAAAGGTTATGGACGTGTGGCGTATGCTATTTTAGCTAACAAAGACAAGTCTATTTTACAAGGCGATCTGATAACGATTCGTAATTTAGTAAAAATTCATGTTCACTAATACCCTCTGATAAAGCTTCTATTTTTTTAGTTATAGGATTTTCTACAAATTTTTTGTATTCATTAAATTCTTTATTTTTTAGCGACAAAATATTTAGTTCAATTAGTATCTTAATATGTTCTAAATCAAGCGGGTTAATAGGATATTCCATAATAATACAACAAACTTTTGAAAAAGCATGAAATAAAATAGAGTTATCTAGGTTGCTTTGCTCAAAAGAATTAGAAAAATATTGAACTTTTTGGTTTCCTATCAAATAACTTAAGCATTTATACTTCTTTTTGTATTCTTTTTGTATTAAAGTATAATACTTATTTTTTATTAAAATACCTGGACTTATTATGTTAAATATTTTAGAAATTTGACTATTACTTAAACCTAGTTCTGATAACAACAATAAAATAGGTAGAAAACTAAATCGTGGCTGATTTTCAATTTTTTTTTCATTTACTGTTTCCAAAATTTTTGCAAGACCTTCTTCAAATACTAAATAGTTATTGAATTTAGGTAGAGAAGTTAAGGAAAAATAGTTTTTTGATCGATAGACGTGAACAACTATTTCATGAAACAATATTGATATAAGCTTATCACGTTTTATTTCTCTATCTGCAATATAAATTAGGCATTTTTTATGAATTATTCGATACTTTTTACCTATTTTAATATTCCATTTAAATTGAAAATCAAGATAGTTGGACATAATTTTTTCAACAATGATGACAACCTCGCTTGCAGAAAATACCAGTTGATTTGGAGTAACAGCTAGCTCAACGTTTTGCAAAAGACTTGAATATTGATTTTTTATCTTATTTAAAAGAAAGCCATTGGAGTAATATTGGTAATCCGGTTGTAAGTATGGTCGTATAGCCTCATATATTATGCTATATAGGCTTGGTTCAGATATTATGTTTTTTAAAAACATCGCTATTAGAGGAGCGTTAGCGATAAAACATCTAGTCTCATATGATAATTTTTTTAAGCAAATATTTGCCACACTGGTTTTGTCGAAGTGAGTTTGCATTGTTTTGACGTTTTATGTGTTTGATTATAACCAATTTTGTTGTATTTGACAAGACCCAAACTGTATGGTAGTAGTGTTTAGAGTTATATTTTTCAAATTTTAATTTATTACTTTAAATGCAATACACTTTATTACATCCTAAAAAAATTTCATGGCGTGTAGATATTCCTAAAAATGGCAATATTTTAGAACTGTATGGAGATAGAACAAAGAAAGATCTTAATAATAGTTTAGATAGATTAAAAATATCTCAATATAAGTTTTGCATTGAAGAAATCACCAAAGATTATTTGGATCAATTTGTACCGTTATATGTCACTAATATTGAGAGTATAAAAGAGGGTATTATTTATGACATGTACGATATTATCTTGCATAACCCTAAACATCAAGATGGTTATAAGGCTTTGTCACTTTATTTAGGAAGTGAATATTTAGGAGCTATTTTATTTGTCGTAAGCAAAAGTAACAAACTATATGAAATTGCAAAAGTTTTTCCAAAAACTATATTGACTCCTTTAAAATTAAATATTACTTTTATTGCTGAGTATAAACTTTATGAATATGCTGTAAATAACAACATTAAATACATAAGTCTTGGAGTTGATACAAATTATTTTGGTAGAAGAGGAAATATAGGTTTGGCTATTTATAAACTTCGTACTGGTGCGCAACCATATTGCCCAAAAAAAAATGATAATCTAATATTTGAAAATATAATTTTTAATCATGAAAAAGACGATGACATGTTGGTATTTCTTGGTACTTTAGGTAAAAAAATAGAGTTTGCAAAACTTTTTCTCAATTCTAAAACTGAATATTTAGACAAGTATTCTCAGCTATTGCAAAATAAGAAAGTAAGTGTAGAAATAATTAGATAAAGACTTTATATGCAGTATCCATCTCATATTTTATGGAAAATCAGTTTTCAAAATTATTCATCTGTGGAAGAAATTTTTAGTAAAAAAACTTATAAAAAAATACTCTCATCATATAAAAGAATGTTAGAATTTGGATATGAGTTTGAAATTAAAATAGTTACGCCAGATTTTATCAAGATTTTTTTACCATTGTATGAAAATAACATTTTGAAAAAGCGTAATGGCAATGTCCGTGATGTTCTCAAATATTATCAAAATTATAAGGATACTGGTATCCCGTTTTATTGCTTAATATTAAATTTTAATGGTGAGCTATGTGGTGCTTTGCTTTTTACAGAGAGAAAAGATAGGCTTAGTGCTGTAGTAAAATACTTTCCTTCAGAAGCAAAGTGTAAACTACCGTCTAATATAACACTTGTAGTGGAATATCTTTTCTTCAAAGAAGCCTATAAATTGAAGAAAAAAGGTATTTATCACGGAGTTGACACAAACGTTTTTGGTGTTAATTCAGAAATTGGACTTGCCATGTTTAAGTTACAAATAGGATGTAGACCTCATATTTCTAGTGTTGACTCAACATACAGTATCAGTGATAAGTTTATATGGGATGAAAAAGAAGATGTATTGATATTTCACGGTTCTAAACCTAAAGAAAAAATTGTATCTTCAACTTTATATATAACAGATAAGCAGCTTTTTAAAAACTCTCAAGATAAATATGGCGCCTTATTAAAATGTTCTGACATTAAAACTCAAATCAAATATAAAACTGATAATTAAAGAAAATATGCCAATAAAAGGATATAGTTACCGCCTCGATATTTGGAAATCTATTTGTGACAAGCGTAATTTTAAGTACACTACAAATACAAATATTCCAAGCTATTTAATAATTCATCTTAGTAAAGACTATACTTTTTATGGCCGTAAAGATTCTTTTAATTCACCCATTTCTTCAACCCTCACAAAGCATAAGAGCCTAACTTATTCGCTACTGAAAAACTCAGATATTCCTATTCCTAAAAATATTATAATAACAAAAGATGAGCTCAATAAAGATTTAGGTGATAAGATAAAAGCGAACCATTTAGACTTTCCCTTAGTGATTAAGCCATCTAACACGGACAACTCCGTTCATGTGTATATCGTAAAAGATTTGGTAGGTCTTATAGATAAAATACATACAGTTTTTCAAGACAAGAACTATGATATTTTAGAGATTATAATTCAGGAATATATAAATATACAGAAAGAATATCGGGTACTATTCTTCAACAAAAATATATCACATAATTTATCTAATGACCCTATTATTTTACTTGCATACAACAAGCTTAGGCTCAACCAGCGTAAGAATAGCGAAAATTATAACATTGCTAATGAGGAAAATGCTCATTATGAGATTGTTGCTTCGAATACATTCCTCAAAAAGTTTAAAGTTATCGTAGATAGGGTAGTGGAGTGTATTCCTGGTCTAGGGTGGGCAGGCATAGATATAGTTGAAGATATAAATGGAAAATTATGGTTTCTTGAGGTAAATTCTGATCCAGGTTTTAAGCTTTTACGCAAGTTGCATGGAGATAAAAAAATCGAGGAAATATACAATAAAATGATGGATTACATGATTGGTTAATATAATTTCAAATATGTTTGACTACCTTAAGCATATGTGTTTTTATACATAGGATATGCTACCAAAAGCTATGCAAGATTTATCTGATAAACTCAAGTATTTTCCTGGGGTAGGTACTCGTAGTAGTCAAAAACTTGCCCTGGATGTTATCCATCTATCACCTGAAAAATATGATGAGCTTATCGAAGCCTTTAGCCAAGCACGAAACAATGTAGGATTTTGTACACAGTGCGGCTTTTTTGCACAGAAAAATAAGCTTTGTGAGATTTGTAGCAATGAGTCTCGAAACAAAACTCAGATTTGCCTCGTAGAAAAACCGACGGATGTAATTAGTATGGAGAAAAGCCAGATATATCGTGGGTATTATCATGTTTTAAATGCTCTTATCTCGCCTCTTGATAATATTTTTGCTGAAAATACCCGTATTGGTGAGCTTTTTGAGCATAGGCTGGCTGGTTTAACTAAGCTTGGAGATGTTGAAGTGATTCTCTTTTTTAAAGCTGGGTTTGCTGGAGAAGCGACTACTGCATACATTAAAGAGCTTATTAAAGATAGAGGTTTAACAGAAAAAATCAAAATTAGTAGGCTTGCGCAAGGTTTACCGATGTACTATAATCCAGACACTTTAGATCAAGCAACTATGGCTCGAGCATTGGAAGATAGAAGACTGGTTTCATAAATATTTAAGGTATTTATAAATCATAAAATTTAAAATAATTGGTAATTGCTATTAAAATTTGCAATTATTTTTAGACCAAATAATTTGAGAATTACAGCTTGGAAAAAATAAAAAATCAGCATTTACAATTTTCATAGATCAGTCTTTTTTCATTATTGGAATTCATATTTTGTCATTAGTCAGTCTATTTTGTAGTATTTTAGGCTATATTCCACATTTTTGGATTATATAATCTTTTAGTTTTTTTTAATGTATCATATTACGGGTTGTCTTGGCATTACATTTGGTTATCACAGACTGCTCACTCACAAATCATTTGAAACTAAAGTTTGAGTAGAGTTTTTTCTTACAATATGTGGATTGTTAGTTCTACAAGCTAATTCTATAGATTGGATCAGCGATCACAGAATCCACCATTTATATAGTGATGATGCAGCTGATAAACACAATAGTAAGCGAGGATTTTATGGTCATATATAGGGTGGTTATTTTATAATCAGGAGGTCAGTAATCAAGAATGTAAGATTCGAGATAATCTCCTAAAAAACCGTACGCTTAATCTGCCAAAATTAAATACTTGCATGATATTAATGCAAATTGTTTTGACTGGTATATTATACTAAGTTGGAGTGATGGGTATGGTTGTTTGGCGTATTTTGACAAGAATTGTCTTACTTTGGCTCATTACTTGGCTTGTAAACAGTGCTACTCATAAATGGGGCTATCGTTAGTTCAATACAAAAGACAATTCTACTAATAATTGGCTTATTGGCTTACTTGCTTTTAAAGAAGGCTGGTGCAACACTCATCCTGCTCATGAATCTAGCCCTAGACATGGTTTAGCTTGGTGGGAAATTGACGTGGTACCCTATTTGGGTGTTACAAAAAATAGGTCTTGTATGAAATTTAAAATCAATTCCAAAATTATCTCAATAGCATACAATTTTTATATAGAGCTTTAGTTTTTTAATTATGGCCTTTTTTGACATCACAAATAATTCTTGTTGAGATCAAATTTTTTTATTATTAGTAGCTTTATACCTTCTTTAAAGTAAATATTGGGAACTATCGCAGGTTTTAGTAATGTAATCTTTTTTGTTTCACTTTTAAGTTTTTTTGTAAACTTTGAAAATATGCTAGGCATTATAGCTCTTTTGCACGTACTTTCTAACGTTACTCGCATTAGTTTTTTTGGAAAAATATAAGCAAAGATGTATTTATAAAATTTGGTATTTCTAATATTATATTTGTGGAACTCGGAGCATTTTTTACGCGTTTTATAAATATAAACTTGATAGAAATATTACTTGTAATTCTATTAATGGTTTCCTCGGTATATGAGGTAATTTTTAAAAAGTTTAAATTTTCAGTATCGTCTTGCTTTGAAGTTGTTGCAGGCGGGCTCGTAGGGTTTTTTGGTGGACTGGTAAGTACAAGTAGTTATTTTTGATCTTTTGTGCCCATAAATATGGGATTATCTAGACAAGTGTATATTGCCACTTCAGCTGCTGTAGATTTTATTGGTAATATTTTAGACTATTTATTTATATTTTTAATGGATTTGTAAGTATCGAAATAGTTAAATCTCTTGGGGTATATTCCCCGCTGCTTGCAGCGGATTATCTTTTGTGTCACTGTAAAGGCGTGACTACAAGTAAGTACATCCACAAAAGCCACAACGTAACTGTCCTCATGTATCACTTTGTACTTCCAGCAAAGTATCGTAGAGCAGTATTCTCAGAATCAGTCGATCAGACTCTCAAAGATATTTGTCTGCAAATAGCTTTGAGATACAGCATAGTATTTCTAGAAATTGGGACAGACAAAGATCATGTGCACTTCCTGATCCAAAGTGTACCAACCTACAGTCCAACGAAAATTGTACGATTGGTAAAAAGTATCACAGCAAGAAATATTTTTAAACTCAATCCAGAAGTCAAACAACAACTCTGGGGAGGGGAGTTTTGGTCAGATGGATATTTTGTAAACACAGTGTCAAAATATGGTGGAGAAAATACGATAGCAAACTATGTAAAAAACCAAGGAAAAGAAGAAAACAAATATACTAAAATCCACGAACAGCAATTGTCAGAGGAGCTGTTTTAACCATCAAACTACACTAGGCTGACTTCCATACCCCGTAGTCTTGCTGCGGGGTGGTTGATTGTCATAACTACTAATAAATTTTAAATAATATTTTTTAAAGTCTATAAATTTTTTTATTATTAGTTGATACACTATATTTAATATCTATTATAAAATTTATCGCTAAGTAAACGTACTTAACGATAAATTAAAGACCTTTTTGTAATTGTAATACGAAATAACATAATGAGAATAAAAATCTCTAATTATCGAAATAAAG
>JACMQI010000023.1 GCA_014377045.1 candidate division SR1 bacterium
AAACTACTTGGTGCAGTTACGTTACTAGGGAAAGTACCAGAACATGTTGTAGTAGAACTAGAGAGAACACTAGATGGATTACAAGTTAGTCCTGTAAGATTAGTTAGTATAGGTAAATCATTAGCTGGATCAAATGGTCTAATAACTGATATACCAAAACTAGCTATGTTAGGACTTATATTAGTAATGTTAGCCGTATTAGCTAAAATAGCTGCTTTGTATGCACTGTTTATCTTAGTTTTAAAACAAACTTGTGGATAATCTCCATTAAATGAGGTCACGGTTCGCTTGCCTACTAAATTAGCAAGGCCTGATGTGGTTCCATAGCCAGTAGTCTCTACCTGAATCTCAGTGGTATCAAGACCAGTAAGACTGTTATACGATACACTGTTACCATAAGGAATATCAGAAATAGATAAACTAAAAGTACTAAGTACAGATCCTTGCTTTAAGAAAATACCGTTTTTGTCATATACTTTGGTTATGATATCATTAAGTCCAGTTGTTGAGAAAGTATCCACAACGTTAGATTTGCTCCAAGTTATAGTGTGACTTTGGCCATCACAGTAATATCCACTAGGCTTGATCACTGTTGAAGCAGAGCTGGTAGTGCAAGGGGTAGCTCCTGTATCTGGATTAAATGACCAGAGAATGCCTGCGTCTCCAAGACCTAGCATACAACCGTTGAAATATGAGAAGCCGTAGGTTCGTGGACCATCAGCACCATTATTGATAGATACACCTTGAGTATATGGTTCTACAAAACCGTCATTGCCAAATCCAGCACAGCGAGCATTGGTATCAAAATCAAAACAGACTACGGCACCACTTTTACGGTTATTAGAAGTTGTATCTGGTTCTACGATATATCCTACACCATATAAAGGTATATATATTTTATTTCGAATAGCAGTATTTCTAAACAATACCGTATATGAAAGATTAGTACTGATCGTGCTTGCTGGTAAGTTAGTAAAAATAGGAGGGATAGCGATACTGGCCCCTGTGTCTTTATTGAAACAAAATGTATTACCAGTGACTTCTAATCTACCTGTCGTACAGATACCCGTAATTTGATTGATTGAGTTTTGTATTGGATACAGTGAAGATACCCAGCTAAAAGTACCAGGAGATTCAAACCAGTTTACACTATTTGGTACATCGATTAGGCTAAAACTGGTACAGGCAACATTGGTAGAAGGATCAAAACAGCTAATTTTAGTATTAGCATTTACACCACTCCGATTAAAATTTGCATCAGTACTATCATAGTTTTGAGCATGATAAATTTTGCCGTTCGTAGTAAATATTGGTGATGTGCTTTGACCATAGCTATTATTTCCAACTCCTGGATTACTAGCAGTAGCAAGATTATATGGCTGACTAGCACAAGGAGTAAGACTAGTAATATTAAGACAATAAAATTGTACATCGTTACCAACTGTATATAGTTTGTCTCCTGATCTCACAAGGCCTGTTTGTGATGAATAAAACTGAATGTTGGCTGGATTAGCTCCAGCGGGTACTCTAGGAAGTATACCTAGTTGATAGTATCCACAGTTTCTACCTGCTTCCATATCAAAACAGCCAATACCATTTGAAGCATCTGTTTGAGCTGCGTAAAATACTTTATTACCAACAGTTTCAGTAAAATTTGTCCAACTAGTTGAAATATCATGTGGCCCAGTATTATCTGAGCTATTGGTGGTACTAAAATATTTTGGATATCCAGGACAAATAGAACTAGAGGAAACTACAATACAGTTGATATTAAAAGCTTTTTCTTGCTGTTGATGATGGTAAATAGTATACACTCTGCTTCCAGTACTATGTTCAAAAGGAATAGGAAAAGTTCCATCACCACCTGTACTTGTATTTGCTAGTGTAGTCAGTACTGGCCCAAATCCTTGTACTTGACCATTAGTATCATTTGGTATATTAACTCCACTTGCTTTAATGCTTGTTGTATTACTTGTAGGTGTTGGTTCTGTAGTTGAGTAACTTGTGCCTGAATCTGTACTGTAGTTAGCAGTAAAGTTTGGCGGTACCTTGAGGGAACCTGCCACTAATTCAGTTCCTGAAGGGACAGTATCAGTAATATCAACAGTGGGTTGAATAGATCCCGTACCATTATTGAATGCTAAAGTCCAGTCAATAGTGTTACCTGGAACGGTAGAAGTAGTAGAGTTAGTTGTACTATCTTTACCAATTTTACTAAAAGCTGAGGATATTGTTGTAAGTGTGCTACTACCATAAGAAACAATCGAACCAGTTAGATAAAAATAGATATAGTTACTTCCAAGCACTTTTCCTGTTGGTACACCACCACAAGTGACATTAATAGTTTTATTGTAATCGATACCATTTTGATTACAAGTTCCACCTCCTAAAGCTTGATTATTAGCATCCAAAATATCAACACGTAAAGTCAAATTAGAACCTGTGATAGTAGTGTCTGGTGGTAAGTCAAAACGGCAGATAGTAGTACTTTCTACAGTTGCAGTGTCACAAGTAGCAATCAAAGTATATGGATTAGAAGTTGATGGTGCTACTAAAATCTTAATATCTACACAGCTATAACTAGTAGTATTAAAATATTGGCTTAATCCACAGATAACTTCAGCAATATATCTAACACAAGGAGGGTTTCCTCCATCATCAGTATACCCACTTGGACAAACAAGAGGGACTGCTATCTTTGCTGTTCTTTGTTCACATAGAATAGTGTTGGAATTGTAGGAGTAGCCTGAAGGACAGGAGTAAGTTGCTGGTTGTAATGCGTAGCATGGAGGGGTGTTAGTATCTTCCGTATATCCATTTGGGCAAGAAGTGGTTGTGTTAGCTGTTGCGGAGTAAGCGACGTTGTTGGGGACGCAAAAAGAAGCGACAACAGGATAAATTGGATTGTAATAATTTGAGTCACAGCCTTTGTTTGGATAATTTATTAAACTAAAGTTAGCTGAAATTAACCCAGGATAAATATTAGGAGCACACATGTACAAAGTGTTTTGACCTACATTAGGAACAAGGTAATGGTTAGCGTCACAAGAAGATCCTTGACGAGTTTGAAAGTCTGGTAATGAGTTGGGAATACAATAGTATTCGTCATAATTTGGATTATTATATAAGGTTGTTATATATTTAACTGAATAATGATTTGAATCACAATTTGCTGTCTGATAGGGAGCATAATAAATTCCACCCATGTTTACATTACAGGTAGACCCACTTAAACTCCCACCACTTGGACAACTATAACTAGTATTAGAAACTTTATTTACCCTACTTTCACATTTATCTAATCCTGAATTATACACCCAACCACTTGGACAAATAGGAGTTCTTGCTGTGGTTGCAATACAAGGAGGATTACCTCCATCATCAGTATACCCACTAGGACAAATAGGTGTACCTGATACTTTTACTGTTCTTTGTTCACACTGTGTTCCGTTCCATGTATATCCAGCAGGACAATTATTTGCTAGTGCTGGTTTTGATGGAATAACGTTTTTAAGAGTATTTAATAATTGAAAACAAGTTACTCCAAAAAGAAGAGCCATGACAATAAAACTAGAAACACGGACAAAAACTTTTTTCTTAAACAGACGAGAAGATATAATTTGGTTTGTTTTTGGTTTATTAGGCATTGTTTTGTTTTTGTTTTAATATTTTAATAGTATAAATATTTACTATTTGATGAGCTTTTCTCCACTTATTGTTCTTATGTGTGAGACTTGATTACTATTTTTATCTGTATATTTTAGCTCAACTAGATAGTCTTTGATAGGATTTAAACCGTTTTGTTCAACTTTAATTCCTAAATTATTTTCTTTGTTTGAGAACTTGAATTGGTTTTCTCCATCATATACTATTACTTGTTCATCTCCTTTAGTTTCTCCAATTACTTCAGCTATCAGCGGTTTACTGTAAGACCAATTTACTTTTGCAGTTTGAGCTACAATCTTAAGGTCGTATACAAATTTTTCAAAGCCATTTTCTTCAAATACAAGAGAATAATTTCCTTCTTCTCCAAGTACTTGAGCATAGCATGTTTCCCCTTGTTGATGAGTTTTTACAGGAGTTACCTTATTGTCGTCTCCTACCATATTTACATTACAAATATTGCTAACAAATCCAAAAATATAAGGAGTTCCTGCTTCTATCTGGTTCTGAGTAAATTTAGGTTTAATATCTGTCTTAAAGCTCGTCACATCTTTTTTACCAAGAAATACACTTAAATTATTTGTTTTGCTGATAGATGACACACTCGCTTTAGCATTGATGTTAAATTCTAAAAACTTTTGGTCTAATTTTGTATTGATATCCTTTGCATCTAATTTACTAGAGTCAATTTCAAGTTTTGCTAGTCCTTTTTTAATATGTAACTCTTCTATTTTGCCATTATACTGAATTTTTACTTTACCGTTAACCACATACTTTCCTTGTTTGTCTACAACTGGTGATGTAAGTAAGTTTAAGTTTAGTTCATTTTTTGCGACTTGTTGTATTTGAGGGGTTACTACAAATAAATTTGATGGATCTCCACTTTCTAGATCAACAGTATTATTGTATATTGATTCTCCAACTTGAAATCTCAAAAGTGCTGTGGAATTATTTCTAAAAGTATCTAAGTCAAACTCAACTACACATTGCTTTTTATCGCTATTGTATTTACTGGTTCCATCAAAATAGTCAACATTACTACGGATAAATGTTAGTTTGCACTCTACATCATCATTTGCATTTGGCACGTTATCCATAGTTACTTTGATTTTTTCATTGCTATTTATAATATTGGGAAATGATGGAACAAATAGTTTTTCTTCGGTTTTAATAACAGTGATAACTTTGGTTGTAAGTGTCGTATTTGCCTCATCATTGTCGTGTAAGCTTAGTGTAATTTCTCCTTGATTTAAGATACTTCCAGGAATGGATATTTTTGCAAAACCGTTTTGAATATCAATAGAATTAAATTCTCTTATAATACTATCTGCTGATTTTATTTGAAGTTTTTTACCAATTGCATTTACCAAGTTTCCTTTTTGATCTGTAACAGGACCGATAATCACGTTATTTGCGTATCCTGATCTTGCTGGTTCGTACTCTAAATTCAAGTAACCATAACTATTTACACTTCCAGGTTTAATAATAAATTGGCGACTTTGATTGATTTTATTTATAATATTATCTCCTGTAAAAGAAACCAATATTGGACCTTCTTGAACAATTTTATCTGGATCGACTTTTGCACTGCAAGTACCATCTTTAATCTCTCCTTTAGTAAGAATTGGTGTTGTTGTATTTGTTGCTGTATAAATATCAGCACCACACTCTCCAGCTGCGATCTGGTTTCCATTTCTATCAGTAATGCCTTGAACTTTAAAAATCATTGTACTCCCAACTCGCAAGTTATCAGGGCTATCTACAAGAACATTTGTTGAACTAAATCCAACTTCCCTATCGTCAAGCGAGATTGTAATAAAATCTGAAACTTGGCCATCTTCAGTTTTCATAAATAAGGAATAAAGACCACCTTTTATAAATGTCTGTCCAGGTAGTGCAACACTAAAATTACCATTATTAACTTTAAAAACTTCACCATTACTATTATTTATTTCTTGATACTCACCTGAAGCTTGGTGTAATATTCCAAGCATTACTTTCATATCATTTAGTGGAACTGGAGTAGAGGTGTTCAGGGCTTGAATATTTTTTGCTTCAAAACTAATTGGTTTATTTCTAGCTAAAACTAAATTTTTATTTTCAAATTGAATAAATTTGTCACCTTTTTTGACAATTGAGATATCTTTTTGTTGATTTGTACCATTAAGCTTTACCGTGTAGATACCATTATCAGGAACTTGAGCAGCACTTAGCAATGTATGACAAGTTCCGTCAGCATCGACTTGAGTTTTTGCAATTGCAATTGATTTTTTCTCTTGAAGAATTTCAAAATTACAAGTATCTCCTTCCTTGACCGTGCTGTTTAAACTTATTACTTTTCTTGCGTAAACTGAAACCACGCCATTGATAGATTTTTCGCCAAATGGAAACTCTAAAGTACTACCTTCATCTGGTTGAAACTCACCATTTCTTCCTAAAACTTTAAACTGACTTATTAAACTGATTTTTTTGTCATCTTTGCTTATGTAAATAGTACTATAATTTCCAACTGGCAAAGCATCTATAATATTATGACAGGAACCTGTTTCATCAATTGTACAAGTATCTTCACGAACTATTTCTTTTGTAGTTTTGTTTGTCACATATATCTTACCAACTATATTGCTTTGCTCATTGTCTTCTAAATGACCTTTTGAAGTCACGGTAAGATTTATTTTTTCATCTAACTTATATGCATTTTTATCAGAATTTATATCTATTACACTATTAATAACTGCTTTTGATTCTTTGGCATTAACTAAAATTTTATTTGTTGTGATATTTTGTAAGCCTTCTTGATTGATAAATGACATCTTTCCTATAACCGTTGATAGTGGTATCTGATTATCACTTAAAATACCAGACACAGTATATTCCGATCTTTCTCCACTAGAAAGAAGATCTAGTTTAAACCGATTTTTATTAATTGTATGATTCTTTATCGACAAGTCTTTATTAGTGTATTCTATATTATTCCAGTGGATAATATCTTTTGTAGATAACAAATCTAAATTAATATCATTTATTGTTTGATCAGAGCTTGTATTTTGTACAGTAATATTAATATTTACAGTGTCACCAATAGCAAACTCTTTATCTTCATAAAGCGATATAGTTGAACTAATTAATGCAGGCTCATACGCTGCAGCTGGCTGCTCTGTACGACTAAACATAGTAAAGGCAACAAGACCACCTACAAGAGTATAAATACTCAAAATCGATATGATAAGTTGACGTTTTTTTGGATTGTGTAATATTTTAGCTAGTATATTACGCTGACGCCTCGGAGTAGAGATAATTTTGTAAAAACTATTTTGTGACATAAATTTTTTTGTTTTTGTATCTTTTTTTGTTTCTAAAATATGATGTTTTTTTGTTTACTAATAGTATACACTATGTTTTCGGTTTATGCAAATTTAGGAAAAAAATCCACCAATATTATTATGATGGATATTTAAAATAACCAAATTAAGAATTTTTAGAACTAGGCAAAAATGATATTTGTGCTATTAGTTTAATAATACTTAGTTTTTGATTGTGAATTGTTATAAAGTAACCATTCATAGGAATTTTTATTTCATCAACCATATTAGACATTTGGTTTATAAATTCACCATAAGTTGTAGGTTCTACAAAATTTACTTTTTCCAAATCTGCAATTACTTTATTTAAGGAATTAATTAGCATTTCTGACGTTAATTTATCATTAAAAGCAGCATAATGTAAACTATTTAAGATTAAGATAATAAGTATTGTATAAACAAAAAAAAGATAAGCTATTGAATTTAACCAGCTAATTTTAATTTCTTTTTTGCAACCAAGCTTTTTTATGGAGTATGCTTTAGGAGTTAAGAAATAATTACTTGTAAAAATTATACTAAAGGGTACAATCATAGAAATTAACCATACTACTATTGTTGTAGTCCAAGGCTTTTCTTTTTGGCGATTAGTAATGTTTTTTAAATGAAAATAAGCACTATTTATATAATCTACACTGGTACTCATTATTTAAACCTCTATAGCAATCTCTACAAAGAGTAGTATCAAAATAATAGTAGTTTGTCAATATTTAACTTTGATTAATTTAATTGATGTTTGGAAAATACTTTATCCCTGTAGATTCTCAAGAGTTTGCTCTGCTTCTATTTTTTTTATATCCTCGATTACATTTGCTATTCCTCCGGTCATGATAGTTGGGAGCTGATTCCAGTTATTATTGTACCTGTGGTCAGTTAGGCGGTCTTGTGGAAAATTATAAGTACGAATTTTTTCGCTTCTATCGGCTTTTCCTACTTGTTCTCTTCTTGCAGCACCTTCTTCAGCTAGACGTTTTTGCTCATAATAATCAGCAACACGCGATGTAAGTACAGACATGGCTTTAACTTTATTTTGAACCTGGCTTCGTTCATCTTGAGATTGAGCCTCCATACCTGTTGGAAGATGCTTTAATTTAACAGCAGAATACGTAGTATTTACACTTTGACCTCCTTTTCCTGATGACGTCGAAACAATAAGCTCTACATCTTTGGGATCCAGCTTAAAGACTCCACTGTCTTCAATTAGCGGCATGATAGCTACAGAAATTGTAGAAGTGTGAATACGACCTTGTTTTTCTGTAAGAGGGACTCTCTGTACACGATGAACACCACTTTCATACTTATACCAACTAAAAGCACCCGATCCACGAATTTCGGCATAGACTTCCTTATAACCACCTATTTCGTTAAGTGAAGCGTCAACAACTTTTAATTTTAAACCAATTTTTTCTGCCATTATGGAGTACGTTTTAAGTAGTTCGGCTGCAAACAAAGCGCTTTCATCACCGCCAGCACCAGCACGAATTTCAAGTAAAATATCATTGTCATCACGCGGATCTGATAACACTAGTAACGTGATGAGCTGTCCTTCTAGCTCACTAATTTTTTCTTTAGTTTCTGTTATTTCTTCAAACATCATTTCTTTCATGTCAGAATCCGTATTAGCGATTTCGATTATCAAAGCTTCATTATCGCTGATAATATTTTCTCCTTTTTGGATTTTAGTCGCTAAGTCATATTTTTTTTCAAGCTTACTCTGCTCTTTAGACAACTCTATCATTTCTTTTGTATCAGTTACAATGCTAAGCTTTTGGCTTAATTCATCGTATCTTTGAATAATATCTTGTATCGGTAATCGTGACATATTTATCCTAGATTGTGGTAAAAACAAAAAATAGTCAAGGTGTTGACAACAAATAATTGATTTCACTCTATATTAGACTGATGAATAAAGATAGAATCGCTAAAAAAATCTTATTTATAGTCGTATTAATAACTTTAATTTGGTTGATTATTAGTATAACAGTTCGTCTCAACGTAAACGAAATCGTATTTCATCCTCTCAAAAGATATTATAGCTATCCTGGTATACCACAGTATACTCAGTATTTTACAGTAAACTCACAAAATCAAAAAATAGATTTAAAATATTATCAAGGGCAAAAGCCGGGCAAAATAGTTCTTTACTTTTATGGTAACGGTGGTTTTTCAACTATTTATCTCAAAGATTTGATACAACAGGGAAATATATTAGTTCCAAATTATCCTGGATATTTAGAATCCGAAGGTAAACCGACGATCGATAATTTTTATGAAATTGGAGATATTGCTTATCAAAAAGCTCTTGATTTAGGATATAGAGAAGATCAGATTATTATTTGGGGTCATAGTTTAGGTGGATCAGTAGCTGCATATATAAGTTCCAAAAATCCAAATCTTAATAAAACTATTTTAGTTAATACTTTTAATAATCTTGAAAACGAATGTGAAAAAAGGTTTTATATTTTTTGTATTTTTGGACAAGGCCTGTTACCAAGTGAAGAATATGCAACTAAGATACAAGGAAAGGTGAGACAATTTCATTATAAATATAATACAACTGTGCCTTTAGATTTAGGTCAAAAGTTATACGAGTCCGTAAGTTCAGATGACAAAAAATTTACTATTTTGGAAATTGGCGACCATAATAATTTTGATATTCCAAAAATATTTGAAGATTGACATTTTTTACGAAAAACCTATATATTATGACTATGAAACCCCAGTTTTTTATTACACACTTATACCCAGATGAGATGTCTATTTATGGTGATATGGGAAATATCATTGCCATGAGGTTTCGGCTCGAAAAATATGGATTTGAGGTTATTTATCAAATTGTAGGACAAGGGCAAGATTTGCCTGAGACCACGGATTGGTACTTCATGGGTGGCGGACAAGACAAAGAACAAGAGGTGATTTATCAAGACTTATTAAAAAAGAAAAAAAAGCTAAGTAAAGATATAGAAAATGGTGTAGGGCTATTAGCTATTTGTGGTGGTTATCAGTTACTTGGTAAGCAATTTATAACAGGAAATGGCGTTGATGTTGAAGGTCTTGGTATATTTAATGTCATAACAAAAGCCTCAGGAAAAAATGTAAAACAAAGATGTATTGGTAATGTGGTTGAAGAGTGTATGATCGACGAGCTAAAGGGTCAGGTGCTTGTAGGTTTTGAAAATCACGGGGGTCAAACAGAGGCAGGCTTAGCTGGCAGCTTCAAGCCACTTGGTAGAGTTATAGCGGGTTTTGGTAACACATATGACAGTGGTTTTGAGGGCTGTGTTTACAAAAATGCCATAGGTACCTATCTTCATGGATCATGCTTACCGAAGAATCCACAGTTGACAGATTGGTTTATTCACAAAGCTATAGAAAAGCAAAAACTAGTGATTGATTTACCTAAAATTGACGATATGATCGGTATTAAAGTAAGAGAATGTTTATTGCAGAGGTTTGGATAAATCAATAGGAATTTATTCTTGCCAAAAAACTATATTTCTGTTTATCTAAATTCTAATGAATAATTTTTGGGATACTTTGCCCGCTGGGTTTCTTGCCCTTGCTCCTATGGAGGATGTTACTGATACTGTATTTAGACGGATTGTAGCTTCTTGTGGTCAAAGAGATATTATTTTAGAAGATCAAAGAGGTAAAAAAGCTGGCCAACCCGATGTTTATTTTACTGAATTTACTAACTGTGACGGAATTATGAGTATAGGTCAGAGTCGAGTAATTCATAGGCTTAAATATATTGAAAGTGAGCGACCACTTGTGGCACAAGTATGGGGTAAAACTCCAGAAAATTATTTCCAAACTGCCAAACTAATTACAGATCTTGGTTTTGATGGAATAGACATAAATATGGGTTGCCCTGAGCGTAATGTTATTAAGCAAGGTGCTTGTAGTGCGCTTATTAAAAATCAACCCCTTGCTAAAAAGATTGTTGAGGCTGTAAAAGCTGGGGTAGGAGGTAAAATACCTGTTAGTATCAAAACTCGCATTGGTTTTAATGAGCTGGATACTGAAAACTGGACTAGTTTTCTTCTTGGCCAAGATATTCAAGCTCTTACACTACATGGCCGTACAGTAAAAGAGTTATCTGAAGCACCGGTACACTGGGACGAAATTGCAAAAGTAGTCCGCTACCGTAATGATAAAAAGATAGCTACCAAAATTATTGGAAACGGAGATATTTTGAGCTGGTCCCAAGCTGATGAAAAAATACAAAATATTGGACTGGATGGTGTGATGATAGGTAGGGGGGTATTTAAAAATCCGTATATTTTTAATCGATCTGTATTACAAGATGAAAAAGGAAACTTATATCGAAATGGTATATTAATCGAACCAAGAGAAAAATTAACTTTATTATACGAACATACAAAGTTATGGTGTGAAACTTGGAAAGTTGTAGAAGGTGATGGGTTTTATAGGAATAATAAAACTGAATTTCGATACCAGAAGAATATAGCTACACTCAAAAAGTTTTATAAAATTTATTGTAGTGGATTCGCTGGGGCGGTCGAGCTACGAATAAAGCTTATGGAAACAGAAGATATCAAAGACGTTATAAAAGTATTAAATGAATCTGGTCATGTTACTATTATATGAATATAAGTAATATAATTGGGAAAGAAGGTGAAGGGCTAGTAAAACAATGGTATCTCATTAATGGATACAAATTTGTCGTTGCTAATTTTCAATACTTTCGTAGTGGGATACGCGGACAAAATGGTGAAATAGATCTCATATTCATCAAGCAAAATAAAGTATACTTAATAGAAGTTAAGTCTCGTAAGTCACAAGGATTAGGATCTCCACTTGATACGATAAATAAGAGTAAAATGGTATTTTTGTATAAAACCTATCAACATTTTTTGTTTAAATACCCACAATATCAAAAGCTTTTTGTACAGTTTGATGCCGCTGTGGTTATAGACGGTAAAATTAGTATTCTACCTAACGCTTATCATTATTTTTAAAATACAAAAAAAGCTTTCAGTGAAGCAAAATATTTTGGCAGGGATAGTAGGAATCGGACCTACACCAGAGGTTTTGGAGACCCATGTACTACCACTATACTATATCCCTATTTAGCCAATCTGGTTGAAAGTTAGCTATTTGTCAAGAATATTTCGAATATCACTAATATAATTAGTCATACTATTTTTAAAATCTTCAGGCTTTGGGTATACTTTTTGTTCAAAACAAGTTGGATATTTTAGCAGTATTGTTTGTAGCCAATCGGTAGTATTTCTTTGATCTAGTATTTCAAAATAATCTTTGACTTGATTGGCATTATTCTCTTGATGAGAGTTTGGAATAGGTACCAAAAAAGCGTTTTTGCTAAGGTATAAAAGTTCACTAATAGAGCTCATTCCAGCCCTGCAAAGTACGAGATTAGATTTTTGGATTAAATACGGCATTTCATCATATACTGATGGTAGGCTCAAATATGCAGCTGAATTAACACTTTTAGGTTTGGTATTTTGTAAATTTCCTGTTAAGTGTATGATAGAAAAATTTCTAAGTAAGCTCTCTTCGTTTTCCCATACCCATTTATTGATAGCTTCTGCGCCACTTCCACCACCAAAGATCAATAACGTTTTTTGATTTTTATTTTTCTCGAAAAAATTTGCAAATTTATTGTCTATAGTCGCAGTTGAAGCCGTGTCAAATTTATTACTATCAATAGGATTATAAATAATTTTTGCTTTTCCAAATAGTGGATCATTTTTTGTAAATTGAAATACACAGGTAAGATAATTAGCAAATTTAGATGTTATTTTGTTAGTGAGTCCTATATCTGGATCTTGCTGGTGGATTATAATCTTTACGCTAGTGGATTTGGTAACATTAGTTATTTTGGCTGCATAAATAGCAGGAACAGCAGTAAACCCACCTGCAGATAAAATGCCTTTTGGTCTAAATCTTATGATAAAAAAAATCATTTTTATGATGTTCAAAAATAAGAGAATTATCGAGAATATCAAATTAATATAACTTGCTAGTTTACTTAAAAATGAGCGATTTTTGAAAGAGTGATAACGGGATTTGGCTTCAAACAGATAAATAAATAATATATTGTGATCTTTTGCATATTTTTCCTCAAAAGAGTTTTTTATTCCTAAAATAATTGGAGTATAATCTAATAGGCTTTGCGATGTCGCAATCAAAGGAATAATTGGTCCACCTGTTCTGCCACCAGCGAGAAAAATATAGTTCATATACTAAAATAGTAAATAATGTTTTGACATCTTTGTCTAATTTTTTTATAATTTTACCAAATAGATAAATTATGAATGTTAAAACCCGATTATTTAGTTTGATTCTACTCGCAATATTGATTATACCAGTATTTTTTAATCCACCTAAGTCAGGTAAAGTACTGGGTATAAGTGAAAAGATTGAGTCCGAACCAGAAACAAAAGCTACAACAACAAATTACGATACTGGTTCAGTTTTTAATTCTACAAATACCAATGAGCAAAAAGCTTCTAATACAATAGATGCGGATGCAAAGCAATCTCAAATATCTGCTGAGCCATCTCAAGTTCCTGAATATAAGCTAAAAGACATAAGTAGCGGTATACGTGACAAAAAGAAAAAGGCAAACACTCCCGCTAAAGAATCACAAGGCAAAGTAGTTTGGGATGCCAATTCTACAAATTCTGTTACCAGTGATAAATTTGGGCTTGGAAGTGGTATTAAAGTAAAATATGGAAATAAAGAAACAAATATTGTAGTTGCTAATACCCGTATTCTAGCACCAGATGTACTATTAGTCGTAGACTCTAAAACTTTTATGCAGCTTGGTGGAGATCTTGAAAAACAAGCAAATATTGATGTAATTATAAGTGTAGATTAACCTATTATAAATATATGGAAGATAAAATAACCGCAAAACAAGAATTTAGCAAACTTACTATTGTACTTTTGTTCATTATAATATTTATATTACTAGCGGGAACTTTTGCAACCATATATTTTACCTCAAGTCAAACAAAGCAATATGACAAGTTAGTTGTAGACTTAAAAACTGAAATTTCAAATCAAAAAAATGAAAAAAATACAATAAGGTCGATATGGTTGGATCAAGTAAATGAAAGTGATAAGCTTGTAACAAGTCAAGAGAATGTAATAAATCAACTAAAAAATTACAATTTAGAATTAGCTAACACTTTTAAATTTGTAGATAAAAAACCACAAATCTTACCAACAGCAAATGAAGAAAGATTAAAAAGGATTTCTGACCAATTAAATCTAGAGATTAAAAATTTGCAAGATACTGCTACAGAAAATAAAAAAATAAAAAATAAAAATAAATCTATTATCGATAATATGTATTTAAATAATGGTGAATTACAATCTAATACCACTAAATAGAGAGATATAGGACATACTTTCGTTTATAAATATTTAAAGATATGTTTTATAACTTGACAAAAAGAAATAAAACATTTTATATATAATAGCTGGTTTTTCAAGGGCTATGGTAAAACAATTCTTCTCGTCAGAACAGAATATTGAAACGTAGTTCCGCTGATGATACTGGAATGCAGATTCCGGGGAAAGTAGGCCAAGGCCGGCAATCAGAGAATTCTCCCTAAAGGGGAGTTTTTTGTTGTCCAAAAATCAAACTATAAAATAAATACAAATTAAAATCGATCTAAAATTTAGTGTGAGAAAAAGTTATAACTCGCTACACTTTCATAGTAATGGATAGTCTAATCAGCCTAGTGATTAGAAAAGTGTCACTTTATTAATTAATTATAATTATTAAGTTGTTTTAACCCTGTTTTAATAGATTTTTCGGTGCATACTACGAATCAATGAGGTTAAAACTCTAATTGTAATTTTGACAAGTATGTCATACTAGCTTGGATAACTAGTTTAATTCTCACTAACTTCACCTTTTTCAGTGAGTGTAATTATTTTATTTTCCATTTCTTGGAGTTCTTTTTCGATTTCCTTTTTTAGCTTATAAGCCTCTTCAAGTAAGGGAATGCTTTCACTTAGAGTGACAGTTTTTTGCTCTATTTTTTGTTGTATTTCTTGTAATTTGATTAATTTTTCTTCTAATGTCATAGATTTTATTTCAATAATTCATCTAATTTACTCTTAATCACACTATTTTCTTGCCCACCTGTCCACCAGTCTGTTACTTTGCCATCCTTTATAAGAACACTAGTTGGAGTTCCTACACCTTCACCAACTGGTTTAGTAGTTCCTGAGACACTACTTTTGTCAAAGTAGGAATTTTTTAAATCTTCTTGATCAAAATTAATGTAGTTTGCAATTTTTTTACTTGAATTATCTGATTTCCATTTTGGAATGTCTAATCCTATATTTTTTGCATATTTTTCTAGTGAATCTGGACCTAAGCTGCTTTGATTTGCAAAAGCTTGTTCACCATATTCAATAAATTTTCCTTGTTCACCGGCAGCTTGAACAGCTATAGCGGCTTGCTTGGCATTAGTATGAATTTGAGTCAATGGATTGTGTTTATATACAAATTGTATTCGATCTTTGTATTCTTGCTTTATCTGCTTAAAACTTTCATCGTTTCCTTTACAGGCAGGACATTGAAAATCTACAAAATATACATACTTTACTCTTGAATCTTTATTTCCTATAGAGTAGTTATAATCTCTTATAATTTTTGGATCGTATGTATAATTACCTGAACTATTTGAACCACCGTCAACTAGACCGTTAAATAGAGTAAAAATAGAAATAATAATACCAATAACAGATAAAGTTTTTATAATTCCTGGAAAATAGTGCCAAAGAGTGGCGGTAAAGTGTTCTTCATTATATGTATTAGTCATAAGATATAAACATATTGACTTTCACCGTTAATTATGTCAAGCAAACTGGTTTGCAACATCCATTGACAAAAGCTTTTAGGATAGTTTTCATTTACTATATGATAATCTCTTCCAAAGACATAGATGAGCAAAAAGCTTCGGAGAAAAAAGTTTCAAAAGCTATTTCAGACTTAGAGTTGATGGTGGAAAAAGACGAAAATGTAAATTTAAGACCAAACTCACTTACAGGATATATAGGACAAGAAAAAGTTATACGGCAGTTAAAACTTATCATTGATTCGGCTAAAATCCGTAATACTATGCCAGAACATATTTTATTTTATGGTCAGCCTGGGCTTGGTAAGACAACTCTTGCATACCTGGTGAGTAGTGAAATAGGTGCAACTCTTAAAACTATTGCGGCTCCAGCTCTTCAAAAAACTGGGGATATAGTGAGCTTATTAGTAAATATGGAAGGTAATTCAGTACTTTTTATTGATGAAATTCACAGACTTAAAGCCCCTCTTGAAGAAACACTTTATACCGCTATGGAGGATGGTAGTATTGATATTGTAATGGGCAAAGGAAATGGTTTATCAGTAGGTAAAATAGATCTTAATCCATTTATATTAGTCGGAGCAACAACGCAGCTTGGGAGGATATCAAAGCCACTTAAAGATAGATTCCCAACTATTTTTCAACTTGAACCATATTCTGAATCAGAGATATTAGCATTGTTTGACCGTAACTTAGATATATTAAAAATTAAGATGAGTGATGAAGCAAAGATTTTGGTTTGCAGGAGGTGTAGGGGAGTTCCTAGAATTGCCAATAATATAATTAAGCGATTTGTAGATTTACAAACAGTACATAATATTAAAGAAATCACATTGAAGCACGCCCAAGATTTTCTTCTGGAACTTGGAATTTACGAGCTAGGTTTAACCAAATCAGACCTGCAGTATTTGAGATCACTTATGTATTCTAGCCTATCGCTAAAGACCCTTGGAGGAATCTTGATGGAGGACTTAGAAACACTGGAAATAGTCACCGAGCCATACTTAATTCACCTTGGTTTTATAGATAAAGGTAGCGAGGGTAGAAGATTGACACCCAAAGGTAGAGAATTTATCGAGAAATTTGATAAAAAGAGGAATGCTGGATTGCTGTAATTATTTGTAGGCTACGATAAAAGATAAAATAAAAACTTATAATATAATTTTTTTTGTAATTTTATAATCCAGTATTAATATTAGGTGTGATTTTTTTATCTTCTGGTTTCCAAGCAAAATAATTTAGAACTATAGCTCCTAACCAAATCTGTAAATCTGCAAAATTTGCGTATCCAAAGCCTAGGTTAATATAGTCGGTTACATAACCGTTTATTATTCTTTCTATAATATTGCTCCATACTCCTGATAAAATTAGTATACTAAAAATAGGATATTTTTGAACTAGACTAAATCTAAATATCCCCCAAGTGACAAATCCTACAATAATAGATAAGCTAATACTATTCATAGCTAATCCAAATGGAAAAATGTTACTAACAAAATAAATATTAGAACTTCTTATAACAGACACCAAAAAAAGATTAATAACAAGTAATAGTACAAAAAAACCGAACTGAGCTAGATTGTATCTACACTGGATGCGGTGAATAGTTTGAAGGGGGGAGTTCATAGAGGTATTATACTCATTATTTTAAGTAATGACAAGCTTTGGGTCACATAATTTTTGTCATAAATGAAAAGTTTGAATATACTAAGTAGATAACCATTTTTAATTTTAATATGCCCGTTAACTTTTTTAAAAATTTTAATTTTAAAATCCGTATAAGTAAAATACGATTAATGAGTATATATTTTTTTATATTTTTTTTGATATCGTCTCTCCTACTATTTTTTCCTATAAAAGAAGTATTTGAGGGTAAATCTAAATTGGAGCAGCAATTCGGTATATCTATTCCTGAAAATATTCCTTTTTTAAGCAACATTTTAGGTAATACAATAAATATCAGATATTATGCTGTTTGTATTCTTATAGGGGTACTTTCTGGTTATATACTCACATTAAAGTTGTCAAAAGTATATAAAATTGCAGGTACAGTCATTGATAGACTTTTGCTTGGAATTACAGTTTTTGGCTTAATAGGAGCTCGTTTATTCTATGTAATATTCAATTTAAAAATCTTTATTTTAGAGCCTATTAGTATACTTTTTGTATGGTTAGGCGGATTAGCTATATTTGGTGCAATATTAGGGTCTGCACTTTATCTATATTTATATTGTAATCGTTTCAAATTTAATTTTTATGAGTTTTTAGATTTTTTAACTCCAGGATTACTACTTGGTCAGATTTTTGGGAGGTTTGGAAATTTTTTCAATTATGAAAGTTATGGCGGGCCAACAAGTGCATATTGGAAAATGTATGTACCGCAGACTGCAAAAATATCAGAAAATGTAAATCAAGAATATTTTCATCCAACTTTCTTATACGAAGTAATACCAAATATATTTGTATTTCTTTTCATTTTATGGTTTTATGAAAAATTGACATTAAGAAGGTCTGGTTTGGTATTTGGACTATACTGTATTTGTTATGGTTCAATACGTTTCTGTACAGAATTTTTTAGAATTGATGCTTTAAGATTTGATTTACCAACTCGTATTACTTTTTCGGTTTTAGATTTTCAAACAGTTTATGTAAGTCAGCTTTGTGCTTCTATAATGTGTATCGTAGGTATCATACTCGTTCAAAAACGAAAAAATTGGAATACAAGTGTAACACTATAATCGTGGTTTAGTATTAATCGGAGAGTTAAAACTTTTGATTTAATGTAGATTAAAAAAGTAATTACAGCTTTTTACCTTGCCAAAAATAATAATTTTATCTACAACTAGAAGTAATCCTATTAAGTTCATTTTCATGTATGTCTAACAAAAGTTCAAACAGAATTAGTTTATTTATCGCCGTAATAGCTATTGCATTAATTTTAGGAGGTGTTTATTTGCTAAATAAAAGCTTTTCAAGCTCAACTAAAGTTGCAGTTGCTAGTAATACTAAGGTGCAGTCCAAATCTTCTAATACAAATGCATCGTCAAAGATAACTGCTGTAAAAGCTGATTCTGCAGATACTTCAGTTACTGCAAAACCGGTTACATCGACAGATGCCGGGAAAGAAGCAAGAAATACTTCTGTCAGTTCATCATCTCCAACAACTACAACTACCACCACCACTGGCAGTACTCCAGCAAATATTACTACAACTCAACCAAACTCATCTTTATCTATTAAAAGCGAAGTGTCAAAACCGCTTGAAACAAATGAAATCGTAGCGAAGTTTGTAGGAGAGGGCACAGGAGGTTTACCAAAATTTGAAATTCAAGAGTGTGGTAATAAAGAGAGTAGGCTTTGCGTCAATCCAAATAAGTTTATTATAAATAATGCAAATAAATTTGATGTAAAGTTAATAGAAGGTAATAAATATAAGTTTGTTGCCAAGTATAACGAAGATCAAAACTTTATAATTTTTGAGGCGATTCTGTCAATTACAGAAGTTAAGTAAATCTGTCTTTTTATTAAAAGATAAACTCTATATAGTTATAAGGTTTTTCTATTGTCTTGCATAATCTTATAACTAATTTTAAAAGTTTCAAGATAGCTATTTCTTCAGGTTAAACAGTATTTGAATTAATTAATATTTCACCTGGTTGAATCCAAGATAGTTTATATTTATTTAACTAAACTTTATTTATACCACTTGCTTTGTGTAAATTAAAGCTATAATAGAACTATTTTGTGGTCTAGTTAAATAAATTTTTAAAATACTATCGAGCAATAAAAAGCGAATCTTTTGATTTCCTTTTCAACCTAACAAATAAAGTTCAGATTTTCCTTTACTTTTCATGTTATCTTTTGCGCTAATCTAATCAGCTAATCTTGATGTTATTTCAGGACTATAAATACAGTTCGCTGTATCAAAAGTATTTTCTTTAAAAATATATGTAAAGACAATAGTTTTTTTTGAATGTCATTCTTCATAAACGCATAAAATTCTTCTCCTTCTAACTCAAGCATAGTATTGTTGGTGCCAGATTTAAAATCTTGAAATACTAATTGTTTCTCGTTTAAAATTTGACCTCAATATAACGTACTATACAATAGTAAAATACTATATAAAAATGTTGTAGTTAGGCAAGATTATTTTACCCTACAATCACTGAAATTGGCTGGATCAATTGGTTATCTATTTTGAGACCAATACTGACAACTTGTTTTACTTTAGGCTCTTCTTGTGAAAAATCAGAGTTTAAGATTTCCATGAATGCTGGATTGAAAATATCTCCAGGATTAGCTGTGATGATTTCTATATTATTATTTTTAAGATCTAAAACTAATTTATTAAAACTACTTCTAAGTGTTTCTATAAATACATTTATTACTTGATCTTCAGTTTTTGGAGTATAAGAAAACGATATATTTAGAGTGTTCAAAAAGGGTAAAATATTTTGAATGGTAGTTTTTTTTGTAATTTTTTTAGTTTGTAGCTGATCAATTTCAGTTTGTTTCTGAAAATTTTGTAAATCAGCGCTAATGCGAAGCGCTTTATTTTTCCAATCATCTATTTCTAATGATTGGCTATTTATTTGAGATTTTAGATGCGCAATTTCTTGCTGTAGTTTTAGTTCAGATATTTTATCTGTTTCAACCGCAGAAGTAGTATTTTTAATTAATTTTTCTTCTATATCTTGATTTATGTTTTGTTTTTTAGCGTTTTTTTTATCAGCCATATATTTTGATAGTTTTAAAAATATGATTTGGAGCGGGATAGGGGAATCGGACCCCTCTAGTCAGTTTGGAAAACTGAAGTAATAACCACTATACCAATCCCGCATATTATATAGGGTGTGTCATTACCGATTAAACAATACAACGAAGTTCTTAAAATATAGATAAAGAAACTCTGACTTGTTTGTTTTGAAAATTGGCCATTTAAGCTAGAAAATGAACTTCTCGTCTACCTATATGAAAAATATTTTAAAGGATTGACTTAAGCGCTAGACACACCACCAGTTTTTTATCTGGTCTCAACGCTGAGCTTTAGGCTTTTTGTTGAGATTAATTTTTTGTATTTTTGGTCCGGAGTCCTGGATTCGAACCAGGGATTTGACAGATTTACAGTCTGTTGCCATTGTCCACTCGGCCAACTCCGGTTCATGCTTTTCGTTGTTAACGTAGTTAATAAATAATCATTTTAAGAGATTTTGTCAAGATTAATTTCTGTTTGAATAAAATATAACTATTGACAAATAGTTGAAATGAAGGTATAACAAAGCGATCTGATTTACATATGAATTCACTTTATCGAGCACTATATTTTAGAACTTTTGTACTTTTTTTCCTTATTATACTACCTTTTTTGATATTATTTACGCTTGGATATGATATAAGTCTTAATAAATCTGGGCTTTCTCAAAGCTTGGTTATTTCAATAGAAACCCTTCCACGAGATTCAAAAGTAATAGAAAATAATAAAACAATCGGCAATACTCCTGCAGAGGTAAGAGGTGAAAATAACGTTCCTATTACTCTAAACGTAACTCAAAATAACTACTTTCCAGAAAAGTTTATTTTTTTTTCAGCATCTAATACAGTAGCCAATATTTCAAATTTAGCTTTATTACCTCAAACTCCTATAATATTATCTAAAAATCCTACAAGTCAAACATTAGTAACTATATTAAACGATAGTGTAGTTTTGGTTAAAGAAGATAACAAATTTTATATTAAAAATTATACATTTGGAGGAATTGAAAATAACCAAATCCCAATTAACAATTCTGAAAATGTGAATCTCTTAAATAATTATTTTGTTGATCTTGGTGGTGCATACTATTTTTATGATTCCCAAGTTTTATTAATATCAAAAGATGAAAAATGGATTTTTAAGGATTTAAAAAAACTTCCTTTAAAAGTAGTTAAAATAGTTAAAAAAAATACCTCATTTTTAATTCAAACAGATAATAGTCAATTGTGGTCTTACGACTCTGAAACAAATTTACTAAAATTTATTGAGTCAGGTATTTTTGGAATTAGTAAGAATATAAATTCTGACTTTATTTGGATTTTAAAGGGTTCGGAGGTCTATAGAATAGATAGTTCAAATGATTTAAATTTTCAGTTTACAGTAAATCGCCAGTATTATAATTTTGATATTATAAAAAAATTAGATAATTCTCTTCCTTCCTTTGACGTTAAAAGTGTTTTTCAAGGAATTGTTTTAAAGTATAATACTGATATTATCTATATACCCGATTTTGATACGAAACAATCAGTACTAATCACAAATAATGCAGAAAGTTTTGAAGCGTTTGGGTCATCAGTTTTCTGGTTAAGCGATAATGGTAGTCTTTTTTCTAACAATTTAGAACTAAAGAGTGAAGTTATAATTGACAAAATACCGCTTAAAAGTGAATCGATAGAAAAAGTTAAAATATCATATTATATTCCCTGGAAACGTTTATTTGTATACTCTGATGATAAAGTAAACACCGTTTGGTTTGATAAAAGTGTATTAAACTCATCTATTTTAAAATACTTTTCATATTCTTTTTCTGGAGGTGATTGTTTAGTAGGTATTACTGAAAAAAATCAATTTTGTATCGAAGGAAATAAACTAGTTTCTTATCGTAATACTAAAATTTGGTAGTTACAAAAGTTATTTACATCATATATGCGGTCAAAATAACATAAGACAATACTATATTTATAGGAAAAAATGTCTAAAGGGAGTCTTGCCAAAAAAAACTTTATTATTTATTATTTATCAATAATTAATTTGTACTCTATAAGTATATGCCTAACGATTTTGAACAAAATAATATTCCTACTCAGCCCAGCTCCCAGTACAACCCAAACAATATTTATTCAACTAACGCCAACTCACAATTTCAAAGTCAAAATGGGCAAGATAGTCAAAATAATCAGTCACAACAAGTAAATAGTAACTTTGATCCTCAACAAAATAATTACTATCAAAATATACAACAACAACTAGCTGAAAATCCCTATTTTGAGGTACTTAAGCCTGTCGAAAATAATAAAAATTTGGATAATGACAAAAAATTAGGGAAAAAACCGTTTTTACCATTTGATATGCTTGGTGATTTTTTAATCAAAAGATGGTGGCTGTTAATAGTTATTTCCGTTCTTATAACGCTTATAACAGTAGCTCTATATACATTTGTTTTAAGGCAGGACAAACCAGGATCAGATTATACCAATGTAGAAGCTCGTATTGAAGGTCCTAAAACACTACCTGCTGGTTCACCTGGTACATGGAAAATTATAATTCAAAATAGAGAAGCAGTTTCAATCAATCAAATAGAAATAAAACTAAAATTTGATAAATCTTTCAAGTATTTTAAAAAAATTAATCCAGATCCTATAGATATAGGTGGTTCATCATACAAACTTGCTAAGCTAGAAGCTGTGGGTAAAGGAACCAGTGATGCTATTATTAGCTTTGAAGGCCTACTTGTTGGAAGTATTGATGAAGACGCTCTGATGTTAGGGGAAATAAGTTATGTGCCTACGCCGTTGTTAAATAAGCAAAATTCGCGTATAGTCGTACCAATTACGCCACAAAGAACATCAATAACAGCCTCGGAGATAAAAGCTGATTTATCCACATCACAATCAGTGATTCAAAGTGGGAATGAAATTGAGATTACTTTAAAATTTCAAAACTTTTCTGAAAAAGAATTGTCTGATTTACGAATTAAGCTTTCTTATCCCGATAAATCCTTTGTATACTCTAGCTCCGAACTCACACTCACTTCGTCTACTTCACTAAAGCTTAAACCTGATGACGGAAATAATATTTGGTATATAACCTCTGTTCCTAGATTACAAACTCAAATTCTAAAAGTCAAGGGGGTTATTAATGGTGCAGAAGGTGTAAAGCAGACGTTTGTTTCTGAAATTGGAATAAAAAATGGTTCTGATTATAGTGTGCTTCAAACTACACCAGCAGGTATCACAATTACATCGCAACCTCTTTTGATAACCACATCAGTGGATAATAAAGAAAGCTACCCTTATTTTAGTCCTGGTGAAACTTTAAATTTTAGTCTGGTCTACCAAAATAGATCAAACCAAACACTTAATAATATAGAAATTTCAGCTTCTATAGATGATCCTTCCGACTTGATTGATTATTCGACGCTAAAATACGGCGATGGTAATTTAAATAACAGAATCGTACAATGGAGAGCTAGTGGAGTAAAACAATTAGAAAACTTACCTCCGCAAGCTAAGGGTACGCTAAAATTTACTGCTCAAGTGAAAAAAGAAGGTCAGTTTATAAAATCAGGAATTAATCAGACAGCTTATGTATTAAAATTAGTTGTTGATGGAAAAGCTTTAAACCTACCATCTACTAGGTTTGAAAGTAGTGGGTACAAAGCAACAGCATACATTCACGAAGATCAAAAAATTAAAAGAATTATAGGTGTGTCACTTCCTCCAACACAGAGACTTTACGAAGTAACTTGGACTCTTGAAACTGCACAAAATAGAGTAAATGATGTAGTAATAAATACTTCTACTAATTTACCACCAAGTGCTTGGAATCAGAGTTCCGTCTTACCGGCATCTATGTCTAATAAGCTAAGCTATAACCCACTTAATGGTAATATAAGCTGGAAGCCTGGAAGTATAGAGTCTTATACAGGAATATCAAATCCATTAGTTTCTGTATCTTTTAAATTACTTGTAGATATATCGAATGGAGGTAGTTTTAGTGGGCTTCAAATTATCAAACCAGTTTATGGTCAAGGATTGGATGATGTAACTGGAGAAAAATACGAAATTAAATTCGATGAATATAAGATCTCCGATCAGTAACATTAAATTCGTAAACGTGCTATCCATTTGTATTGAAATTCATGGATACACTATTATGCTTAATTTAGGTCAAATCGAGATCTTATCAAACTCATTTTTTATTTTAAATCTTGACAAAAGTATCAATTATATATAAATGTATCATTCATGACTTCTGATATAAAAGATTTACAACCAACAATGCGAGATTTGATGAAACATGTATCAAATTACCCAGATATCAACTTAAATGATATGATAAAAGGAATAGTTCTTTTTGTTGCAAAAAACGAGGTTATACTAAATATTCCTAATGTAGGGCTGGGTTTAGTTCGCGGAAAAGAACTATATAATGAAGAGTATCTGTCAAGCATTAAATTGGGCGATGAGCTTGAGGCAATTGTACTAGATTTAGATAACGAAAGACAAATGATCGAATTAAGCTTTAGGGCAATTGGTAGAGACAAGATTTGGACTGCTATCAAAGCTGAATATGATGGTCGTTCTACAGTCGACGCTAAAGTCAGAGATGCTAATCGAGGTGGATTTTTGGTCCGAGTTCAAGGCGTCGATGGTTTTTTACCAGCATCGCTTCTTTCTCCAACTCACGCTATAAAACAAGTGGGTATAGAAGACAAAAGCTTGGTAAATCAAATGAAAAAGTACGTTGGTCAAATCTTTAAAGTAAAGATTATTAGTATAAATGAAGATGCTGATACCTTGATTGTATCTGAAAAAGGTGTATCGGACGAGCTTGCAAAGTTAAAACTTTCACAATATAAAGTTGGAACAATTGTCGAAGGTACTGTTGTCGGTGCTGTAGATTTTGGTATTTTTATTAGATTTGATGAAGATTTAGAAGGCTTGGTTCATATCTCAGAAATCGCTTGGAAAAAAGTCGAAGATCCACGTAGTGAATACAAAATTGGAGATAAAATTAAAGCAAAAATTGTTGAAATTGATAAAGATAATCGTATAAACCTTTCAATTAAACAATTGTTGCCTAACCCATGGATAACATTTGCTAAATCTACAAAACCAGGAGATATTTTTAAAGGAAAAGTAAGCAAAATTGTGAGTTATGGCGCGATCATTGTCAACGATGAAGATATTCAAGGGCTTTGCCATATTAGTCAAATGTCAGAAAGTACAGTTGAAAATCCATCTCAAATACATGACATATTGAAAGTAGGAGAAGAAAGAGATTTTACAGTTCTAGGTGTAGATATTGATGAGAAACTATATCTAACTATTTTACCATTTGAAAAAGCAAAAGTTATCCAAGAAGAGCTTAACACAAAGCAAAAAGATAGATCTGCTACAGAATAATAAATTAACAGATATTGACTAATCTTTATTTATTATCCATTATTTATCAACATTAAATCAATGGTTATATGAGTCAGAAAGAAAATTTTCATGAAAAAAATAATAAAAGTTTCAAGTTTCAAGTGAAAAATATATATATTCCTTTTTCTGATAAACAAAAAACTGACAAGAATAATATAAACAAATTAAATAATAATTTACATCTTATAAAAAAAGATAAAGATGTGAAAGATGATAATTTTTTTGAATTACAGAAGAAAAAATTTAATAAAAATTCACTAATATTGTTTGATAAAGAGCAATCACAGAAACAATCTAATAAACATATAAATTCCTTTAGTTCTGTTTTTAGACGTGATCATGAAGAAATACAGGGTATTAGAAGAGTTTTTAGGAAATCAGTTACTTTTTTTATACTATCTATTATTTCGTTTGGATTATTAGTCAGCCTAAGCATAAATTTATTTCAATTAAGTATATTAGTGCTATTAGTCACAATAATTGGCTTTATTGTTTTTACTAATATCTTTTATATTATAGTTGCTGATAAAAGCTACATTTGGTTAAATCTCATAGCACAATTTTTAGTTTTGCTTGCCGCACACTCGTTTTTGAAGCTAAGTTTTGCCCCAATAACACTAATATCAACCTTATTCATTCTTTTATTATCCTATTTATCCTATACAGAGCTTGAAAAAGTTCAATTAGGTAGCCGATTATTTACTATAGGTCAAATTACGAAAGAGTCAATCGCTGTTTTATTGACCATGATTACAATTATTTTATCCTTGGGTTTATACAATTCGATAGTATTTAATGGCGTACAGAAAATATTCACCGAAAATGTGTTGAATAATCAGACAGTATTCAATAAATATATTATAGGTGAAAAAAAGTCTGACGCTACTTTAAATTCGTTTTTAGGACTTAGCCAGAAAAGTCAAGCAACAGGTAAATTACTTACTTTTAGTCAGTTTATAACAGAACATTTTAGAAATAATAAAGATGTTATTTTAGATTCTGAAACATCGCAAATAAGAGATAAGTGTGTTATAGATCTTGGAAAAGATGGTTGTCCTGATGATATAGCTATATCTCGAGATAAAAATAGTAGATAAGAGGAGTGGAGAGCTATAGCATACCCAAAAATTAACTACACTTTAGATACTCCTTTAGATGATGCAAAATTTCGAGAAGTTGTAAAACAGTATTATATAAATCAAGTCTGTATAATAGAAAAAGGTGAAGACTGTCCTACAAATAAAGAAATTCCTTCATTAAAAACAGATGGAGAAGCTGCTGTAACAACAAAAGCAAAAATATCTGACGCACTTACTAAGGATATTAATATATCAGGTGGTTACCTCAAATATTTTTCGTTAGATCGCTCTAATATTCTTCCAATTTTATTAACTTTAGTTTTATTTATTTTTTTAAGCTTACTGAAAGGAATTTTTGGCTACATCGTCTTAACTGTGTCTTGGATACTATGGCAAATCTTAAAGCTCTTCAAGTTTGTTAAGATAGAGGTTGAAACAGTGGAGGCTGAAGTAGTAAGTATTTAAAAATCAATAATTTATCTAATTTTTAGATATAGCTTGACAATGTTTGAATCATCGTGAATCGATTATATCATGATAGAGTGTGATTATTTGATTATTGGAGGAGGAGATACTGGAATTTATTTAGCAGAAAATTTAAATAAACTTAGCAAAAGCATAGTATTGGTCGAGTCATATAAATTGGGAGGTGGAAGCTTAAATAATATAATAATACCAAAAAAAGAGTTTTATAAACAAGTCAAAAGTTTTTCTTATGTCCTTAAGTATTTTACTGATCAAGAGGATCTCTCTAATGCTTTATACGAAACAAGAAGAGTAATTGCGATAAAAATAAAACAAAATATCAATAAGCAGTTGACTAAAGTTTTTACAAAAGTAGCTAAATTAGAAAATCTAAAAATTCTTTTTGGTGTAGCATCTTTTCTTACTAAAAATACTGCTCGGGTACTAATAAAAGATAAATATATCACTATAAAATATAAAAAATGTTTACTTTGTATTGGAAAAGATTTTGTTGAACCTCAGATCATTAAAGGAGCTAATAATGTGCTTTTTTTGACCAAGTATAATATCTTTCACCTTGGACACATACCTCTTCATTTGGGTATAATAGGATTAACACTTGAGTCTATCGAAGTAGCCTCTTTTTATTCTCATCTAGGTGTAAAGGTAAGTATTTTTGAGGAAAAATTAAAATCCCAAGTTTTACCGTTGATAGATAGAACTATGGCAAGTTTTTTGGTTAATAAACTGATTTTTAGTTACGTAGATATACATTTTGATACTCAAATTAAAAGTATTGAAGAAAACAATGGTGAGATACTGCTTTATTCGCAAAACCAGGATATTTTTAAAACGTCTGATATTTATCTTCATACTAAAGAAAGATTTGATTTAGAGGAAATAAACGGCAAAAGTATTGGCCTGAAATCTACCTATAATGGGATCAACATAAGTTCAGATAACAAAACAAACATAAAAAATATTTATGCTTTTGGATCGTGCACAAATAAAAATGAATCAAAAAAAATAGTTAGAGCAAAGATCGAATCATTTATAAACTTAGTCGAAAAATTACACAAGATAAAGTACAAAACTCTTACTTCCCAATTAATGCTAAATACAGTAAATTTTATTACCTATAAGCCTCAACAAGAACATATAGGAAAAATCATATCGTTTGAAATGGAATACTTTTTAGATTCCATAGGTGTAGGATTGAGCGAATATAAAGCAGTTGGTCAATATGGACCTAAAATTAAAGTCCTTTTGATTTCAAATAAAAAACAAAGCGAATTTTTAAAACTGATCTATTTTGTAAGTTCAAAAAGACTGATCGGTTATTGGGCAACATCATATTTTAAGATACGTTTTCACAGTTTACTCAGTTTTGCTATGGTTTCAAAATCAAATACTCTAACAATTATTGATATTATACAATCTCATGTTAGCAATTTGGAAAAAAAGATACATTAAAACTTATTTTAAAGTCAAAGAACTTGACAGTTTTTTATTTAGTCTATAAAATAAAAGAATTAATATGAATTCTAAAAATCTTTATTTTCTAGCTTCTGGAACAATTGATGAGTTCAAAGTGGTAATTGAAATTCCGTATGGAAGTCAAAATAAATATGAATTAGATCCTGAAACAGGTGCCTTATTTCTTGACAGGGTATTATATTCAAGTGAATTCTATCCATTCAATTATGGCTTCATTCCTTCTACTAAGGCTGAAGATGGAGATGCTCTTGATGTTGCAGTCTTACTTACAAACCCTGTGCCACCAGCTACTGTTTTACGTGCAAAGGCTATAGGTATGATCAAAAAAGTCGATAGTGGAGATATAGATAACTGTGTTATAGCAGTTCCTGTAGATGATCCTAGGTTTTCTGATATTTCTGATATTTCACAATTACCCGCACACAAGCTAAAAGAAATAGAAGATTTTTTTGCTAATTACAAGCGACTCCAAAATAAAGTATCTGTAATTGAAGGATTTTTTGATGCTGCTACAGCAAAATCTGAGATTGCAAAATACTTAAATAATTATACTGAATTTAAAAAATAAAATTTTATACCATTATGAATCTAAATACAACCGATTGGTTATTACTTGCTCAAACGTTTTCATTAACCATGGCAGTTATTCTTATTTTGATGCAGAATCGCGGTGCAGGGCTATCTAGCGCGTTTGGGGGCGGAGACCAAGTTTATCTTACAAGAAGAGGTTTAGAAAAGTCAGTAGTAACGCTTACAGTGTTTTTTATAGTATCTTTTGTTGTACTGCGTACTATAGCGCTTTATATACCCTCGTAAAGTTTCAAAAATATAAGGGATATTATTGAGCTAAGCATAATTTTTTTTAAAATAAAAATGGATTCAATTCTTTACACACATGCTAATTTGTTTAGTTACAATTGGTTAGAGAAGCATAAAATTAGATAACTTACTTAATTATAAGTAGTAGATTTTATAAAACTGTTTCTATATGATATAATTAATTTATATTAAATTACTAATATAGAAATAAAAGAACAAAAATTTTCAAACTTAACTGAAGCCCAAAATCAAAGTAAAATTAAAGTAATTGCAGCGATTATTAAAAAAACTCAAAAAATAGAAAGTAATAAATACGATGAGGCTATTTAAGAAGTTTTATTTTATATATGAAATTTTACAATGTTAGGGCAAGTCTTAGTGGTTAGAAATTTTTCAACACTAAGAGATGTCCAGAATTTTGAAATTGGAGATAAAATAAATATCTACACAAAACTATAATTTTTCTATCTGAAGATGAAATAGTGCTTGATGCTAAAGATGTCTCAGATATTGAATATAACAAAGAATTTGTATTATTTATTGAATAAGTTAAGCTATTGAAAGAAGCTATAAATTAAATACTTTAAATTTAACTTAATTTTTTTAAAGCCTCGATTCTTTCTTCGAGTGGTGGATGGGTGCTAAATAGTCCACTAGTTTTCTCCCCCCATGTCTTTTTAGGTGGAGATATGAAAAAATGGCTAGTAGCTGTAGAGTAGTGATCTGTAGGTACTGGACTTTCGTATAGCTTTGTGAGGGCGTCCATGAGTCCTTTTGGATAACGAGTCATAACTACTGCAGAAGCATCTGCCAGGCTCTCCCGTGACCTAGAAATAGCAAGCTGAATCAACAAAGCAACAAATGGTGCTAAGACTAATGCAATAATATATACTACCATTACAATAGGACTTTTATTGTCACTGTCATCATCGCCTCTGCCCCACCACATTGCACGAAAGGCGAAGTCACTAATAAAGCTAATTACACTAGCTAATACCATTGTCACAGTCATCACAAGTATATCACGATTTTTGACATGAGATAGCTCATGTGCGATCACTCCTTCAAGTTCATTTTTATTAAGTAATTTCAAAATACCTTGATTTAGACAAATATTGGCATGTTCAGGGTCTCTACCACAAGCAAATGCATTTGGAGAGAGGTCAGGAGATATAAATATTTTTGGTTTTGGTATTCCAGCAATTTTGCTCAAATTTTCTACCATTATGTGGATTTGCGGTGCTTCTTGTTCAGATATTTCTTGCCCACCAGCAGACATAATTGCTAATGAACCTCCTGCATAATAAGCAACTAAAGCTTGACCAATAGATATAACTAATCCTAAAATTGCGAAAAACGGCTGATTATAATAAGTAGAAAATCCGTAGAAAATGGCACTAACTAATCCTACAAATAGAAATAGTAAAGCTATAGTTTTTCGTTGATTGTGCGATTGATACGAGTAAGCGGACATAGAAGGGGTATATCCTATACATAACTATTTTTTATACTATAGTCAAATTTTTTAGTAGATACTTTTTCAGTGCTTAGAGTGGAACTACAAGCTCAACCCATAGTTTATCAGATAACTATAAACAAATTTGATGATAGACTTTAATGACCATATATAAGGAAAAAATCTTGCTTGATAACTTAATCTAAAATATCAATTGTTTGTGTATTATGCAGGACTATTATCATGACGCATTTGATGTTACAGGCTACAAAGCAAGTACTACAAACAAAGATTTTCAATCATGAACTGATATCATAGCTGTTTGGAAAAAATGGTGTGAAAAAGATATTTCTAAAACTATTATTGGAAAAGCAAGTGACACTGTCCAGTGTATATTTCAATTATTCCAATCCCGAGAGCATGAACGAGCGAAATTATGATATATTGATCGGCTACAACATAAATTATGGGGCAGTACAAACCAATCCTGATCTAACAACAATCACAGTACCAGCTCAGCATTATAAATACGATATAGCTAGTGAAGAGATGCATATGGCCCTTATCAATAAATGAAAGGAATATTAACGAAGCAAATCTAAGTTATGGATATGTATCTCAAAGATGGGAAGTGTAACTATAGCTGTAAGCGTGGAAAAATGATTTTAAGGTATAAAACCTTTTGTATATATGTCAATCACAATCAGATAAATATTAATTCAAAATAAATAAGTATTATTAATAAATTAAAATATGAATGTACAACAAAAACCATTTTACTAGTTTCTAGAAGGATCGGATAAAACTTTCATTATTCCTGTGTATCAACGTGATTATGCTTGGAAGCATGCAAATTGCCAAAAATTGTGGGATGACATTTGTGATTTAGTGGAAAATAAAAGATCGAATCATTTTTTAGGAACGCTAGTTACAATCGAAAAAGGTTTCCAAGATTATTCTGTTATTGATGGTCAACAACGACTTACAACCATCTCCTTACTTCTGTTAGCTTTAAGAAATGTTTTGAAATTAAAAAATAAATTATTAGATGAAGAAAATTTGATGAATATGATTAGCGATTTTCTAATTAACAAATATTCACCTGATCAAAGTAAAAGAATTAGACTTAAACCAAATAAACAGGATAAACAAAGATTTGAGGATCTTTTTGAGAAGAATGAAATTGAACAAACTGGGTCCAATATCTACTCAAATTATAAGTTTTTTTATGACAAAATATATCAAAATAGGCTTACACCACAACAAATTTTTGATGCTTTTCGTAAGCTAAATATTGTATTAATAAATCTTACAAGAGGCGTTGATGATCCGCAATTAATTTTTGAAAGTTTAAACTCCACAGGGGTAGATTTAACACCTGCAGACTTAATTCGTAATTATATCCTGATGGATCTTGAATACGAAAATCAAGAAGTCTTTTATACAAAATACTGGTTAACAATAGAGCATAATTGTGATGAAGTTGCAGAGTTTATTCGTTATTATCTTAATTATAAACTTAAGTTATCAGTAAAAAGGGAGGATATATATACAAAATTTAAGGAATTCGTAAAAACAAAGTATAATAATGACAAAGAGCAGATATTAAAAGACTTAGTAAAATATTCTATCTTTTATAGTTATCTTATACAATATCAAAACTACTCTGAAGACGGCGTCAATTTAAGATTAGAAAGATTAAGAAAGCTTGAATTTACAGTATGTTACCCATATTTACTAGATGTGTTTTCCGATTTGAAAGAAAATATATTTTCTACTGCAGTAGTTGTTGAGATATTAGAAATAATTGAATCATATGCCTTTAGAAAAATTCTTGTGAATAACACGACACAAGATTTAAATAAATTATTTATTACTTTAGCTAGAGATATTAAAAAAGAACCAGATTGGGCAAGGGACTACTTTGAAATTTTGAAATATATAATTTTGGAAAAGACTCTATCTCAGTCAATCCCAAACGATGAAGAATTTGAAAGTGTTTTAATCTATAAAGAAGTGTATAGACTACAATCCAAGAACCGTACCTTTTTATTAGCTTCTTTGGAAAATTACAATTCAGCCTACAAAGTTGATTTGAGTAATTTAACAGTTGAGCATATTATGCCGCAAACTTTAGATATAAAATGGAAAGCAAGGATTGGTGACAATTCTGAAGAAATTCAAAGTAAGTATTTGCATACACTTGGCAATCTTACATTGACACCTCAGAACAGCAAGTTATCCAATAACGATTATGATAAAAAATTAAAAATCGATTTTCAAACAAGTAAGTTAAAGCTTAATTATAAAATTGAAGAAGGCGAAGATTGGGGAGAGATAC
This sequence comes from candidate division SR1 bacterium, assembly GCA_014377045.1. Lineage (GTDB taxonomy): Bacteria > Patescibacteriota > JACMRA01 > JACMRA01 > JACMRA01 > JACMQI01. Next base: position 33,729 of record JACMQI010000023.1, read on the forward strand.
AGATTTTACACAGAGCTAAAATCCTTGCTAAAGGGGCACTTGAGATTTGGAAATACCCAAAAACTTCTTTTTCAAAAATGGCTAAAGAAGAGCAGGTATTTGATTTATCCGATGACGATGATTTTTCAGGAAAAAAACCAAAATATTTAATACTTGGTAATACAGATTCTCGACTTGAGATTAACTCGTGGAAAGAATTTTTGAAAGAAAGTTGTAAATATTTATTTAATTATTCACCTACAGAATTTATCTCATTGGCAGACAAAATAGAGTATCAATGGTATTTTAAACCTATTAAACCCATGAATAGTCCTGTAGAGTTTGTTTCCAGATATTTTATTGAATCGAATTTAAGTGCAAATGGGATTGTAGGGTTTTTGAAGAAAACATATGAAGAAATTAGTTTTCCACCAGAGCAAATTCAATTAATTTTAAAATAGATCGGCATAGAAAATTATTACCAAACCGTCATCAATTAAATATAAAAAAATGTTTGGCATGCACTAAATAACAATGACTTTCCAAAATATTTGAAAAATATGAAATTGGAGAACGCTTGGGTTTTAGGCTCATTAATTCAATATTCAGCATTTGGATTCTTTAATATCAATATAAAGTACTGGGAGCAGATAATTATTAAAGCTATTAAATATATTAAAGCGAATTATAAAGTGGATCAAATCTATTGTCTTAATGACTCTGTTTATCTTTGTGCTTGTGAAGTAATTGAGTGACTTTATCAATAGCGGTCCGTGTCGTACCTGCCACATCTTTACCATGTGCTACTGCTTTATTTTCATTTACTGCTGGAGCAACCACATCGATAGTTACAGAATATGGTTGATCTGACTCTCCCTTAGAATAGTGTACAGTAATCTCGATTCGATCGATTTGAATATGTAATTTATAGAGCGCAGATAGCTTATCTCTAAAGATAGTCTCGTCGTAACTAACTTCTTTTAAAAAATCTTCTTTTGAACATCCTATATAACTAAAAATTATGTTTTCCTGCATACTGGCACAAATCTAAATAATATCTGCGTCACTGTCAATTAATATTTGTCACTAAATTACTTTCTTACACGCTTGGTTTTAAAACTAATTTGAGAAAAATCTATATTTATATCAGATGGAAGGGTAACTACAATTGGTATATTTTTAACTAAATTAGGATCAATTTTTTTAATTCTTTCCGAATAATTTACCTCATATTTACCTCTAAACAAATTTATTGATATGTATTCTTTCTTAAAAAAGTCGGAAAGCTTGTTTTTGACAGAATCGTCCGTAAAATTAGATGCAACATATTTTTTTAAATTACTTTCCACTTCGTAACTTATTACTTTGTTATTTTGACCAATATTATTTAAATTTTGAGCATTTGTTCCATAAATAGAATAGGGGTCTTTACTGGTAAATGTAATAGGCAAGAAAATAGCATTGTAGCTTTTACTTTTTATGGATTCTTCTAGTTTTGTAGGGTCTTTTATAACGTCAGAAATCTGAAACCCTATGCTTTCAAAAAAGTTTTTAACCTGATCTAAAATTGGTTCACTTTCCTCAACACCAGCAAGGGATAAAGAGATAGGATCACCATATAAACTTATAGTTTTTTTATTATCTAAAGTTGTTAAACTATAGAATCTTGTATCAAGTATGCTACTAGTATCATCTGGACAATCTGAAATATCTGATTGTTGAAATTGAATAGGCAAAAATCTTTTATTTTTTGATAAATTTTCTATACTGTTAGTAAATGGTGCGTTTAAGTTGAATCTAGCAAACTCACATATTACATATTTTCGAAGAGATTGGTTGATAAAATATTGATCTTTCTTTATATTCAAATATATATTATAAAATGTATTTGAAGGCACTATGGTTTGATTGAGTCCAATTTTTGCTTTCATATTTTCCGAACTTATTGCTGATGAAGGCAAGATTGACCTAGATAAAATATCTATTTTTCCTTCTTTTGCAGCTTTTTCAAGAGACCCACCTGGGTTTGTACCAGTATCTTCGAGGGAATAATATGTTTTAATAATGTATTTATCTATGTATATTGGCTTGCTTATATTTTGTACTGGATTACGATTTAAGATCGCCGTCTTGATAAAATTATTGGCACTATCTTTAACTGGATTTTCTATCATTTGATTTTTGATACTATCTGGATCTTGTATATTTCCATCATTGAAAGTAAAATACCCAGATGTAACAAGTGGTTTTACACTTCTAATGTCATTATTTAATCGTTCAATATTTAATCCGCTAAAGTATTCCTTTGAAATAGGAGAAAAATTAGCATTGTAGAGCAGTTGTGGGTTAGGTGATGTGCTTGTAAGCTCAAATTGATAATCATTTAGTACGTTGAAACTAACTTGCCTGAAAGAGTCTTTAAATTGGGGGTTTCCACCAGGATTAGAATCGGTAGGTTTAAGCAAATCAAATGTGTATTGAATGTCACTCATCGTTATCGGTTTATCATTTGACCACTTAATATCTTTTCTGAGTGTAAATTTAAGTTTTTTGAAGTTTTCAGTTGGCTTATCATTACTATTTTGCCATTCCGGTAAATTGGAAAGAAGTTTTGGTTCTATGATTGGATTCGCTTTTGCGTCATAAAGATAATCAGGATAAGATACAGCGTAAAGAGGTAAATACAGGAGACTATTAACACGTTGTTCTGCATCGCTAATATATGAAGTTGTAGGGTTAAATAGCGACATTGTACTATCTATCACAGCTTCGCGAATTTCTCCACCTTGATCAGGTACTTCTTTTGTAGAGATAAGATAAAAACCATAAAAAAGCAGAGAAAAAGAAGACAGTATACCTATTATTGATCCTATAGTAACTACTTTTGCAGCTATTGGTGCGGCTGCTAAGGCCTTAATTATAAGCTCAGAATTTTGAAAATTTCTCCATTCGATCGGCCAAGATTGCTTTAAGATAGTATGTGTTTTGAATCGAATCACTTTTAATGTTTCCTGGAGACTATTTTTGTGCGGGCTATTTTCCATATTCTTGGCATTTATAGTAACTTCATTTAAGTATTTGAAAACAAAATCTAATGAATAGAATAAAAGACCATCTATAATATTTAGTCAATAGGGATAAATCAATTAAATAACATCATGCAAAAATATTTGGAAATAATGGTTTAAGTAAAAAATCCACTATTGAAAAAATGCAAGATACTCATTTTCATAGTTTATAACATATATTTAAATTTTAATGCTTGATTTCAAACATATTTTATATTCTAAGATTAACAACTAAAATCCAAGTCGACTAAGTAGCTTTTTTTCATACTCTTTTAAATCTAAATTCTCTATATTTTTTATGGAATCTATTACAAAATCTAGGATACCTACTTCTTGCTCTTCTTGAATATTTGCAAGAGTCAGTTTTGCCACCTCTGACTGTTTAATGAAATCAATATACCGCTTGGGATCACAAATACGCTTATATTCTAAGACATTTTTAAGAATCCAGTTTTTACGCGTTCTGATGATTTCTATTTCAAGTAAAAAGTTTGGGTTCAGCACATGGTTGAGCTTAAAACTATCTATTTGTAAGGGGATTTTGATATTTTCAAGAGTAGAATTTGTAAGAAATTTGATATAAGTAAACTTAAATAACTCGTCGCTAAATGTACGTAATACAATACCTTTTATTTCTCTCAATTCCATACTATAAATAGGTTAACGTACAACAGTTTCGTCTATCGACTCTATAGTATCTCCAACTTGGATTTTACCTTTTCCTGTTACAGAAAGTCCAAACTGCTGACTGATATTTACTTCATTTGTTTTAGCTTTGTTGCGCTGTAATTCAACTATCTCGAGTCTACCAACTTCTTCGCCTCCGCGTACTAATCTTAGCGGTTTAGTAGCTATAATTTTACCATCTTTTACTTCTGCACCAAATACTTGGATACTAGATTTTTCAGATTTGAATAGTGCCAAAACTTCCGCTTTTCCAAGAGTAGTAATTTTGATTTCATGTTTAGTATTTTTAAGTATTTCTTCTTCTACCCATTGTAATAATTCGTAAATGATAGTACTTTCAACGATATTGATTTTATTCGATTTGATGATTTCTACTATACTATTACCTACTGTAGCATTGAAAGCGAGGATAGAAGAGTTTGTAGTTTTAGCAAAATCTATGTCATTTGTAGTGAGTGGTCCTACAGATTCGTCTTTTATGACGATATTTACTTTTTCTTGTGGAATTTTTAAGATACTTTCTTTCAGTGCTTCGAGAGATCCATACACGTCAGCCTTAAGGATCAAATTTATAGTACCGTCGTGGCTCTTGGTGTCCTTAACTTGATTGGTAAAACGTTTCTTAGATTTTCTGAATTTGACTGAATCTGCAGCTATTTGTGACTCTTTTTGGGTAGCAAAAATATTGATAATTTCACCAACCTCTACTACATCTGGAAGTCCTAGTAGTACAATGGGTTCTGAAATGATAGCTTTGCCTTTTTCCTTACCGTCACTATTTTCTAAACGCTTAATTTTACCGATTAGTTCTCCACATTGTAAGAAATCACCAACTTTGATACTGTCTCGAGTGACGAGGGCAGTGGTGGAAATACCTAGTTTTGGATCTAAATGTGACTCTACGACCACGGCCTGCGCAGGGCAGTCTACCTGTCCTTTGAGCTCAGCAACTTCTGCGTGGAGTAAAAGTGTTTCGAGGAGTTTATCAATATTTTCATTATTTTTAGCAGAGATAGGTATATACGGTGTATCACCACCCCAATCTTCAGGTACAAGTCCAAAGGCAGATACGTCAGCTTTGGTTTTTTCAATATCACTATTTGGTAAATCGATTTTGTTTATAGCTACAATAACAGGAGTCTTGGTAATTTTGGCTCTTTCTATGACTTCTACCGTTTGTGGTTTTGGTCCTTCTACAGCAGAAACAACTAATATGATAAAGTCAGCAATTTTGCTACCTCGCGCACGCATCGCAGTAAATGCTTCGTGTCCAGGCGTGTCAATAAAGGTAATTTTATGATCGTTATATTCGATCTGGTAGCTTGAAATATGCTGCGTGATAGCTCCCGCTTCTCCCGCTACAACGTTTGTGCTTCGAATGGTGTCGAGTAGTGTGGTTTTACCATGATCTACATGTCCCATCACTGTAACAACTGGGTTTCTATTTACGAGTACTTTTTCTCCCATTTCTTGCTTTTCTTCAACTGTCATTTCACTGCTTGATGAGTCTATGCTATCATACTCTAAAGTGTCAGGAAATATTTCTACATTTAGTTCTGATGCTACAAGTGAAGCGGTATCATAGTCTATCTTCTCGTTTAATGTCGCCATTACACCATTCATGACCAAGGTTTTTACGACTAATCCAGGCGGGCGACTGATTGCTTCTGCTAAATCTCCTGCTGAAATGAGCTGAGGGATATAAACCTTGTCATCGTTTTGAAGGGTTTGCGATTTGTCTGGTCTAATAAGTTTAGTTATTTCGACTGCTGCGTTGTAGGGAATACGCGTGTTTCGAGTACCAAATCCGTAGATTTTATTTTCACTGGCTTTTGCTCGTAAATCTGATATTGATACTCCTAGTATTTTTGCTAAAGTAGATATATTCATAGTAAAATAGTGTAATAAGTATTAGTTTTTGTCAATAAGTGGATAAGAGCTAGGTTTTGGACAAAAAAATATTACCTAATTAGGTAAAATATCTTGATGGAGCCGAATGTCAGACTCGAACTGACCACCCACAGTTTACAAAACTGTTGCTCTACCAGATGAGCTAATTCGGCACTAAAATGATTTTAAGGAAATTTACTATTCTTGTCAAATAAGTTAGCTTTTTAATTCTAACCCAAGCTATTATCTTTAAACTTCTTTGATTTCTCTAATCACAAGTTTTATTTTTATAGTGTTCACTATTATGATAACTAACAAATTCTTTTTCATTTTCAAGATTTAGATTTTCTAAAAATATATATATAGTTGTTTTATCTATAGTTTTATATTTTATATATGAATTAACTTTTTCGGTTATAATCCCTCTAGCCTCAATATAAGAATCAAGATCATCAAATCGTATATCTAATTCAGACAAATTTACACTAATAAAAATTAAAGAATTTGGGGAATCTTTAATTTTTTCTAAACTGCTTGATGTGTCTTTTAGTAAACAGGGCTTTCTATACATATCTGTAACCTGCTCATTTAAATATTCATTAAACTTAATTTCAGTTAAATTCTTCTGTTTTCTTAACTTATTAATCCTATCAAAAAATACAAGAGTGGCATTTTTTTTATAATATTCTATCTGATATTCATTTTTACTTAAATCTAATATTCTAACTGATTCTTTTAAAAATAAATCTTTCTCTATTTTACATATGGCTTTATTATTGTACTTTCTTATTAATTTACAATTAAGGCCATTTTCTAAAACATAATAGTTAGATTTAGTTTGAATGAATGATATATAATAAGGTGTTATTAATTGAATCAATGAAACAAATAAAATAACAGTAGTTAATAATTTAACATAAAATTTTTCATTACTAATTGTTAAGCTTGCTAAGATTATCAAAATAAAACTATAAAATACTATCGAAGAAAAAGGTTGATATTCCTTATAAAAAGAAATTTTTGCAAAATAACCAAGTTTATAATAATATAATGTTAATAAAAATATTATCCATAAAAATATTTGTTTTACTTTTAAATAGTTTAAATGTAGT
>JACMQI010000005.1 GCA_014377045.1 candidate division SR1 bacterium
AGGAGGTCAGATCTATAACACTTTTCTTAACTCTTCAGGATCAAACGATTTGCTACAGCTCAAATATAGTACGCAACCATTTAGAATATATCCTTTAATAATAGTAATTATATTTATCTTATTGCAAGTAGTTTTGTTTATTTACTTGAAATATAAAGAAAATGCAGCCTACAAAAGTAGTCAAAAAACTTTAGAAATTTCAAATACTGCCACATACCTACTCAGCGAAAAAAATAAAATTAACAAAAATCAAAATCAATTCTTCTAAAATCTAAATCTTGACAAATAACACTTATTTTGTTAGATACTTATGTCTATGTAGTGCTTCCTATAATTCAGCATTGATTTGTTGTAGACTCTTGCTACCCGTGGTATCTTATTTCTTTCCCTTTTTATGAACAATGCTGCATAAAATAGGGAATTTTTTTATATGAAGTTAGTCACTACATTGTTACTTTTTTAGTTTATCAGTGTGGGTTGCTATTACTCATTAGTATCTTGGTTGATTTTATGTATTAGATTTGTAGTATTTAAGAAATAATTTGTATTATATGATAGCAAAGATTTATTGTTGCACTACAACTCTGACTTAATCATATCTAAAAACTTTTTTTGGATAGTTTTACATTCTTCTTTAACCTGGTCTAAATTACTAGACCTTCCGCCTGGTTTATGGTACGCCAATAGGTTTTCGTCAAACTGGAATCTTCTACCAGTAATCAGCATTTCTAAATTATGGGCATAGTCGCTACAAGTACTGTATTCCAGACTAAATTTACTATGAAACTTTATTGGTGTGAGCATACTTTGATGGTGAAGGGTATTGAATTTATTAAAAATATAATTATGTATAGTACTTTTATAATACCTCGAATTGTCTACTATTGTAGTGCCGTAGTATACAGTATCATGATCTATTTCTTTTGGTAGCTGGATTATTTTATCTCCTACCCCTAAAAATAGAACATGACCATTTCTGCACAAATTTAGACCTTTGTTCATAGCATCATATATGCCATTGTCTTGCTCGACAACCATAATATCTACAATTTTTTTGTATTTGTCTGTGTGCAAAATATCTTGAGTATGATCAGTAGACATATTATCTATGATAATCCAGCAGATGGACAAATCCTGTCGAACTTTTTTTATTTCAATGATTGAATTTGCGGTGTCAAGCAAATCTAAATATGTATCAAAGGTAGGTGTGACAATGTTGATAAACATAAAATTTAAAAACTTTAGCTAGTTTACGTTATTTATTAAGCTTATAAAAGGCTCCATGAACATAACTAACTTATTTATTTTGGTATTGTAGTGAATTTGTACTGGATAAGTTTTGGTGGATTTATTAAAAATTCTTTGATTATCTGTTATCTCGACTTCATCCAAAATAGCTTCAATGGTTTTGGTAATCGAACTCCTCAAATACAGATCCTCATCTTCTGATAGCGGTTGTTCATTGTTTACAAAATTGTACAAATTTTCTATCGATTTTTGAGATGTAAAAGTTTGAAATATTTCACAGTTGTGATCTAATACGATGTTTATTTTTTTATCTATTAGTGCTTTTGTCCACATGTACTGATCACACCAAAAGTAGTGTTTGTTTTCTGTGGAGTTATCGTCTTGTTCCGTTTTAAACAGAGCATCAATTGTTGTAATGATATTGCCAGCATTACCCATGAAACCGCCAGCACACAAAAAATTATATCCGTGAGAAGTGGTTTTGAAAAAGTGGGATTTAGTAGGATCTGGGGCGCAAAATCGATCTGCAGACATTAAAATCGTACCTTCTGGAGATATTCTTTTATATTTTTCAAGTATTTCATTTTCACCTGATACAAAAACTACATCATATCCATCAGTAAAAAATACAATTTCGTCAGCGTCTAGGGTAGACAAATATTTTTGGTAAACTTTATTTCTATCTCTAAACGACTTCCAGTTTTGACTTTCTAAAGTTATTAGTTCCAAATTATAGTATTTACAGGATGCCTGAAGCGCGTGTTTATAGCCTACCTGAGTGAGATTTGTTACACATGTGATGACTTTCATAGTCCTATAATTTATTGTAATATACAATATGTCAATTATTTCGATTTTAAATTTATTTAACAAGTCTAGTTTTAATTGTTTCAATAGCTACAAAACCTATATAATTGACAAAAAAATACTAATTAGTATACACTTGAATCACAATAATAATCAACCATAATCTATGTCAACATATCCACGTACCCAAAATCAACAAACTTTTGTTTTTATAAAGCCTGATGCTATACAACGATCACTCACTGGAACTTTTATCCAAAAATTTGAAAATGCTGGACTCAAAGTTGTTGCTTCAAAATTTATGATTCCCGAAGAAGCAAAGCTTTGGGTGCACTACAACAAAAGCGACGAATGGTATACTCAGAAAGGTCAAAATACGATAAACAATTTGCAAGAAAAAGGTATCGAAATTACTAAACCAGCTATCGATTACGGAAAAGATATTATCAAATCTTTGATTGAGTTTATGACTGCTGGACCAGTTATGGCTCTTGTTTTGGAAGGAAATGAAGCAGTGGATGTAGTTGTCAAGCTGGTTGGTTCTACTGAGCCAAAAAGCTCTGACGTAGGGACTATTCGAGGTGATTATACTACTGATTCATACAAAATATCTAACATTGATAGACGTGCTGTTCGAAACCTTATGCACTGTAGTGATACTCCAGAAAATGCGAAGACTGAAATTGGTATTTGGTTTGAACCATCTGAAATAGTGAAGTATAACAATGTAAATGATATTATACTTTATGACGTAAGTTGGAGTCATATTGCTAATTAAGATTTACTAGAAATTTCGCTGGAAAGTATTTTGATAAAACTAATATTTTTAGGTAGATTTTTTTATTTTATAGTATTATTTATGTTCATTATAACAATAGAATAATACTATAATTTCTAAAATAAAACTAATTTAGTATTAGGATGGTAATTTACTGGCATAAAAAAGATTTTAGATTGTTTGACAATCCTGCTTTGCAAAAGGCACTAGATTTGTGTAGTCTTGAAAACTTGGAGCTTTTACCTATCATGGGTATTGAATCAGATTTGGTAATAGACGCACAAACAAGTTATGAATTTGGTACTTTTTGGCAGTTTGGGATGGCCTCTGCAATACTCCCGTTATATAAAAATTACAATTATTTTGGTCTTATTGCTGGATTATTTTACGAACCAGTTTTGAACTACCTTCAAAATATATTAAAAGAAAAAAAAATAACATATTTAGTTAGTCACCAAGAACACGGTACACACGGCACATATGTTAGAGACAAAAAAGTGGCTGATTTTTGCCGACAAAATGGAATCAAATGGATTGAGATTCAGCCAAGTGGGGTGATTAGAAATTTGCAGTCTAGGAATACAAGAGATGCTATGGTCAAAAAGTATCTGAATTCGAATATCATTTCTATTCCTAAGTTTGATAAAAATTCACAGTTAGTAATAGATAGAAACTTTTGGAAGTCTCTAATAGCCAAAAATAAAATAGTTGAGGTGGAGTTTAACAATCTAGAAAACAATATTGGTTCTAAATATAATCTGAGATCTGCTTCAGAAAAATCTGCATTATCAACTCTTCAAGATTTTATTAGTAAAAGAGCGAGTGGCTATCGTGGAGGAATTAGTAGCCCGAATACGGCCATCGATAATGGATCTAGATTATCACAGTTTTTAGCTTTTGGATCGATTTCTTGTAGATTTGTTCACCAGAGCTACTGGGCGCAAATTAGAGCAAGTAAAGATAATAAAATCCGTGCAGGAATTCTAGGATCCATGAAACGTCTTTTCTGGCGAGAGCATTTTATCCAACGAATTGAGACTTCTGCTAATATGCCTCAGATTGCAATCAACCCCGATTTTAATAATATTGTATATGCTGCTGCTGAAGACCTATTCGAAGCTTTTAAAAAAGGCCGCACTGGCGAACCACTTATCGATGCTTGTATCCGTTGCTTAACTGTTACAGGCTTTATAAATTTTCGTATGCGAGCCTTGCTGATAAGCTATGCTGTCTTTGGACTCGATCTTAATTGGCGTGAAGTAGGAAAATTTTTGGCAACACTTTTTTTGGATTACGAACCAGGAATACACTGGAGTCAGGTACAGATGCAGTCGGGTGTCACAGGAATCAATACGATCAGAGTATACTCGCCGTCTAAACAACTTTTAGATCAAGATCCTGAGTGTGTTTTTGTAAAGAAGTGGATACCTGAACTTGCTAATATAGACAATATATATATTCTTGATTACTTAAAAAGTGATTTATCCAAACAATCAAGTGATATTTATCCAGTGCCTATAGTCGACTATAAAACAACAAGCAAAATAAATAAAGCAAAAGTTTATAATATTAGAAAAATTGCTAATAAAGACAATGCAAAAGCTACTTTTATAAAGCATGGTTCTCGCAAAAAACTAATTAAACCAAAAAAACTAAAAAAAGTAAATCAAGAAATAGTACTGCAGTCTGAAAGTATATTATTATAATACAAATAATAATATTATTGATTTTATCAAAATTACCTTTACAAATTACTCAATTATAGTAAATATATTTGTATAAAAATAAATATTATTATGTCTCAAAATATCTACGAATTTATCACTACTTCACTTATAGGAAAGCCTATAAATTTTATTGATTTTAAAGATAATGTTATTCTTGTAGTTAATACTGCGAGTCAATGCGGCCTTACTCCACAATATACAGGGCTTCAAAAACTTCATGAAACTTATAGTAATCAAGGTTTGGTTGTAATTGGTTTTCCATGTAATCAATTTGGAGGTCAAGAACCAGGAGATTCTAATGAAATTAGTGAAAATTGTTTAGTTAATTATGGAGTCACATTTTTAATGACTCAAAAGATCGATGTCAATGGATTAAATACTGATCCTATTTTTGTATTTCTCAAAGATTCTTTACCAGGACTATTAGGAAGTAAAGATATCAAATGGAATTTTGGTAAGTTTTTAATAAATAAGAAAGGTATTCCATATAAGAGATATGCACCAACTACCGAACCAAAGGATCTTGAAAAAGATATTATAAAATTACTTGAATCTTAATTTTATTTAGTTTAAATCGGATTACTAGTAAGTACCTGTAACACACCGTTATTAGTCAAAATATCGTCTATAGGTGCTAAAGAAGCATTTTTAGAGCTTATTGCTTGTGCATAACCACCTTTTGTATTGGTATTTAAAGTTATAGGCTGATTACTTAAAGTTGTTACTACAGTTGAGTTTATAAAGTGTTGAAAAGTAATTTTACTGGAAACTGTATGATCTTTTATAAAAGATTGAAGCCTATCTCTGTTTTCTGGTTTAAGTAGCTCATCAATGGATGGCTGAATCGATTTCATGGCGTCGTCTGTTGGTGCAAAAAGGGTAGTTGGACCATCAGTTTCCAGTGAATCTTTAAGGCCTGAAGCGTTTATAGTAGCAAGGAATAATGTAAATCCGCCATCCTTATTTAGTATATCTAGATTACCTCCATTTCTATAAGTTGGTTCACTTTTATTTTCTGCCCCTGAATTGTCTTTAGATCCACTAGATGTAGATACTGTTGGTGGCGTGATTGAGTCTAATAAAATATTTGCTTTAACATCCGTTGTTGTGAGTATCTTATTTATCGCATAAACTGAAAACCCGTTTGAGTTTTCATCAATAGTTTTATCAACCTCAACGTTACCTATAAATAATTTTTCACCTATAAATTTTACAGGTAAATCTGCTCCAGCTAAACTTTTTATAGTTGATCCGTCTCTAAGCGATGAAAGATCTAGGTTACCACTAAAAAAATGATTTTTAAGTAGGTTTTGCATTTGTTCTATATTTTCAGGTTTCTCTAAACTGGCTAAAGTTTCGGGTGGTAATGACTCAAAGGCACTATTAGTTGGGGCTAATAGAGTAAGAGGTGTAGATTTATCTATAGAATCTAGTATTTTTGATTTTTCAAGATTAGTTTGAAGTTTATCAAAGCTTAATTTTTGCAAACTCCCAATTATACCTTGAGTTCGACTTGAGGATATAGATGAGGTAGATTTATTATCTGTAGACTGCTGTGAGTTGAGCTTTTTTACTAATAAGGGAAGCAACCAAAACAATAGGGCTAAAATAAGTGGAATTAAAAGTAACCATTTTAGCCACCGCAGTAAATCTAAATTTTCATGCTTTTCTACATATATACTTTTACTTATTACAGGAGGATTTTGATTCGTAGCTTTTGTACTTTGATTTTTTGTTGACGCAAATGCTGTCTTTTGAGCATCATCAATTGGTTTAATATTTTCTATATTACTAACTAAGTCGCCTTTATAACCAAATATGACTGCATTTTGAACTGCATCAAGTTTATTTTCAAAAGTTTTATGAGAAGCAGCAACATTTTCTTTATTAACAATATTATTAGCCTTCCATGACCAACTTATATCATTATTTTGAATTAAGTTCCATTCTAATTTTTGTGAATATTTTCCGCTTCTGCCCATAAGATCAGCGTTGTAACGAGCACCATTTCTACTTTTAAAATTTTGCGAAGATTGGCCTAGAATTTCTCCATTTTTGGATATGGCCTGCCAAACAAACGTTCCATTATCAGTTATATTGAATTTCCAGTTTTTAATAGTCATAAATAATTTTTAAATGATGAGTATAATATTGTGACTAATAATCAATTGTCAACACAAATTTAAACTTTTCGGATATTATTAGTACATTTTTACTTGCCAAATTTGATAATTTTCTCCAATTTTATTGTATATGGCTAATTGGGATAAAATACAAAGTTCAGGCGATGTAGAAGACAGAAGAGGCAACCAAGTATTAACGGGACTTGGTTCGCTAGGCACTATTATTGCTATAGGTGCAGCTTTACTTTTTGGGGGTGATACAGCCCAAATTCAAAGTATTATTAATCAATTGGTTCAATCACAAAGTACTTCTCAAGGTGAGTTTGTAGATACTAAAAACTATAAAGCTTTTGCTCAAAAAGTTATTGGTTCAAATAATGAGATTTGGAAAAAAGAACTTGATAAACAAAATATTAATTATATAGATCCAAAATTAGTTTTATTTCGCGGTGCTACAAATTCAGAGTGCGGAGGAGCAAATTCTCAAGTAGGTCCTCATTACTGTCCCGTTGATAAAACAATTTACCTAGACGAGACATTTTTTGAGGAACTAACAACTCGTTTTGGTGCAAAGGGTGGTGACGTAGCTGAAGCGTATGTGATGGCACATGAAGTAGGACATCATGTACAGAAGCTTAAAGGTGCTTTTTCTAAAGTAGATACATCGGATAACGCAAATTCAATTAAAATAGAGCTGCAAGCGGATTGCTATGCAGGTGTATGGGCAGGAGATATAACAAGTGAAGGAATAATTAATGAAAATGAAATTGATCAAGCGATAGACGCAGCGGGAGCAGTTGGTGATGATCGTATACAAAAAGCATCTACAGGTAGAGTTAATCCTGAAACCTGGACACATGGAAGTTCAGCTCAAAGAAAACAATGGTTTTTAACAGGATATAAGTCAAAAGATTCAACAAGCTGTAACACTATAAGTTAATTCCTAAAAACTATTAAATTAGTGTCTTTCGAGTTAAATTTTGTAACCAATTTTATGTGTATTTTTAATAAATTTATTAATTCAAATTAGATAGTTAAAGTATATTTTAAATTCAATTAGAACATAAAGTAAATCCAATATTAAATTTTGAGGTTCTTTTTAAGTATAATAAAATAATTTTATTAAGTCTAAAAAAAGAATATTTTTCGTATTATACGAAGTTATAGAACAAATAAGTTATTTGACATTTTACTATTTTTTGTGGTTAGATAAATACAAACTAATATTTATTCTCAATGCTATTTAAGTCTTTTTTTGAAAAATTTCAGCCAACACCAAAAATGAAGAATAATTGGCTTTTGCCATTTAGAAAAAGTGGTGTAAGGGTAAATATGAAATCAGTAAAATTTGACAGAGTAGGAGGGTTTAAGACAAAAAAAAATAATAATATATTTACTGAAAGTGGGCGACCTTCTATATTCACTAATTTACAAGAGATTGATTCATCTGTAATAAAATCTACACCTGCTTCGCCAAGAGATAACCTAATACCAAATATATCAAAAGATGAAAAGTTGTTTTCAAAGATTCATAATGTTCGTAAAAATAATATAAATTTTGGATTGATTGGATTGATATTGCTAATTTTAGCAGTAAGTTCTGTTGGCCTATATTTTTATACGTCTAATAAGTTAAAAGATAAACAGCAGATAGTAGAAGCCTGCAAAAAATATGTTTCTGAGCAAAAAACAAAAGGATTTGTGGTTGACAAATCTTGTGATATAAATTTATTCTGGTATGACAGTATATTTGCTGATTCTAAAGTTTCATCTCAATTTGAAGACATAAAGAAGAATGTAAACAAACAAGCAAATGATCAGCAGACTCTATTAGTTCAGCTTGATAAAGATATCCGAGCTACAAAACAAAATTTAGCAAGTCTTGGTACAAATTTCGAAAGAGATTTGCAAGGTGTCCCAAATTTGTATCCTACAACAATTACTGATAAACAAAATTTATTAACCTTTCTAAAAAATTTATTGATTCAAAAAGATAAAAGTGTAACTACTACAATAAATCAATTCAATTATTTAATTAAAATCTCTACTGAAATTGATTCTCAAAAAGAACAAAATCAGTTAAAAAACTATGATAATTTAGCTAAATCTGAGAAGTATAGTCAATATGCAAGCTTATCTGAACTATTTTATACTTATAAACAAAAATTGATAGAAAAAAATAGTGACGATTGGTTTAAAAAAGCATTAGAAAATCCAGAATTATACAAATATAAACCATTTCTTGGTGAGGAATTCAAAAATTTAATCGATAATTCAAAGTTTGAAAATACTAGCTTACCAAATAATGATCTGATTCCTGTTCTTGGAGATGATGCTGTAGATAAGCATATTATAGAAATTGCGGAGTCAAGAGGATATAAAAAGCGACCATTGGCGATAGAGACAAGTTTAACTAGTATAGGAACAGATAGACTACAAGTAGCTGCCAAAGAGGGTTATGAAAAAATGATCGCATCTGCTGAAGAAGATGGTATTCGTATAGGTTTAGTATCAGGGTTTAGATCTTTAAACGATCAGAAAAGTCTTTTTCAGACTAGATTTAGAAATGAGTCGCTGAATATTAATAAAGGTAGGGTATATACAAATGCAGAAGTAGTTTCAGGAAAAGCGGACGATGCGATAAATAAAGTACTTAGTTCATCATCTATTCCTGGTTATTCACGTCACCACACTGGTTATACGATAGATATTACTGATCTAAATGCAAAGAATGACTTTACTCTTTTTGCTGATACACAAGGCTATAAGTGGATGTCAGCAAATAATTATTTTAATTCAAAGCGATTTGGTTTTATACCTAGTTATCCCCCAGGAGCAAGTAATCAAGGACCAGAACCTGAATCATGGGAGTATGTATATGTCGGTGTCGACGTGTTGAAATAATCTATCAACTATAATGCTATTTTATTCATGTGTTGAAAGTGGATAACGCATCTCCAGTACTTTTAAGCCATATTTTGCCGCTTCTGCTTCAGCATCTTGCTTACTTCTCCCTTGCCCTTCCGATAGTTTCTCTGCTCCTATCCAAACGCCTATTATAAATGTTTTTTCGTGATCTTTTCCTTCTGTGTGTAACACACGATAGTGTGGAGTAATCTTGACGTGCTTTTGACAAAATTCCTGAATCAAAGTCTTACTATCTTTATATAACTTATTTGCTAAAATATCAGGTAAATGAATCAATACAAATTGATGGATAAAATTAATACAAGGTTGAATGCCTCCATCTTTGTAAATAGCACCGATTATCGCTTCCATACAATCTGCAACTATAGTTAGCCTTGCTTTACCTAATTCTTCGCGCTCGCCTTTACTGAGTAATATAAGATCATCAAGACCTAAATTATTGCCGACAGAACCAAGTAATTTATAGTTTACAACACTTGACCGAAGTGATGTCATAACACCTTCGCTAACTCCCATTTTTTCATACAGATAATCTGTTACAATAAGCTCCAAAACAGCATCACCAAGAAATTCAAGTCGTTCGTTATGATTTTTTATTGTAGGGTTTTTATCTTTATCATTTAGATAAGATCGATGTACCAATGCCTCAAGTAATAAGCGAGAATCCTCAAAATGATAACCGACAATACTTTGAACTTGTTCTAATTTTTCTTCTATTTGTACTGCTGTGTGTAATGGGTTGAGTTCTTTATTCATGATTTCGTTTTAGATGTACAATTTTTATTGATTTACGTCAAGTCTGGAAGTTCAATTTTTTGATATAGGTAATTATTTTTTCGATATATATATCCTTTTACTACAAAATCTTCACCAAACAAAATCTTCCACTGTAAATTACCAGAATCGTTAAATATAAGGTAAGGATTGAGCTCCCAATCTACTAACATTTGGCTCAAATTTTCTATAAAAATGACAGTTTCTTGATCAATAAAATCAGCTACTATTTTCATTGTACTTTCTATTTGATTTGAATAGTTGGCTATTTTCCAGGTATTTTCTAACAAGTCTTGATTATCTATTTTTTCTAAAAACTCTGCGTTATCCTGATTTTGCCAAAAAAATTCTTGGAGATAATCGAAATACCTTTTTTTTTCTTCATTTTTACCTAAATAGTTCCATTCGGTTTTCACCTCGTCTTGATTTTGTTTTCCAGTATGTTTATTTATTTGCTTTATACTGTTAGAAATTATTTTTACTAACTGCTTAGGAATAAGTAGTCCAGAGGGTATATCTTGCAATTTTTCAACAACAAAAGATTTTTTGGAAATAACTAGCATCTTATCAAACTTACTAAAAGACTCATTGTCAAGCCATTTTGCTTCAGGAGAAATATAAAAACCGTTCTCTACAAAGTATCGAAACATATTTTGAAGTATAAAAAAATGGGAAGTAAGTCTGAGTTTCTCTCTGTGTGGTGGCATCTACGAAAACTTAAAAAGGATTATAGTTTAGGTCAAGCTGACAATTTAGTATAGGATAGTCATGACTTTTATACTAAAATAAATTAACCGTATGGCTACTAAGCATCATTTTAGTTTACTGATATAGTACAAATACCTTGACAAAAGCATAAATGGCTGTTATTATGATGGTAGTTCTTGTCTAGAATATTGGAAAAAATTTGTGAAAATCAAATCTATTATTTGTGTATTTTTCAGCTTGATAGTTTTTGTGCCTGGTAAATATGTTTATGCGCATCATAATTACAATAATTCAGATGACATGGAATCATTTTTTAACTACGGTCCTTATTGTAAAACTGAAGAGTATCCAAAATTTACTTTCAAACGCAGCACGAAACTTTATCGTACAGATCAGTTTCCAGTGGCAACAATAAATTGTCGCGTTCGAAAAAATGAAACTCAGAAAATTGATTTTTATAATCGAGAAGGTTTGTTTTATTATGAATATTTAATTAGCAAAGGTAAGGTTAGTTTCAAATCTCTCGATGGTCGCTATTTTTGTTTACAAGACGTTAAAAAAGTCTGGTTTAGACCAGAATACGGTGAAATTATTTTCGATATTAGATAGTATTATTGTTCCTCTTAGTTTTATATTAAGGGGATTTTTATTATAATTAAATATAATATTTTACATCGTAAATATTTTAAGGTTAATTAATATTTTTGTGTCACTAGCAATTCGATTTGACAATTTTACTATCTATAAAATAGTATTTCTATGTTATTTCATTTTATTATGTCTACAGGTAGCGAAAGTCAGTATCAAAATTTAAGATTATGGAACGGCGTAATGGGTGCTCTCCATCTAATCCAAGGCATTGCAATGCTTATACTTTCTAAAAAAATACTCTTTATCGTATATTTGTATTTGCCAAAACCAAGCTCATTAACGCGATCAGTATCAATAGTGGGAGAAAAATGGTATGAAATTAATCTTGGCTACACAATATCAGTATTTTTATTTTTATCTGCGTTAGCTCATTTTATTACGATCACACCAAAAGTCTACGAATGGTATATTGCAAAACTTCATGATAAAATTAATCTCATTCGATGGTATGAGTATGCGCTATCTAGCTCAGTGATGATATTTGTAATCGCTGCACTTTGCAATGTTAATGACGGAATAATAATATTCTTACTTGTAGTTGCAAACATTTGTATGAATTTATTTGGTGCTATGATGGAGCTTCACAATTTTTCACTACGTAAATTAGCTAAAAAAAATAATGTAGACTATAAACCAAATTGGACTGCTTTCGTATACGGTTGCTTTGCTGGTGTAGCTCCTTGGATAGTGTCCTAGCAACGTACTTTTTTGTATCGCTTAATCGCCTTGGTGAGTTACCTGATATTCCGCAAATGCTTAAAGATACCCTAAATACAGTACGATTTGGATTTCCTGGTTTGTTCTTTTTCTTCAATCTTTTTGCTATCAATATGGTCTTACAGTACAAGGGCATAGGTAAATGGAAAAATTACCTATTTGGAGAAAAAGTCTATATTATACTTAGTTTGCTTGCTAAATCATTTTTAGCTTGGTTCGTATGGGGTGGAACCTTGAGGCCGTAATATTTAAGTAAAATGTAACTTATTCTTCATTAACAAATTTAAAACGTATTTGACAGATGGCTGGTATTAAAGTGATATAAAGTAGGTAAGGCTTTTTTTAGGAGAAACTATTTTGACTAACGAATTAAATGGTGTAAATTTATATCTAGTTCGTCACGGACCATATAATTCTTATTTTGGAAATAAAGGTCAACCGGATCATCAAAAAAATATTCAGGAAGCCTGCAGTCTAAATCAAGCTGGTGAGCAACAGAGTACTAGTCTTGGAAAGTATTTAAAAGAGAATAGGGGATCGGTTGATTTAATATTGTGTTCTAATACTAAATATATACGTCAGTCTGCTAATATTTTAGGTCGTCTCTTAGAAGTGGCTATAGTTCAAGATTTAGAGCTTATCGAGTTCAATTCAATAGAGTGCAAAACTTTCTATAAAAATCAAAACCAAGCTATTGCTTTAGGAATTACGAGAATTATCAATTGGCTAAATGATTTGGTGAGAAATCAAAAATATGCTGGTAAGACAATAATGATTGTAACTCATGCGGCACCTATTTCCTGGATAATTAACTACATTGACCCTACTATAAGTGTTAATGTAGTGAATGGCTCTTTTACTTATATTACTTATAATATCAAAGGAGGTTTCAAACTAGGTATTTATGACTGCGTCAACCATCTATAAGATACTTAGATTATCTTTATTTATACCTATTTCATACGTTTGAGGTGGGTTTTTTTATCAGTACTTTATATATAGTAAAGTTTAAATATTGACATTTTTATATTTTGGTGATAATATTTTTAGTGGAGTTTAAATTGATTTTCAAGGAAATAAGTTCGTGAATTTATCAAATATTCAATCAGTAATAGTTATCGCAGTTAGCCATGGAGAGGCAGAGTCATTTGACGGGTTTCCAAATTTTCATGAGGAAAAAAAAGATCGAAAACTTCTTACTGAAGCAGGTAAAGCTCAAGTAAAGAAACTCAGTGAGCATTTTGTTATTAAAGGTTTGAAAGTAGATACAATCATCACTTCTAATTTTAAACGTGCTCGTCAAACTGCAATAATTTTGGGTGATCATTTGGGAATTCAAAAGCGCTATATTTTATCTACTGATTCTCTAGTTGAATTTAATGAAAGCGAGGAATTAGTTTTCCAAACTTCTCAAGATAAAGCAATTTTTCTAGCTTCAGATCGGATAAGTTCTTGGTTCTTAAGCTTTGTGAATAATCCGCTAAATAATGGTAAAACCATATTATTAGTAACTCATGGACTTAATATAGAATCTATGATACGCTGTGCTACTAGTATTGATGATCAAATTAAAGTAGATCCTGCAACCTATACAGAATTCATTTTCAAGGAAGGAATAATCTGTGCCAACCTAATGAATTGTAAAGTCGACTAAGTTTAAACTTTCTATTACACCCATTTCATTTAATTGAGGTGGGTATTTTTTTGACAAAAATATGTATCCGAGAAATATTGATTGTATGTTAGACAAAATTCGTAATTTTTCCATTATTGCACATATTGATCATGGTAAAAGCACACTTGCAGATCGTCTTATGGGTATCACTGGCACCATATCACAGCGTGAGATGAAAGAGCAAACCCTCGATAAAATGGATTTAGAGCGAGAACGCGGTATTACTATTAAGTTGCAGCCAGTTCGTATGGAATATACTTACGATGGGTCAAGTGAAATATATAATGGTCAAAAATTTATTCTTAACCTGATTGATACTCCGGGACATGTCGATTTTGCATATGAAGTAAACCGCTCACTCGCTGCTTGTGAAGGAGCTATCTTAGTAGTAGATAGTACCCAAGGTATCCAGGCACAAACATTGGCAAATCTTTACGCAGCTATGGAGTTGGATTTAGTTATAATCCCTGTTTTAAATAAAATTGATCTACCTGCTAGTGATGTGGAAACACGCAGTGAGGAAATAGAAAAAATATTAGGCTACAATCGAGATACTATACTTAAAGTAAGCGGGAAAACGGGACAGGGTGTTGAAGAGCTTTTGCGTGCTATCGTAGAGAGAATTCCAGCCCCTAAATAACTAGAAAAAGACATAAAGAAAATAAAAAACTAGCATAAAGCTAGCACATCTTGTCCAAACTAAATTCGTTTAAAATGGCATTTGAATATTGATGTCATTGATGTCTATCTCAGGTAGCTCATCATTGATTTTCTCTTCTTTTGGTTTCTTTGGTGCAGTGGAAGAGCTATCATCATTTGGAGGTGTAGGTACAGAATCTCCACTAGATTCATTTTTACTTGAAAGTATTTCCATTTCACGAGCTAAGATATCTGTCGCATAGCCTTTTGTACCGTCTTGTTTATCCCAGCTACGGTTTTTAAGCGATCCAAAGATAGCAACTTTAGTACCTTTTTTTACATACATTTCGATAATTTCCGCAAGTCTTTCCCAGGCACTACCATTAAAAAATTGTGTTATTTCTTGTCCATTTTGGTCCTTACCATCACTTATAGCCAAACTAAAACTAGCAACTTTTTTACCAGTAGTTGTAGTACGGATTTCTGGGTCTTTGACTAGTCTACCAATTAAAAATACTTTATTCATAGTTAATATGGTAACTTTGATTATTAGCTTTTGTCAAGACAAATTAGTTGTGATAAAAAAAAGCCCTCAAATTATTAGTTTGTGGGGTTGATAAAAGTATAATTTATATCAAAAATACATTACTTCTGTCATCATATCTACTACTTTGGAGATAAGTCTACACTTACTTATTTGATACGTTTCTGGCGTTATACTTTGAAAAATTGCAGGGAGCTGTTTGATGGCTTCACTAGATAATTTCATCAAAGTGTCAGAATTTTGCTCACTTTTAGGTAATTCTATCGTAGATATATATCTAGTTGCAATAGCACGAAGGGTACTTTCTAAAACTAATTTATTACCTACTTTAAAATTTTTTGATTTTTTTTGGGTTAAATTTAGGCATTGAGTCAAGCAATCAGCTAATTTTATACTTATTAACTTAGAGTTTTCAGAATGACTATCAAATACTTTACAAATACTTTTAATATCATTTGCACCAGCAGCTAAAAATATCAAGTTAATATCTTCTGACTTTGGCATATAACGACAATCATTAGTAGCAATAATAGTTTCTGCCATAGCCTTATATGTTTTAAATACTTTGACCACTATGCGGATTTTAGCAGCTAAATATGCTTCTTCAAGTATATCATTATAATGGCACAAAGTAAGAAAAACTACATGACGGTGGCGACCGCTTATTATTTCTATGTTTGTGTCTTCAAGGGATGGATTTTCATTATTCCAATCAGATTCTAGTACGCCAACTACGATATCTTCAATAATATATCCTAAGTCTACAATAGGATAAACACCCGAGAATAAGAGTTGTTTTACCCTTTTAGGTTGAATAGAATACTGCTCATGAGCTTCATTCCCTAGGCATAGCGCTAGTTTACCTAAACTAATAATACATTGATTTTGACCGTAAGTGACTGTTTCAGATTGTAAATGAAATAACGTACCGTCTTTTATTGAGATATTAAGAATTTTGATTTGTTGAATCTGATTGTCTTTCAATTCAAAACTATCTAAAGCTTGATAAATCATCTAGAGATTCTCCAAAAAAATATAACTTTACCTAAGTTAATTCATATTACAATAATATATAAATGTCAAATTGGTTAAATGATTAGTCACTTATCATTATTTTCCTCAGCTATTTTAATAGACTCCTGAATAACCTCATCATCTTTTTTTGAAGCAGAAAAATATCTAAATGTTTTAAATAAGAAATAGCTGAGTAGCTCGTACAAAAACCAAAAAAGTGCTAAATAGCCTGAAATCTGAAACCAATCAAGTGAGACTATTCCTTTTGCCCATCCATATACTGCAAATAGGCCAAGGGTAATAAAGAGGCTTCCAAAACGACCGCCCACTTCTTCTAAACCAGCAAAAAAATTGTTTTCTTTCATATTGTTTTGATAGTATGAGTTTTAGGGTAATCTGTCAATCTTTAAATAAATTTTGCTCATAATAAATAAGAATTTCATTATAAAGATGTAAAACATGAAATATTTTTTTATAAAAAGACCAGCTTATAAAAATATAAAGCCGGAGATTATTAATTAACGTTAATTTATTCAACTAGATAAAAATTATAAATATCTTCTTGCTTGTGATGGCAACCGATAACAAAGCACTCTTTACGAGTCTTTAAATTTATACAGCTATAAGCAAGTACAACTTTTTGATCTACTAAAAGTCCCATAAATGAAATAAATAGTAGGGTTATCCATTTTCTTGGTGTAATTTTTTTATCAATTACTTTAAGTTCGACAAATTCGGTTGGTTTTCCAAAAATATTGACTGATTGATACATTAAGATAGTTCCTACTTTCACCAAATCTCGCTCTTCGTAGCTCACTAATGAATAACCATTTTTAAGAGATAAAAGTCCCATTTTTTTGTTTCCAAATGAAGTTACTAATATAGTTGTTGCATGAAAATTAGATTTCGTCAAATGATTGCTCGCTTATATTAAATGAAAGTAAATATAAAAAATACCCTAATTCCGTAGAAAAAGGGTGTAACTTAAAATTTTTAGGTTTTAGTGCCATTCATCGATAGATTGAATTTCGTCATAAATTGACATAACACGTTCACGAGCTTGCTCTAAAACAATGTTATACCCATTATATTTTTCTAGGCCTGCAATACCAAGATTACCCTTTGGTTCATCTTTTTGTGTTTTCCAGTATGAAACTGAAAATGTCCAAAGACCCCAAATGTTTCCTAATTTTAGAGTGCTTTGATCAAGCATAATGGTAACTATTTCTCCAAATTCATGGTTTAGTGAGGGGTATTTAAAGAAATCTAACTGATTTTGGTTTTCGTTATAAAACTTCTGAGTAGTTTGAAGAAATACTACATACTCATCAAGATTTTCAATCGATGGAGAGAGAGCTTTTATTTCACTTAATCCAATTAGTTTATTTTTATTACCAGTATTTTGAAATAAAGCAAAAATTTTATTCAGCATTTTGATACTTTAAAGTAGCGTTACCAAAAAAATATTAGCATGAAAAAAACTCTTTGTCAACCCCACATTTGACAACTTGCGTCCCTTTCTTTAGGCTCAAACCATTATGTCAAATGCTAAAAATATACCACTTTCTTTTGATTTTAAAACAGTAGAAAAAAAATGGCAGGATTATTGGCTCACAAATCACACATATGAAGCTAAAGATGGTGACGTAACTCGTGAAAAAAAGTATATTTTAGTTGAGTTTCCGTTTCCTAGTGGAGCTAGTCTTCATGTAGGTCATGTTTTTCGTTACACTGCGCCAGATATTTACAGTAGATTTTTAAGGCAAAAAGGGTATAACGTTTTGTTTCCGATGGGCTGGGATGCCTTTGGTCTTCCTGCTGAGGAGTACGCACGCAAAACTGGTCAGAATCCACGTATTACCACAGAACAAAATATAGATGGTATCAAACAAAATATACAAAAAATGGGTTATAGTATTGATTGGAATCGTGAGTTTAGCACGACTGATCCTGAATATTATAAGTGGACACAGTGGATATTTAAGAAGTTTTATGAGCAGGGACTTGCAACGCAAAAAGATGTTGAACTTTGGTACTGTAAAAACCTAGGTACTGTTTTAGCAAATGAAGAAGTATATGATAGCCTAAACGGTGAAAAACTATCAGAGCGCGGTGACCATCCAGTAGAAAAAAAGAAGATGAAACAGTGGGTTCTAAAGATGCCAGAGTATGCTGAGAAGCTTCTTACTGGACTTGAAAACACGCATTTTCCTGAACATATCAAGGCTATGCAGCGAACTTGGATTGGTAAAAGTGAAGGGGTTACAGTAAACTGGGATTTAGTACCTCGGGACTATATCAAAATGGTCAATAACTATCCCGCATTTCCTTACAATACCGAGTTTGGGGTAGGTGAAAAAGACTTTACAAAGATTATTCGTGAGCGATCAACTGCATTTATCCGAATCAAAGGTACTGATAAATATTTGAGTTATATCCAGAACCGATATAATGACAAAAATTGGGTATTTTTACCTGGAGGCGGAGTTGATATTGGAGAAACATCGTTACAAGCAGCGATCCGTGAAACAAAGGAAGAGCTTGGCTTGAGTGGTCTCGAATATGTGGCTGATTTAGGTTCTATCAATGCCTTTGGTCACTGGACTGGGCAAGCACAACACAGTACAGAACATTATTTTTTGCTTGAGGTAAGCATGGATAATATAAAAATGCGAGTAAAAGCTGAAGTGGACGACGAAAAAGACGAAATGTACGGTCATGTCAGAGCGGTTACCCTGGAACAGTACAAAGCAAATAATTGGCCACAGCTAAATTATATAATTGAAAATTTAGAAGAATATCTGACAACAGGAAAGATTGATAGGCTTGAGCAACATAATCGTGAGATTGTTATTGGTACCACAAATAAGGGAAAAATAGATCGCTGGAAGCATCAGCTAAATATAACAGGAGTCAAACTCGTTTCTGCTGGTGATCTTGGGCTGACCGTAGGAGAGATTGTTGAAAATGGAAATAGTGAGTTAGAAAATGCTCGAATAAAGGCAAAAGCTTTTTGGCAAATGGCACAGAAACCCTCTATTAGCGGTGATTCTGGGATTTATCTTGAGGGCGTTCCAGTTAATGAGCAGCCTAGTCAAAATACAAAACGAGCGGCAGGAGTTGTGGAAACAGATGATGAGGCGATGATATGGCAAAAAATGGTAGATTTTTATATTTCGAGAGTCGAAAAATACGGTATAAATGGTGAGTTAAATGCATACTTTTTGGATGTTTTTTCATTATATGACGGATTTAATTTTTATGATGTAGAAGTCAAGCGATCGATTATAATTACCAATCAAATTACGTATCCAGACCGCAAAGTTTTCCCTCTTTGTAATATCTATAAAGTCCCTAAAAATGGTAAGTACTACTATGATTTGAGCAGCGAGGAAATGGATGATTTTTTGATAGAATACAAAGAGGCTAGAAACTTACTTTCAAGCTATTTGTTTGACGGTGAAGATGCAAGTGGACATAGTAGTATAGTTCAAACTTATACAACCCGTGTTGATACCTTACCTTCGGCCACTTTTGTCGTTGTAGCACCAGAATACTCAGGATTATTAGAACTTTCTAGTGACGAATATAAGCTAAGTGTCGCTACCTACATCGAACAAACCAAAGCTAAATCTGAGAGAGAACGTCAGATAAATAAAGAAAAAACTGGTGTATTTACAGGTCGTTTTGTAACAAATCCTCTTACCAATGAATTATGTCCAGTATGGGTGACCGATTTTGTTCTTGGTAGTTATGGCACTGGAGCTGTAATGGGAGATGCACATGATTTGAGAGATGCAGAGCTAGCCCTTAAATACGATATTTATTTGAATGAAAATATAAGTAAAGATGGTGAAAAACGTGAAGACTTTGTCGAATTATTGAAGGCTGGTGAAGTATTTATTGAGGATGGTATTCTATACAATAGTGGTGAATTTAGTGCACTAAATAGTGATGAAGCTCGGGAAAAAATAGCTGAAAAATTACTCGAGATTGGTAAAGGTATGACCAAAACAAATTATCGTATGCGCGATTTTGTCTTTAGTAGGCAACGATACTGGGGTGAGCCGTTTCCATTTGAATACACCAATAATGGTGAGATAAAAGTAATCAGCGACGATAAGTTACCATTAGTTTTACCAGATTTGGAGGATTTTGAACCAAGTAAAGATGGTCGATCTCCGTTAGCAAAATCTGACTGGATCAATATACGTGATGAGCAGGGGAGTATAGTTGCTACACATGAGGCTGATACGATGCCAAACTGGGCTGGGTCGAGCTGGTACTATCTTAGATTTACTGATCCAAAAAATGACGAAGAGTTTGCAAGTGAGGAAAATCTCAAATATTGGCTACCAGTTGATCACTATTTTGGAGGAAGTGAGCATACCACACTTCATCTTTTATATTCACGTTTTTGGCATAAGTTCCTTTATGATATGGGTAAAGTGCCTACACCAGAGCCTTATGATTACCGTACAAATGGAGGAATACTGCTCGGTCCTGATGGCTCTAAAATGAGTAAATCTAAAGGAAATGTAATCCAGCCTGATGATAAATTAGATAGTGTAGGAGCTGACGCACTTCGTATATATATAGCTTTTATTGGTCCTTATGATGCAACTGTTATTTGGCAAGATGGAGGCCTTAAGGCGTGTAAAACATTAGTAGATAGAATTTGGAATTTACAGAGTAGGGTGTCATTTACCTCCAAAAATGATTTAGCAAATAACAAAAAACTGTATATAGCCTACAATAAGTTTGTAAAATCTGTTTCAAATCTGCTTGAAGAAATGAAGAATAATGTAGCGGTAGCTGAGATCATGACTTTTACTAATCTAATTCGTGAGACTCCTACTATCCCACTAGATATTTATGAAGGCTTTATCAAAGTAGTAGCGCCATTTGCACCTCATTTATGCGAAGAGTTGTGGAGTGTGCTAGGCAACAAAACCAGTATAGCATTATCAAAATGGCCAACATTCGATCCAGAACTATGTATAGATAATGTCGTTAGATATGCTGTACAAGTCAATGGAAAAGTACGAGCAGACTTTGAGATAGAAGCAAATGTAGCAGATGTGCAAGTACTTGAAGCCGCAAAACTATCTGTAGAGAAATATCTAGAAGGAAAAACAATAAAGTTTAGTAAGATAATACCTAGAAAGCTGGTTACTTTAGTTGTTAATTAGTTATGTTGTATGGATGAAATAATCTTTAAATTAAAATATTCGGTTATATCTTCACTTGAGAATGTAATTGATCTAATAAATATTCAACCATTTCTAAATACTAATAATTTAGGTGTAATTAGACAATCAACATCTTAGTTTCTGATTCATGAGTTAAATCACATATTGTCTTTCACTTATAATAATTATGAAAATGAGTTATCTCAATATGATTATTTATGTGTTTGTGATAACATTAAAGATTTAGTAAATAAAATACGTAATGCCTCTACACATCCAAATAGCGGCGATAAGCTCTTTGATAAAGAAAATATTATAATTAGTAGTTTTAATGTATTAATGGGAACAAGTGTTTGCAGCATATCTACTGATTCCAGAAAAGTTATTTGTGAACTGGATGATGTAATGTTTAATTTTGGTCAATTTAATATTTATTTTAACTATCATATAATCAATGTAACAAAAGAGATAATCAAAATTCTACAAAAAAATTTAATCGAATTTAACTGCAATCCTCAATCTATACAAAAAATTAATATTTAATAATACCCGAGATGCAAAGTTACAAATCGGGTTGTTTATTATGTTCTGACGATAGCTATTTTTTAGATTTATTAAATTTGGAAATTGTTACTTTTTAAATCCATATAGTGTTTCCATCAGGTAAAATTAAACCAATTTTTAATGAATTATCTGCAGAATTTTCGATTATTTTAGAAAATGAAATTCTAAAAATACAATCAAACTTATTGATCTGAAAATATACGAAATCTTCAATCCTCCAACCAGTTTTTTTATGAATATAACACTGAGTATTAAGACTTTCGATTTGATCAAAAATTGGCATGATTTACCTCGATAAACTACCCAAAATTAGCATATATTTACTTAGATGTCAAACTACATAGTTTAATGTAAAAGCCTATAGAACTTTGACAAAAAATAAACACAATATTACATATTTGAGTAGCAATTCATTTTTTTATCATGAGAAATATTTGTTGTTTCCCTTGGTCAGTTTTGCCTTTTGATATTCAGATTCCTCCAAACGGTAACATTAATATTTTGATAAGAAGTAATAATATAAATATTCCAATGCTTCATCCGAGATATGACAAACCATTTGTTTATTTTGAAGGAAATGTTCCACATGATGGATTTGGAGCAAATGTAGATATTATTTATCATTCAACTATTGAAATACCATTACCAGATATATGTAAAACAGTAGAAGAGTTTTGTAATGCAAAAACTGCACAACTAGATATTTACATGTGTGCATTTCCACCCGATGCACGTGCAATATTTTGGAATTATCATTATCCTTCATTTCGTAGAAGATGGATAACACTCTATTTTAGAGATAAAGTTGCACATTTATTTATTAGTAGCAATCCATGATTACATTTTTCACAATTAGACAGTATGTAATAAAACTGTCTTTTTTATCGGTATTTTAAAATTATAGTAGATAGTTTTTGACAAATTTTATATTAGTATTAAAGATTTAATTAGTTTTGCGATTGGTGATAAAGTGATAGTATTAAATAAGATATACAAACTTTTATTACAGCTAATTGATCAAAAATATAACATTCAATTTCTAATTTTTAAACTAGAAATTATCTTAGCAATCAATAATATAGATCATATTATTTCTTTATTAGAAATTTTTGATGTTGATAGTCAGGAGGTATTAAATGATTATTTTTTTCTTTGGATGATTTTTTGAAAATTAGTTTAAAAAAATGGAAAAAGTCGATTAATAAGAGAAAGTTGTTTAGAAAATGGAGTTTACATACTTGCATTTTTGGAGCGATGGTTAGAGATTTTAAGATCTCAAGCAGATATTAGTAATCCTGGTAACATACATAGTAAAGAAGTCCGTAGTAATTTAATAAAATACTTCAAGTATTAGAGACTAATCTTCTAAAACTTTTAAAAAAGATAATTTAATAAGTTTAAATAGCCTGCATAGTAATATATACTTACAGGTTATTTTTTAGGTAATACATATTTGACTAAAGCCTATTTACATAATAAACTTATGGAGGCCCCTAAGCAAAACTGCCTATAAAAATGGACAGCCTTCCAAGCCTTGATAAGTGCATTGCACTTTCAGTTGCTCACCTCTATAAAGAGAAAATTTATAGAACTTTTTTCTTTCGAATAGGAATTAATATCTTTATTCGACATCGAGAACAAAGGCTCTTAAAGCTTTTGGGACCTTTCTTCGTAGCTACACAAATCTATAAGGTTTTGCAAAAGCTAGAAGAAATTAGAACGTTACCACCATTGATTGTTAAACAAGAAATTATTCAATTTCTTGAAAAACAAATCATATGCTATTGTAATCAGATGAAGTCATTAGACCCAAAGTTTTTTGCTTCTGAAGATTACAATATTGCCATTTATATTGTAGCTTCAAAAGTTTACAATTTATCTTTGGCAATATATAAAAGGCAGGTATAACAATCTTATAAACTATCGGTTCGCTAAGTTATACTAGCGAGCCGATTATTTTATAAAAGATTCTCTTGACAGTAGCTTATATTTGTGCTAGTATAATTGTATCAATACTTTTTGGAACTAAAAAATGACTAATTTCATCCTCAGCTTTTTAAATAATATTTTTCTTTTTCAGGATTTTATTCCTGAAGGCTACTCGGTTCGTTCAGAGTTTATTAAGCAATCGATTGCCGATGCCGAATTATCTAAGATAACTATTGAGCTATGAAAACCTCATTTTTCATACACCCGCCAACCTCTTATTTAACAGGTTGGTATTTTTTTAATCTATAATATTATTCCTTACTCGTATTGGTCGTTTAAACTCTTTTTCAAATGCCTCAAAATAAACCGTGGGAGTGATACCATTTACTGTTACAGCAATAGTCTGGACACTACTTGCACCTATTTTAAAAATTAAGCTCGTTTCTGTAATAGTACAATTCAGAAATGGTTTTTTTGGTTTTCTGCCTTCTATAATTCCTAATTTTACTCGACTTTTCCAAGGCAATTTTGAAAGTGTTTCTATAAGAAATTCCGTGCCTTCTATAGCTGTAGTGTGCTGACCAAATTCGCTATTTCCCATTTTTCCATTATAGTGTGGCATAATGTCCATAAGTATAGATAAATTTATTAGTTTTTGCAAATATGAAAAAATTTGACCACAGGCAAAAACCGTAATATACTAGAAGCAAATGGCAAAAGTATTGATTATTATCATAATTTTTAGCACATTTGGAAATTTTTTGTCTAGTCTAGCAGCTAATGCTCATGGTTTAGAAGTTGAAGAAACAGATATGGCATTTGTTCAAAACCTTAATCCAAGCGAAAGGATAGCTCAAATAAAAACAAAAACTGAAATCAAATCAAGTCAAAATAAAGTTTTACCTTTTTCTCTTGATTTTAAAACTGCAAAACAGTTAGCTTTGGCAAATGAATCTTGGAGATTTCCTTATGTTGCAAAAACCCGTATATACGAAACACAGGGTTATAATGGTCCGTATTCTCACCAAGGTGTAAATGCACTTGATCTCTATGCCAACGAAGGTGTTATCGTAGCCGCTAAAAGTGGAACTGTATCGCTGGTTGAGTTTGGTGGGATACACGATGGTTGGTGTAACTCCAACACAGATTGTTACAATAAGGGTGGTATCTGGCGTGGTAATAATATCATAATTAACCATAGCGATGGTTCTAGTTCGTACTATCTTCATCTCAAGCCAGGGTCTCTTAAAGCAGGAATTAGTAATGGACAATACATAGAACAAGGCACTTCTCTTGCTATCCAAGGTTCTACAGGATATACTTGCAACATTTCATGTACCGAACCCTATTCTCATCTGCATTTTCAAGTAAATAAAAATGGTATTTCTATTCCTACACCTTTTGATGATTGTAATTATTTAGGCAATCAATGTGACTCAAGTGGTATACCATTTCCAGATAATTTTTATAGTTCTACCAACTATCCTCCCGGCTATTCGGTAAATATACAAGACAAAAATATCTCGCTCTACGCGGGTAATTTCAGTGCATTATTATTTGGTATCAATCGTGGTGATAGTTTATATACTGGTGGTAAGGACGAAAATATAACTTCAAAATGGACCTGGCTTCCTTCCGGTGAAATTCGTGGTCTAAATGATTGGTGCTTATCATCAGGTGATGGTTCAAATATAGTTGTAAGTGATTGTAATGGAAAAGATGAGCAAAAATGGATGCACACTAACAATAAAACTATAATAAATAAGCAAAATGGCCTTTGCTGGGATAGCGAGCGTGGTGACACTTATCGATCTAGAGTTTACCTTTTCAATTGTCATGGTGGAAGGAATCAACAGTGGAGGTATGGTAATGAAGGTTATCCAATAGAAAAATTAAATGAAAATCAGTAATATGTTAAGAAACTTTTATATAATGTGTTTAGTATTATTAATTGGAGTAGGTAATGCTCTTATAATGCAGCAAGTACCTAACGAAAATCAAAATAGACGACCAAGTGTTTTGGGAATTATTGATATCAGCAAAATCATATCTAATAATGATCAAAAAATGCCTATTTCTGGTAAGATTAAATCCAAGCTTGAGCTAACTGCTAGTCAAACTAAGCAAATCAATAGTGTTGAAATTAATCTTCAAGGGCAGGGCTGTACTAGCAACGTAGCACCAAATACTTGTAAATTAGTAAATAATCAAAAGTCAGGGGTGATTCTCAAAAATTGTAGCGATGAAACTTGGGATCAGTGCAACTTTTATACCTATGAGCTAGGCAAACAGGAAGAAGATATACAGTATATTTTACAAAATTATAGCGAAAATTCAGATAGGTTAGTAGATATTTTAGAATACAATACTAAAACGAATACTTTTAAACAAATAAAAACGGTTTTATATCAAGATACGTCTGACAAAAATAATGATATAGTAGAATCAAATAACAATTTTACAGCGACTATAGAGCAGTATAAAAAATAGTTGACATCAATATTGATTTTTTCATAATTATTGACAGCATACGGAATTTTTATAATCATATTAGATATGAACATAATTCAGGCCATTATCCTTGGCATTGTAGAGGGACTTACTGAGTTT
This sequence comes from candidate division SR1 bacterium, assembly GCA_014377045.1. GTDB lineage: Bacteria > Patescibacteriota > JACMRA01 > JACMRA01 > JACMRA01 > JACMQI01. The sequence continues at coordinate 26,629 of JACMQI010000005.1, forward strand.
CTTCCTATATCTTCAACTGGACATATTATTTTAGTAGAAAAACTTTTAGGAATAGAAAAAACTAATAGCTTTTTTACTGTGGTTATTCAGTTTGGTGCTATATTAGCTGCAGTTTGGTTTTTTCGATCTCGGATAAAAGAAATTGCATTTGTAAGCTTTGGAGCAATAAAAGCCAAAAAGCAATATTCTAAGATGAATCATGAGGAAAAATACGGTATTTGGATTTTAGTTTCAATCATCCCAACACTTGTCGTAGGTTTTTTACTTAGAAAAAAAATAGATGAGTGGCAGAATTCTACAATCATTATTATAGTTTCTACCATTGTTTTTGGAATCATATTTTACGCAATTGAAAAATACCAAGCAAATCATAAAACTATTGACACAAAAGATCTTACCTTAAAAAATTTATTGATAATGGGACTAGCTCAAGCTATAGCTGTCATTCCTGGAGTTTCCAGATCAGGATCAACTATTGCAGGAGGTTTGACACAAAAAATATCTATAAAAGACGCTGTTGAGTTATCTTTTATCATGGGTATTCCTGTCATTCTAATTGCTAGTCTTTATAAAATTGTTACTGGCTTAGATGGTCTGTCTTTTGATATCGTCATAATGACAATTATTGGTACATTGACATCTTTTTGTGTAGGACTTTGGTCCATAAGATTGACTCTGGGAGTACTTGTAAAGCATGGTTTTTTTCCTTTTATGCTATACCGTCTTGGTTTAGGAATTGTACTAAGTTGCTTTGTATATCTGGGTATATTTAGATAATAATTTTTCGATATATGATTAAAAATAATAAACTAAATCAACTTCTACCATTAGTACTTGCTATAGTAACATTTTTTGGAGTTACTATTCTTTTCTATATATCAATTAAAGCGTTAAATCTTTTCCCAGGCGAAAAAATAGGCACTGATATTCGGATAGTCGATATTCTAATCGGTCTTACTATTTATCTAAAGACAAGTATTGATTTTGCTATTTTTATTGGCTCTTTGATGAAAACTTATCCAGGCGTTAAAAATCGTATTGCTATAGAAGTTGGAACGGCAGTAGGTAATATGGCTGGAACTATAGCTGTTATGATAGTCTGGTACTTCTTTAAAGAAATAAAAATACTTCTTGGTCTTATGGTTTTACTTGCTTCACTTGTCTTATTTAGGCTAGCAGAGAGCAGTGTAGAGCATATTGTAGATACTCATGATGATGGACATGAAAATCAAGATAATCAAATTTTTATTTCAATTGCAAGAAAAATAATATCGTTTATAAAACCAATAAATACATTTTTAGCTCCAGTATTAGACAAAATAATACCACATTTTGGGACAAATACAGTTGCTAAAAAAACGGTCCTTGGCTTACTTGGAGTTTCATTTTCTATACCATTTATACTGGGTTTAGATGATTTTGCTGGATATGTACCTTTGTTTAATGTAGTAAATATATTTGGCTTTGGTATTGGTGTATTTTTAGGTCACGCAATTTTAAATATTTTACTCTTTATCAATCCAACAGTAACTATTAAAATCGTAAAGAATCCAGTTATTTCAATTATTGGTGCCATAGCTTTTGTTGGCCTAGCTTGTTGGGGATTGTATGAAGTAGTCCATATATTTCTTGGCTAATTAGTACACTATTGTTTGTTAAAAATTAACTTATTGACACTTTTAGTGAATTATCCAAATACTTATTTAGCTTCAAAATCTATTTGATTTTTTCATGTTATATGCATTCTTATTTCACCCATAAAATAAACAATAATAGGAAATTTGTAAGCATTCTATTAGTTTTTTCTATAATTTTCTTTAGTATAAGTATAGTATATGTCGTAAAAAAGTCATACCAAAATGCTAAAAGTGCAGTACCTGGAATTGTAGAAAGCTCATATAATCATCAATTTTACAAGTTTTCATCGCAAAAATTTGTTTCAAGAGGTATTATGCTGTATGCTCAAAGTATAATAAAGCAAGAAACAGCAACTCTACCTGAAATTTCTCGATTTTATGCGTATGTTAGTATTACTTTTTTTGATACTTACGAAATAAACGAAAATATGGAAGCTTCTCTCGTTGCTGTTAGAAAAGTTATCAATACCTTATATCCCAAATATCAGCAGATAACCGATAATGTAATTCAGGTTTTTTCTAAAACACTACTTCCTCTTCAAATAAACGGTAAAGAAGGTGATACTTTAGATGGTATTTTGAAATGGTTAAATAGCGATAGGCCTTTAAGTATACCATCTGAAGCAACAGTAAACAAAGTAGGATGGGAAAATATACCAATGAATAAACTGGATTCACCAACTGCGGGTACTTGGAAACATTGGATACTAAAAGATAATATTAATTTAGATTTTATGGATCAACCAGCTGAAAAAAATGGACGGTATGATGAAGAATTAAAAAACTTAAAAAACAGCATTAAGATACTAACACAACTACAAAAAAACACTTCTTTATTTTGGCTAGATAATAAAGCAGTCGTAGGAATCTGGCAAGACCGTCTATACGATGAAGTAGATAATTCAAAAATGAGCGAAATACAGTTTGCAAAAATGCAAAAAAATTTGGCCTTAGCTCTAGCTGATACTGTGATTGAGATTTGGAAAGTGAAATACATATACTGGTCACCACCACTTCGATATACAAACTCTGAACTTGCTAATAATTCATTTATGTCTACTAGTCCTAGATTTGTTAGTGAGTTTGCAGCTGTTGGAGCTGTAGCAAGTGAGTTTTTAGCATCTAATTTACCTGATCAGAAAGAGGTTTTTATTCAAGACTCAAAAGATGCTCGTGATAGCGGTAAATGGGGAGGTGTATTTCTTGATAGTGATAATCAATCTGGGTATGTTCTTGGTCAAAAAATAGCAAATGAAATACTTCCAAAATTAAATTAAACTCTATTCATCTTATGTTTGCTCGTTTAAATTGTATTATTAAAAATAAATATATTCGCTTTATAGCAGTAATTGCCTTAGTATTAGGACTAATTTTTGTCATATGGTCGTTGATTCCTATTAATCCTATTCAAAAAGATTTAGATGAAATTTTAGATGATAAGTCTTTTGTTGTAGAAGACAAGAATGAATATATCGTGTTAAAAAATAAAAATAATACTAGAAAAGTAGGGCTTATTTTTTATCCTGGAGCTAAAGTTGATTCAAGGGCATATTTGTATAAGCTCTCTTCACTCGCGAGGCAATATAATTTGGCAATTTATATAGCTAAGCCTGCCTTACATTATGCCTTTACAGATATAAATGGAGCAAAAAAGATAGTTGACGATAACAGTGATATTAAGAGCTGGGCAATTGGAGGGCATTCGCTAGGTGGGGCAATGGCGTGCACATATATTAAAAATCAGAATACGATAAAGTATCTTGTACTTGTAGGTGCGTATTGTATCGACGATATAAGCAAAACTGATAAGAAAGTTTTGAGTATTAAGGGTAGCGAGGATGGCTTAGTTACAGATATGAAAATTGATAAATATAAAATAAATTTACCTTCTAATGCTCAATTTGAAACTATAGAGGGTATGAATCATGCTCAAGCAGGCAATTATGGCGATCAGATAGGTGATAATTTAGCAAAAAGTTCAGATACATTTACTCGGTTGAGACTAGTAGGTATTATAAATAATTTTTTAAAATAAAATATCGTTATTTATTTTAGTTTTCGATTGTAATAAAATTCTTATTTAAAAATAGTTTAGGTTATATTTTAATTGTCACGTCCTCCAGTCCTAATTAGTCCTAATGAGGTAGGCGAAGAAGTCACAGGATCATTACCACCAAATCCAAAAGGAGGTTTGACACCAATTTTACTTGGACTGATTGGTGTAGTGTTAGGGTCAGTAGAATTTACAGGTGTTAGTTGAGGAGTATTTACTGAATCTCCACCTCCAAATCCACCCGGGATAGCAGGAATAGTATATGTTTGAGCTTTTGTATAATCTTGATTTTCTGTCACATTTGCATCACTCCAAGTTTCACTACCAGTTGGAAAAGCTGTCCAGTTATTAAAGTTATCTACTGCTTTAGCATAATAATAAACTGTAGTTCCAGGATCAACTGCAGGAATAGTAGACGTATAATTTGTACCATTAAAATTTGTTGGAATGGTAGCCCAAGATTGTCCTTTATTTATGGTGTAGACTACTTCAACTTTTTTTATACCAGAACCTGCAAAGTTTATGCTAAGATAAGGTGTAGATAGATCACTAACTCCAGAAATAGTTACAGTAGATGAATTGTCGGGGTTTACACTATGTACTTTATCTCCAATTATAGGTTTTTTCCAGTCACCAAATGGTATATCATTATCTCCAGAAAAACATGGTTTATAGGGTGCGTTTACTGCTTCTAGCCAAGCTTGTTGACCGGCAGTATCATCCCAAAGTTTTTCATTTAATACGTCCCAATACTCTTTAGTAGCCTGTGAAAAGTTTGCCTTAGAAAATACATTTTTGTCAGCTGTTTCTTTGACGTAAAAGCTTTCTGGATTTGCACCGAATGTACTATAAAACCAAATACTTTTCAAAACTCCTGCAAGTAATTCACGTCCACCTGTATGTTTGAATGCTTGGGACAGCTGATTATCAGTAAAAGAAGAAGCAGATTTAATTCCATAATTATTATTGCTATTTTGCGTAATCAGCGGATCCCATCCAAAATCCCACCACTGCGATTTTACTTCATTATTTGGTGAATTTATACCAGCGTCTTTTGCAAAGATAGTACCGCGAGGTAAAGCAGCTGTATAAGTCTTTTCTTGTAGTGCAAAAGTGCTTTCTTCAAATGGTATGTTAGGTACTGAACCAGTTCCTAATTGAGAATTTGCAAATGGTATAGCACCTTTTTTAGACCCATCGTTGTTTTTTGTGCCGTCACCATCCCTATATATATTATCTCCAGTTATCTCTGATAGCACAAATCCTAAAGCTGGATAATATAAGTCTCGTCCAGCACCTGAAGTAAGCTTTGGACTATATTTTTCGTCAATTTTTACTGCATTACTTGTTCTCCAGTTCCACCAGCGAAGAGCAGCATTTACATAGGGTTGATATTCGTCCAAAGGTAGATCAGCTTTTTTCATCGCCAGTGCAAGTTCTGCAAATGTCCAAGTTAGACTACTCTCGCTTCGATAAGTTTCACTAGTATTTACTGGATTTGAATCGTCAAATTTTTTGCTTCCATTAGCAGACACTACACCCCAATAAAAAAGTGTATTTGGATTAAAAGTATCTGCCTGATCTTGAGGGGATTGATTCAAGTTTTTATCAGTTATACTTTGAGGGATTTCCATTTTACTAATTGCAAAGTCTGCACAAATTTTAGCCTTTTTTAGTAGTTCGTTTGATGAATTTACCTTCAAATCACTTGGCAAAAGATTATTTATACCATCTAAACCATTTTCTTTAGTTCTTAATGCCTCATTGATAAAATACCTTATACAAGTTGCTTGGCCTACTTGAGTTTTATCAGTTCCGCTAAGTGTATTTGCTTTGTACGCCCAAACTTCACCTGGAATAATGCTGTCAATTTTAGCACCATCTTTATTTACTGCAAGATACATTCCACCATTGTCATAGTCTAGAGCATGTTGTAAAATAAATGCAGACTCTCTATTATAAAAGTAATTTGGAGATTTTTCACTAAGAGTATTAGTATCTTGTGCCATTATTCCTATAGGTCTTATTCTATAGAGAAATGATAACCCTAAGGTGAGTATCAAGACAAAAGTTATCGTTTTTATAACATTTTGTGTAGTCAGGTTGGTTGAGCTTTTAGTATTAGCCATAACGATTAATATTATTAATATATAAGAAAGTAACTATTAATATCTAGTTATCCCAATACTGTAGAAAACACTATACATTGTCAAGTTAAGATTGACATATTTACAATTAATAATGTAATATTCCAGATATGCTAAGTAAATCTATAATTGATTATTTTAAGCTTTTCCTTGTATACTTACAAGTAGTTGTGCAATCATTAATTGCTAATATTACTTTGTTTTTGATTAGTAAAAAATTGGGCGGATTTAATGATTCTATCGTTACCCCACGTGGACAATCTATAAATCTACTTGGTATTATTACACCTACTGTGATATATCCTATTTTTGGAGTGCTAGTGTTTATCTTTTTAGTCAAATTTACCTCTAAATCTTTGAAATATTTTAAAATAGCTGGATATGGATTTCTTTTAATCGCTTTCGCTGGTCCCTTAGGCCTTGAAAATGCACTATTATCTGACAAAATTATTTTAGAAATAATGCACCTGATAGTTGGAGTTCAGTTTATAGAGTTTGTTTCCTGCTCATATGGCAAGATTGTATTAGAATCAAATCAAACTCCTAAGTCAGATAAAGTTAAAAAACCGCAGACTGTAAACTTATAAAGCATATTTGATAAAATCTTGCTTTTCTCTTAATTTAGTTTTTATATAAGACAATATTTTATACTAAATACTGATTATACGGTACTAATATATTATAAATACTTTCCTATAATAAATCCTGAATTGGAGATTACAAAGCACAGGTTTTTATGCCAAAGTTTAATCTAAAAAAATGTGTTTTGATTGCTAAAGACGGTATAAACATTGTAGTAGAAGGTGAAGATACCGACTTAGAGTCACATAAAAAGTTACAAAAAGGTGAATTTTATCAAAATATATATTTTAAAAAGTCGAAAGGCACAGGTAAATCTTTTTCTAATCTCCAAGTTTGCTTTCACGATGAGATTGGAACACTTGTTGGAGTTATAGGTGAATATATCACGTCAAAAGAATTACACTCACTCTTTGATAATACTCAAAAGTTTTACATTATTGATATTCACAATGACTACAAAAGTAGTGCAGGGTATTTCCAAAGCTCTATTTTATTTAAAAAATTTCATAATTTTCATGGCTTACCAAAAGTATTACTTGAAATAGAGCATTTAAAAAATAAAAAAATTATTACTGTATGTGCCAGTGGAGTAAGGTATGAAGAACAGGTGGTTTTTTTTGATACAACATAGCTTTACTTATTTTAACACCTCAAAGATGATATTATTGAGCATATGTAACAAAACCAAAATAAAGATTTTCTTGGGAAGTTATTTGTTTTTAACAACAGAGTCGTAATTGATTTTAACACAGTATCTAAAAATCACCAGATTATCGGTAAATGTACCAAGTGCAGTAAAACTAGCGAACGATTTGTAGATCACTGTGACACCGGTGATAAAAGAAAGTTCCTGATTGTTTGTGAAGAGTGTGTTGAGAATGGTATGGTAGTTATAGATTAGATCAAAACAAAACTATTGTTTAGATTTTAGAAAGTAGCGAGTGCGTCTTCAAAAGCTTTCTGGTATTGATCTAGTTTACCTGTAGACTTAAGATTATTAATATAGTTTGCCAAATCATTGCTATTATGACCATCTCCTTCATTTGGATAATCTTTACAGAATTTAATCAAATCATTACTTACCGATTTATCCATTCGTGATAAGCAAAGATATGTAAATGAATTATATGAATAACTTCTACTAATGCTTCCGTCCATTGTATAAGACACAAATCGTAAAATTTGAGTTAGTGTATTTTCAAAGTTTGTAATATTTTTTAAGCTATTTGCTGTATTGGATTCCAATATTGTAAGTTCGATTGATTTTCGAGGAACATTTAAGCCCATTTGATTTTTAAATATATTTTTTCCATATCCCCAATTAGCTTTAGTAAAATCATACACCTCTTTTGCAATGGCTTCTTTTTTCTTTGGATCAGTAAATACTTCTTGTATAAGTTTACTTGCAGCATCAGTATATGATTGTACATTAAATTCACGCTTTTCGGCTATATCTACCCGCTCTACAACTTTAATATTTTGAGTTATAGTTTCAAAATCTCCACTTGCAAATTTATTCAATATCTCCTTAATCATAGGTGCAGTTGTATTATAGAATGGCGGAGTAATACTTTTGCCCGCAATTGCATTTCGCTTATTATAAGTTTCAACAATGTGCTTAGGTAATTGATTTATTATTTCTTCAACAATGTCTTGGCCACTTATACCATTTGCTTTTTTAGCCGCATTAATATGATCTCTCAAGTCGAACAAGCCATTACATAACTGTTGATTATTAAAGTTAGCAAATAATCCAAGTAATTTTTGCGCATCACTCTGTAAATCTGGTTTTTTTTCAGCTTCTGAAGCTTCAGCAGTTTTTTCCTTAACTACCAAGTTACTTACTTGTTTAAGATTGTCTACCTCAGGACTTGTATTGGTAGGAATAGTAGTCTCCTCAGCGCTTTTTTCTGCTTCATAATTAGTTACTTCAGGTGCTATATTAATATCATTCTCATTATGTATATCTAGATCTTTGTACTTTTCTAAAACCTTTATAATAGAGTCAGACAACTGACCATATCCAATCGTACTTTTCCATGATCTTCTATTTTCTGGCATTGTAAGTCTTACTAATCCTAGAGCTGTATAACCAGATTCAGTACCTATTTCTTCTAATAAACCACCACCAGTTATCTCTTGGTCATTATAATTTTTTATCATACTCTGCATATTGGCACAAAATATATCAAAAACTAGTTCACTGTATTCAGACTTAGGAACACTTCTAGACTCCTGAAAGATAATTTCAGACAACTTCTGGGATTCACGTTTTATAAAGCCCAGTCTTTTAGTTTCTTCTGAACCCACTGGATCAATGTTTTCAGATGAATTAACTGATGACTCTGGTATATTTGGATCTTTTTCAACTGGAATAAGTTGACCTGATAGCTCAGATAATACTTCAAGAGCAGCTCGGCTGAATTCTTCAACTCTCTCTGGGTGATTTTGCATCCAGCTATCTCTCACTTTTTTCTCTCCAATACCATTTATTGAAAAAGAGTTTTTGACTTTATCTTGAATGAGGTTATAAATATTTTCTCCTTTACCTACTTTATTATCATAATCATTAATAAAATCATTCATTTTGATACCAAAGGATCTGAATACTACCTCATTTAAGATTAAATCATGTGAATCATAATCTGAATTAATACTCTTCAATAGCTTTATAGAAAAATCCTGTAAATATTGTGTTCTTCGAGCTTCAATAGTATTTAAATTATTATCAGGTTCGTTCGTTTCAGATACATTTAAAACAACTGGCATCGTAGTTTTTCCAGCCAATTTCTGCAAAGTTTTTCTATACGATTCAACCATAGCTGTGATAGCCCAAGGCTCCATTTTTGATCTATCAACGTCACGAATCTTAAAACTCTCAGGTAGATCAGTAGCTATTTCATCAAATAAGTTTGGACCTGTAATACCCTCATCTTCAAAATTTTGTATAATACCACTTCTACTAGCTTTCATATGTTCGAAAGTTTCTTGATTTCCTAGATTAGCAACTACTAAAAGTAAATTATTAGCTTCATTTTTTAGATAATTTACTCTATTTGCTTCATCTTCCTGATCTATATTATTTCCTAAATCAGACATTTCTTCCATTATTTTTGTACCAGAATATTTTTCTAGTACCTTTATAGAGGCTTCTGAAAATGTATTTATACCATCTTTACCCCATTTCATACGAACGGTATTATCGCCGATTAAACTAAAATCAAAACCTTTGGGTAATTCATTTTGAATTTCATCGAGCAAATTATTTCCTTCTCCACCCCCAATAATAAATCCATTTTGCATACCCTGAAGCATATAACCTACTTGCATGAATACAACTTCGTTTAAAGTCGTTCCTGGATGAGCAGCAGATAATTGAAATTTTATAGAACTTATAAGTTCTAAAGCTTGATTTTTAATTATTTCCACTCGTTTTGCTTCAGTTTCTTGAGGTTTTGAAATTTTTTCTGCAATCTGATGAGCTTTGAGCATACCATAATCGATAACAGATATTTTATATTGCCCTTTCGAATCAACACCGAGCTTTATTCCTATTTTTCTACATTTTTCTACTTCATCTGCTATTATACTGACAATAAGGGTATCCTTGGACTTATCTCTTATGCTATTTGCATCTACACCGTCATTTATAAATCTAATAGCATCAATATTTGCTTTAAGATGTTCGATAGCTTGTTGGGTTTCTTGTTGAATAAATAAATTATTATCAGAAACACTTTTATTTGATATAAGTTCTTCGAGTTCTTTTGCAATTCTATTACTAAATAGAGCTGTATTTTCAGTTTCTATTTGATCAGGTGTCAACGGTACACTAGGTTGCTGATTAGGTGCTTGTTCAGGATCTGGATTTACTATACCTGATGGATCAGGTGCCTGCTGTGGAGTAGACGGATTAGGAACTCCATTGCTAGCGCTCACATTAGGCTGATCTGGTATATTAATTGGTATGATAGGAGTTACAGGATTGGGCGTGCTACTACCTTCTTCAAAATATTTAAAATTTTTATCGTTTTCATGTAGTTCATAAAAATATATATTTTTTCGCCATTTTTGACCTTCAATTTCAAACAGCTCTGGAATATCATCTCCTGGAAATATTTGTCCACTTTGAATTAAGTAGGCGTAAAGGGTACTTATGCTTTCATCAACGAACTTTTCAAGTTTTTGTTTATCCAATTTTTTGCCAGCCGTGTTTGCGAGGGTATGTTCAACTATTTTTTTTTGAAGTTTTGAAATAGATTTTTTAGTTTGATTTTGACCTGCTTCATATTTTTCAGGCTTTTGAAATAGCCGATTTTTAGACATTTTACCAAGAACAGTAGTTATACCACCTGAAAGTGCAGAGAGTCCAGTGGCAATAGTTCCTGCAGAACCTCCAGCTCCAGCAAGTCCCATTGAGCCAAATGTTCCTATGGAACCTGATCCAAAAGCCGAAGCAGCAACACCAGTACCTGCTATATATGTACCATTTACAATGCCTCCAGCAAGTCCCATTGCTCCAAGGGCAGAAAGTATTACAGGAGCAGAAACATACATAGTAGTGCCAGCAGCAACCCCGGTGGCAATTAATAACACTTTGTTTTCTATTGCCGCATCACCGACAGCTTTCCAATTTATTTTTCTTGGGTCTGCATTTTCAAACCAACTTTTAATTTTGGCAAAAGTTTCTCGCTTTTGAGCTGGGCTCATATTTTCTAATGTTTGCACACCCTGTTCGCGATTTTTCATCAAATTTATACTTACCTCTTGTCTTTGAGTCGTAAGAGGGCTTTGTGGTTCTTGTGTCTCACCCTCTGGTTCAGAATTTACTAGACTTAAACTTTCGTCAGGCTTGACCTGCTTGCTAAATAAATTTTTAATAAATGGGATATTTTTTATTACCTCTCCCATTTTTGCCATACTGTTAGAAATAGTACTTAGCTCTTTGTTAGATTTTTCGAAATTTGGAGCTTCTTTTTTTTGTTCTAAATATTCGTTCAACTCTCCTACTCTTTTGGAAAAAAATATTCCCTCTTGTTTTTTAATTTCTTTTTTATCATCAGATAAAGCCTCATAGTCATCACCATACTCTTTTTGTACTCTAGTTTTTTCTTCTTCTTGATAAATCTCAATTGTTAACTGAATATCATAATTCTCCCAACCATTTATATAATTTTTAATTTCTTCTATAGTAATAGCTGGAGTTTTCATTTTTTTAACAGCATTGATCAAACCGCCAGGTTTCATTTTTTCTGGATTTTTAATAGAGCTTATTTCTTCTGATGGATCGACTATGTTACCTTCTTTTCCTTGATTAAATGATTTACCGAATTTATTAGAAATATTATTCATATAGTACGCAGTTAGATTTTAAATTTATATTAAATAGTTTAGAAAACTTTGATAGGCTTTGTCAAATTTTGCTTGCATTTCTGGAAATTTATCAAAGATATTTGTATTTCCTTCTTTTAGGATTTGCTGTATACGCAAGGCATCTCTGGTCTCAAAATTTTCTTTAAAATAACCGACAATATAGTTTTGGTATATGATGAGACTTTGCTCGACCATATAATTCTTTTTATCATCTGGAATACTTTCAAGCGATAAGCCTGTTAGGGCTTTTATTAAGGCATCAATAAAAACTAGGTTCTGAGTTTCGTTTTCGTTTAATTTTGTAGACATAAATAAACTATTAAGCATATTATAGCACATTTTTTCATTTAAAGCAAGAGTATTTTATTTAAATTTAGAGAGTTATTTCTATTCAATTTATAATTAATACTATTATTTTAAGATTAATAAATAAGTTTTTGAAAAATTGCTGTAATTTAAATTACAATTGCTTGACACGGTTTCAAAAATAAAATTTATTACAAAGTATAATGCAAATTTATTTATGAAAAAAATACTCATCGTTTTATTGATAATAATTAATATATTAGTACTCATAGGCTTATCTGGTTTAGTTTTCTATCAGTTTAAACAAATTTTAGACAGAGATAATCAAATCAATGTACTTAGTTCAAAAATTTCAAATAATAAAACTGTTAAACCTAGTACTAAGTCAGATTCCTCTACAGCTATTACTCAATCCTCTTTGCAAATTAAAGATAATGGTCAGCAAGAAATATTTAATCTATTAAAAAAGAATAAAGAAGGTCAGGCTATAGTAAATATATTTTTTTTAAAAGACTCTCAAGACAAAAACACAATATTTAGTTTAGAGAGATTAAGCGATCGTCAAGATATATTAACTTTCTCATTGGAAGAGCTTATAAAGGGTCCTACGCCAGCTGAACTAACTAAAGGTATCATTTCTCCAATTGTTTTGTCTGGAATATCAAACTGTGGAGGAGATAATTTCACCTTATTTCTTTCTAATGGTACAGCCACCGTAAAGATGTGTAAAGTACTTTCAAATAGTGCTAACTCAAGTAGTGAGCAAATTAGAAACTCAATTGAATTGACTACAAAACAATTTTCAGAAGTAAAAAAAGTAATTATTTTAAATAGCAATAACACGTGCTTTGGAGATTCTTCAAGTCAAGACTCCTGTAAGAATATATAAATGTTTATAGATTTACCACAGATATTAGAGCTTAGAAAAGCTTGGAAAAACTCTTTTTTTGAAAACAATATCTTTATAAATAATTACTTACAACTTATAAAAAATATTGAAATAGGTGGAACTTTTATACCGGAAAATTTAGCGTATGAAGGTTTGACTGATATTGAAATTATAGCCGCTTTGCAATATTTAGTAGTAGATTTAAATATAAAACATTTGAGGATCGGCTTAAGATTAGATAAAATTGATTTAAACAAAGGTGATATAGGCCTTTATAAAAAAATACTAAAATACTGTTTTGATAATAATATTAAACTTATATTAAATCTTGGCCCAATAAAATACTGTGGATGGCCTGAATATCATCTTTCTGAAACTATTAAAAATAATACCAATACATTACCAAAAATAAAAAGTATTATTAATTCTAATTCCGAAATATCTCTAGTTTCTCGAGCTGAACTTGAAAAACTGTTAATATTACTAACAACATTGTATAGCGCTAGTGAGTTAAAAAATGTGATTACGTTGCAAGCTGAAAATGAGAGTTTTAATGCCTTTGGAAAATACAAATGGGTTTTTAGTGAAGATCATCTTACTGAAATTATACATCTTTTTGATATTTATTTTCCTCGCAGATCAATATTAGTTAACAGTGCAGGATTATTTGATACTAATAGCATTATTAACTTTATAAAAAAAAGAAGTGATTCTAAAAGATTTACATTAGGACTAAATTATTATTATGATTTTGATAAATTTAGAAACCTTAAATTTTATAGGTGGCTCGACTTATATGTTTTTTCTTGGAAACTTAAAAATTTTAATCTTTCATTTATAAAAAAAATGCAAACCAAATACTGTTTTAAAACAGAGATTACAGAAGCTCAAATGGAACCCTGGGGTAGGGCAAACGACCCTGGCAACAGTATTCAGTCACTTAAATTTGTAATCTTAAGATCTGCAATTTTTTTAAAACAAAATAACGGATATATTGGTTTATACGGTCTTGATAGACTTGCGATGAAAGCAATAAGAAAAAATTTGAATCATGAACATTTGGAAATGATAGACTTAATAAAAAAAATTCAAAATAAATAGTTACTTTAATACATTTATCTCTGATTTGCTATTTTATGCTTGGAGTGATAAACTTTATAGCTTGAATTATATGGCTTTATTTATAAGACTATGCAAAAAGTATACTTTACATAAAAAATTATATAGAGTATACTAATAGTATTTAATTAGTAAATATACAAACATACTTAAATATGGACACAGCAATTTCACCTATTATCATCAGTTCAAAGTTTCATTGGTTTGACCAGTTCTTGGCAATACTTTGTATTTTCTTTGGACTTTTTATGGTTGCAGGCACAGCTTCTTCAACGTCTGTCACAATAAGAAACGCAGATGCAAGTCTAGGGATTTTAAAACGTGACGTACCTTTTTATATTAAAAATATAGAAAAAATTGCTCGTTTGACAAATCCTATCAATGTAAACGCTCAGTTTGCAGTAGCTATCGTCGCAGATTTTGATAAAAATATTAAAGAAATACTGATTTTAGCTTTCAAATTTGTACTTAAGTCTATAGTCAAAATATTTCTTGATTCACTTCGTGGCGTTATGAACAAGCTTTTAGTAAGTATTAAAACTTGGGTAAAAACACTTAGCGGTCTTTTAGATAGTATAAAATCAACAATCTCAGCATTAGCTATCAAAGTATATGCAACGCAGGAATGTTCTGGTAGAAAGTCATTAGATGTGGTCGGTGAAATTTTTGGATTCAATTTTTCAATTTCAAAAGCAGATACGAATCTTAATAGAAATTGTGCTAATGGCTCTCAAAATATCGCTAATTCAACCTCATCCAATGCTGACAGTAATGGTTCAAATTTAAATGCAGATTTTGGTGACCTTACTCAAAGTGACATTGAGACTGTTACTGATTTGGTTGCAAATTATAGATTATCATCAATGCTTTCAAAATCTACAATGGATTTTTATCCGAGTAATGCGGTTGATGAAGGGGATTCTTTAGATAAAGGTCAAAGTACACAGACTATAAGTTCTGTTCCAAGTAAACAAGAATTGGCAACATCAAGAGATGAAATTACTAATACGATGGGTATACTAATGTGTAATAAAATAGTACAACCATCTACTGGGTACGGATACTTTAGTGGTAACGCATATGTGTCAGAATGTACTATGGCAACGATCAATGCTGGTGAAGCATTGGATCAAGCGGTAGCTGGTGATGATGCAGTTGTACAAACTGCAATGGATAATTTGAAAAATAGTGCACCTTCAGACTGTAAGCTAAACGCCTATGTTGGTAATACTCCAAAAAGTAAAGATCAAAACGGTAACTTTAATTTTTCACCACTTAGCGATTATTTACCTTCCGGAAGCTTTGCAGATGGTGCTGTCACTTTTTCAAGTACTTATTCGGTTAATGTTCCAAATTTAGAACAATGCCAAAGTGCAAATCGGTTTAGTGCAGTGCAAACAAATGTTCAGACACAGGTTGCGGCATCTTCTAAAACTGCTGAGCCAGTAGATAGTTCTCTAGATGGTGCTTTGCAAGGTGCCTTTCAAGAAACGTTAAATGGATTAATTGACAGTGTAGGTCAAATATTAAATGATTTCGTCTCAAAAGTATTTACAATTGTAATAAATGTAGTAACAAAATTTTTGGGATCACTCCCTGGTGGAGAGTTTTTATCGGCTTCGCTTACGAGCTCAATTTCGAATTTTAAAGATGAAACTAGAAATAAAATAACTGATACTTTAAATGGATTGAAACCCCAATAGTATATAATTTTATGAATATTCCAGGATTTTTATTAAATAGACGAAACCAGATTGTTATTGCAGTATTAATAGTAGTAATTATAATTATTGGTTTAGTTTTCAATCAACCAAAACCTAAACCAAAAGCTACAAAAAAAGAGCTGATAAACCTAACGTGGTGGAAACCTTACTACGGTAAAGATGTATATGATAAAATAATAGAAGATTTTAAAAAAATTCCTGGAAATGAAAATATAACGATAGATATAATTACAAAAAAATATGATGATACATATTATAGTAGCTTATTGTCAGATATGGCTAGAAATGCTGGTCCAGATATTTTTAGTATTCGAAATGATGACCTTCCTGCCTATGAAGAGTTCATGACCCCACTTACAAATATTACGGGAAGTGAATTATCTGATTATAAAGAGAATTTTGTAGATCTTGTAGTAAAAGAAACTATAGACAGAAATAAGGTTTATGCAGTTGCTAGTTATGTAGACAATTTACAACTTTATTACAATAAATCTATTTTGTCACAGAGTGGTATTGCTTTACCTCCTTCAACCTGGGCTGACCTAGATCGACAACTTCCTTTACTTAATAAAAGAGGAGTAAACTCACCGTTATTTACACAAAGTGCAATTTCATTAGGCGTTGGGGGCAGGGGGTCTGAGGGTGTTTCAAATATTAATAGACATGAAGATATACTTCCACTACTTCTATTTCAAAATGGTGGTCAATTATACGATGATCTAACAAAAAAAACAATTTTCGGATTATCTAAAAATAAGCAAGATTTAAACTCCAATCTTATCACTGGAACAAATTTTAAGTTAGATGAAAGTGATAAACAGCAGAATCCAACTTATAGAGCCGTTAAATTTTATACAGATTTTGCAGATCAATCAAGTAGCCGGTATAGTTGGAATACAGCACAAGATTATAATACAGATGCATTCATCAATGGAAAACTTGCTTATATTTTACAGTATAGTTATTTTGGTGAAGAGATTCAAAAACGCAACGATAGGTTACCATTTGGTGTGTCCCCACTACCTCAGCTAGACTCTTCTTTAAAAAAAACATATGGTTTCTATTTTATGGATGGAATAAATAGAGCACTTGAATCTAATGTTGCAAAAAAAGCCGCAGCTGAAAGCTTTTTAAAGTACCTAACAACAAAAGAAGTACAGCAAGCATTTGCTGAAAAAACTAAATTACCAGGCGCTAGAAAAGAAACAATAAATTTACAGTTGAATAGCGATGATTCCATAAGAATGTTTGCTGCAGGATCTCTCTATGCAGATAATTATTATAAACCTGATGTGGTAGCTGCAGAAAAAATTTGGACTGATATGATTGAAAGAATCCAATATGCTGGTCAGCCTCTTACTGAAAGTATAAATCAAGCAGTTAATCAATATAACACTTTAGTTCAAAAAGGACCTAAGCTACGAAGATAAAATTTTTAGTAAAAGTATGAATATACATAAAATAGCTAAAAAACAGTATAATATTCAAAAGAGTGCTTTAAAAACTACTCCAAAACAAAAAAACATTGGTAGGCTAATAAAAAACGCTTATATAGATCGAAAGAAAAAAATAAATAAAGATAATATAATTTACTATTTTGTCGGATTTACATTGTTAATTATATTTATATTATACATAACACCTATTATTTACCAAAATTTAACTAAAAAGCGAAGCGAGGTTTTTAAAATAGAATATTCTCAGGCATCAAGAAAAGATAACTTAAAAATTGACGCATCTAAAATAGGTAATGTCATTGAAGATAATGGTCAGAAAAGTATTATAGAAAATAAAGAAGTAAAAGTAGGAAGTGCAAATGAACTTTTGCAGATATTTCAACAAAGCCTTAATAATAAAACATTTGATAACTTTAAATCCTATTTGGAAAGAGATGCAAAACTATTTGTATGGAAACCTTCAAAAACTAATGGCTGTTGTATTGTAGAAAATTCTACAAATGATTATATGATAGGTTTTTTAAAAGTAATAAGTCTTGATAACCCAAGTTGGAATTTTGACCAAAACCAAGCTGATATAAAAGGCGTACAAGACATCGAAGGCCGATTTAAAGACAATTATATTGGAATAAACAATAAAGATGCCATGATAGGTATAAAAATTTCAAGCAGTAATAAGATATCTGAAATTAATATAACTATTAGCATTAAAGAGGTATATAATTCTACTATCGATTATAATGCTAGTGGATTTCAAAAAGTATATTTAACAGAAGAACAATTGAAACAAATTAGTCAGAAATAAATATTACTTATAGTATTGATTAGTAACTCAATTGTTAGACATTATTTTAATTGATCCTTCATTGCCTGTGCGTTTAGATAGGCATTATCTTTCATGTGTAATTCTTTATTTTTTTGCCGTAATTGGCTAATTGTAGCTGATATATATGCGGGATTAGGAACATTATTGAAAACAAAACCATTTATTTTTCTATCATTTTCTGCTTTTGGATCTGAACTTTGTCCTAAGGTCGATCCAGCAGTTTGAACTATTACATCACCATAGTTAAAAATTGTGCCCCAGAACCCATTTTGATTGTATGATACATCTTCAATGTTATCTATAGGTAATTCACTAACTTCTCTTAAAAATAGACCTCTCTGGTCGATATCTATAATTCTTTCACTTGTTACAATTTGTAGTGATAGATAATAATTGTGAAAAAATAGAGTAAAAGTAGTGAGTAGGAGAATATTTACTATATAAAATGTACTATCGATAGCATCTAATAATATATTATCTAAATAAGCAGCTATAATGACTTTCAAGAGCCAAAAAATTATAAAGGTAAAAATAAAACTAATAAGTTTTACAAACAAAAAAATCAAATCTTCTCTTGCAATAAGTACAATATCTTCATCAGCTCTAATTTTATTTGGAAAATTTTTGTTTGTCCATAATTTTGAGTCTGCATATTTTTCATTTTTCATAAGGTTTTATACTTTAGTTATTTTTTAAAGCTTCTATAGCTTTTTGTATAATATCATCTCCTTCATATGCTTTGATATCTGGAGCCAAGCCTTCCTTATTTATCTCAGCGCCGTTTGGAGTTAACCATTTAGCTATTGTAAGCTTTAGTGTATCTCCGTTTTTCAGTTTAAATAAGCTTTGAACCACACCTTTTCCAAAAGTCTTTTGCCCAATCAGTTTTATACTTCTATTGTCTCTTAAACTACCGGCAAGTATTTCGCTTGCCGAAGCAGTGTATCTGTCAGTCAATATAACAATAGGGTACGATTCTAATGAAATATTTTTTTGTTTTGTAAACAGCTTAGTTTGTTCCAATTTATTTTGTTCTATTACTACTGTTTGGTCAGGTTTTTGCAAGTATGATGCTATTTCTACAGTTTCATTAAGCAATCCTCCAGTATTTGACCGCAAATCAAGTATAATAGACTTAATATTTTTATTATCTATAACTTTTTGAACTATTTCTTTAAATTTGCTACTCACATCATTTCCAAAGGAAGTAATAGTTATAATACCTATATCATTTTTTGTTGTTAATGTAACTAATTCGTTTGCTATAGGAGCTCTAGTCACGTTAAAATCAATAGTTTCTCCAGTTCGACTAATGGTCAATTTGACGGATGTTCCTGACTTACCTCTTATTTTATCGCCAATCTTATCGAAATCTAAGTTTTTGATTTCTTCGTTATCTACTTTCTCAATAATATCATCTACCTTTAAACCTAATTTTTCTGCCGGGCTATTTGATAAGACTTTAGTAACGATATAACCTTCTTTCTTTTGATTGAACCCTATACCGATACCTTCATACTTTTCGTCTAAACTATTTTGGAAATTGTTATATTCAGTATCTGAAAAATATGTACTATATGGATCTTGTAAAGAAGAGACGATACCTTTCAATTCAGCAGTTTCTACATCTTCTTGATTAGTAATATCTTTATCAATATAGTTTTTAGATATTATATTTAAGATTTCCGCTTTACGATTTTCAAATTGAGAAGTCGATTCGTTATTTTTGAAAGGTAAAATAAGCCTATTGCGATTGATATACAATAAGGCTCCTAAGAAAATAAAAATCGCTATTATTGAAATGACTGTTTGGACTAATTTGAAAAGTAGTTTCATGTTAAAGTATGATGTGTAAAATATAATAATTTGTCAAAAAAAGAATTGTTGATTAAGAAATAATATAAGCTATGAATATTGGTATTGATTTAAGAGGCCTCAATTATATGCCATTGACAGGTATAAATACCTATACAATTCATTTTTTATATTGTTTAAGTAACATCAAGTATAACCATCCTAATATGCATTTTACAGCTATAGGGTTGCAATCAGATGTATATGACAAAATTAGCTTGGAATATCCAT
This sequence comes from candidate division SR1 bacterium, assembly GCA_014377045.1. GTDB lineage: Bacteria > Patescibacteriota > JACMRA01 > JACMRA01 > JACMRA01 > JACMQI01. The sequence goes on from JACMQI010000005.1 coordinate 46,827, forward strand.
TTATTTACAAATTATTTGAAAGACGGATAACAACCTCGCAGTATTTTGGTTTCCAAAAATTGGCTATACCACAGTTATTACTATCTATATTTACTATATTCAAGATAAGAGTTACTAAAAATTTGAATTGGGCTAATTGTATTAGCTTTGATTTGATTTTGCAGCCACAACCTAAACCACTTCTTAAAAATGAGAAAAGTAATCTATTAGTTGTTTTTCATGATATTTATAGTGCAATAAATACTAGCACTATGAGTTTTAAGCAGAGGATATTAGAAAACGCTTATAGCTATAGGATTATAGCAAAGGCAAGCCGCTATATTTTTGCTAATTCAATTTCAACAGCAATGGATCTAAAAAATTTGTTAAAAATTGAAGAGTTTAAAATTCAACTTGTTTATCCTGCAAAACCTATTTGGAAAGCTTTTTCTAATAAACAAGTTCAGCCTAAATATAATAAAACTATTATCCCTTCAGAAAGATATATGTTATGTGTTTCAGGTATAGAGCCTCGTAAAAATTGGATAAATATATTAAAAGCCTTTAAGTACACTCAGCAAAAAAACGATAGTTCTGGTTATCATTTGGTTTTAGTAGGTAGAATCGTTGATGAAAAATACTATAAAACACTCATCTTACTTATAAAAAGCCTAGATATTAAAAATGTTACATTTCATTTGGACTTAAACCAAGAAGAAAAGCACGAGTTATATCAAAATTGCGATTTTTTATTATATCCTTCTTTTTATGAAGGTTTTGGGTTTCCTATAATTGAAGCACTTGAATACGAAAAACCTGTGATAACGTCTAAAATCAGCAGTATGCCTGAACTTGCAAAAGAAAGTGGGCTGTATGTGAATCCGTTAAACTACCTAGAGATTGCGAGTGCTATGGAGATACTGCAAAAAGATAGAATGTTTTACCAATATTTAGTCAATTCTATCGATGTAGATAAGATAAAATATAGCTGGAACGAACTGGAAATAGCTTTAGAAAAAATATTGAAATTTGACGAAATATAGAATATCGGTGTATTATAATCAAAGATTTATGAACATAAAAGATTATATATTATATTTTGGAAATTTTGGATATTTATTCATATATATTATATTATTTGCTATTGTTTTTGCTGAGTCAGGCCTATTTGTAGGTGCTTTATTACCTGGAGACAGTTTACTTTTTACTGCTGGTATTTTAGCTGCGGAAGAATATATCAATATATATGTACTTTTGATTGTGTTTGCAATTGCGGCAATTGCAGGAGATTCTTTCGGATATTATTTTGGACGAAAAGTAGGTAAAAAGTTATTTAATAAGCCTGATTCAAAATTTTTTCACAAAGATAATTTACTAATTGCCGAAAAATTTTATGAAAAGCACGGAAAAATTACTGTTATATTAGCTAGATTTATACCTATTGTTAGAACTTTTGCACCTATCGTTGCAGGAATAAGTAACATGAGCTATTCAATTTTTATATTTTATAATGTAATTGGCGGAATTATTTGGTCATCTGGTATAACACTTGCTGGATATTTTTTGGGCAAGCTTATTCCTGATATAGACAAATATTTGTTGCCTTTTATTATTGGAATTATTGTGATTACTATATTGCCTACCATTTTTCATTTTCGGAAAGAGTCTAAAAAATCTAATATTGACAAATTTCTATAAATTTAAGATTATAACTCAAATGTCTAAAATTCAAAAATTATTAGATCGCACACAAGATCTTACTGATAAGCAAAAAATAGTTTTATCTATAGTGATGTCTGTGTTGGTGATTATTTTTGTTGTCTTAGCATTATCTTTGATAAATAGTTTGCTTAAAATTTGATGAACATGGTATACACTGAAATATATTTACAGGCGGCTAAAGTATTTACTTATTCGGCTCTTTCTTTTGTGTTAGCAATGTGGTGGGCGCCAAGCCTCATTTCTTTACTTAGGTGGTTAAAATTTTGGAAGAAATCTAGTCGTAATATTGCAATGACTGGTGAAGAGTTGACAGCAACGAAAGAATTTTATAGTCAAGATGAAGCAAAACTAAAAGTACCAAGGGCAGGGGGATTACTCATTTGGATTACTACCTTGACCTTTGCATTTATATTTTGGTTTATTTTAAAATTATCACCTAATGGTAATAAGACTGCCGAATTTCTTAACTTCATCGATAGAAGAGAGACTTTCATTCCCATTGGAACATTATTCTTTGCTTCAATCTTTGGTTTTGTAGATGATGCTTTGGCTACATTGGAGACAGGTGGAAATTATAAGGCTGGAGGACTCAAGCTTAGCTATAGGCTTTTTTTAGTAACAACCTTGAGCTTTTTTATAGGGCTTTGGTTTCATTTCAGACTTAATCTGAGTTCTATTTCATTTGGATTCACTAATGTAATATTGACTGATTTTAATGTACCTATTGATACATTTGGTCATAGCTTTAATGGTTCGTGGCTTATCGTTCCAATAACAATGGTAATTTTACTAGGACTTTATGGTAGTTCAATGATAGATGGATTCGATGGAATGAGTTCAGGTGTACTAATACCTATCTATTTATGCTTTGCTGGTATTGCTTTTTCTAAAGGATTTTATGATATTGCTACTCTCTTAATGGTTATTATTGGAAGTATGGCTGCATATTTATGGTATAACATTCCACCAGCTAAGTTTTATATGGGAGATACAGGTATTATGGGACTTTTACTTACGCTTGGAGTAGTTGCTATACTGTTAGATGTAGTATATTTGCTTCCTGTTGCCGGCTTTGTACTGGTAATGACGGAGGCTTCTGTGATAATCCAAGTATTTTCAAAAAAATTCTTTAAAAGAAAAGTGTTTTTGGCAGCACCGCTTCATCATCATCTTGAGTCCATCGGATGGCTGAGGCATCAGGTAACTATGAGATATTGGCTTATATCCATAATGTCTAGCACCGTAGCATTTGCTCTTGGATTACTATTAAGGTGATCTAAACATTAAAAATACTAATTAATTTACTTTCCTCAAAAAGTCACTTGACATATATATGCTTGATTATAGAAAGTAAAGGAATCAATCTAACACATTTTCCTTTAAAACATTCATATAAAAGAAGAAAAGCTTACATGTCAGGTTCAATCAAAAAAGTTATCGTAATATTTACTGTAATAACTTCGACAATTGTATTATCTACTGGTATATTTCAAGTCAACATTTCAGCACTTGAAAACTCACAACCAGCTAGTTCAAGTCAAACTTATCGAACTTGGTGGGGTAATTATACCTATCTAATCAAGCAAGAAGCTTATAGCTTAGCCAATTGGTTTAAAAGTAAGCAAAGAGATCTGGCAAATACAAGCAAATGCTTCTACGTTTGGACCAGTTACACTTATCGCAATTATTCCTGGAGTTTGGTCAATCCAAGCCGCGGCAGTTGCTGATAACTTAAATTATTGTGCAAATAATCACAATCAAGCTTATTTCAAGATTTTGGTTCTATAGTATAAATTATATTTATCCAGTCGCTTGCAGGTAGTTTCTAAATTTCAAAAAGCTCATTTTACAACTTCGAGACTAGCAGGTTGACAAACCTTGCTAGTCTCTCTTTTTCTAAATAAAAATATTATTATGCTTAACTTGTTTCAATCATTAATTTCAGTCCTAATAGGATTCACAATTTTTACAACATATACTTTTCTTAAAAAGAAAAAACTATACACATTAAATAAGATATATTGGCTTTTATTAGCTATTTCTATTATAGGATTATTCTTGAGTATCTTAAATAATCGATTAATATTTGTAGATATAAATCAATCTAATTTATTTTCAGATATTATTTTGTATGTAGCAATTTTAACATCAGTACTCAGTGGGATTTTAAATTTTAATAAATAATAAAATGTCAGAAAATAGTAGAAGGCCAGTAGGTGACGATTCATGGATAAAGATAATTGAGTTTTTACCAGATCGGGTAATTAATTTGTATTATTTTATATTTAGAATAAAAAATATTAGTAGAAATACAAGCTTTTTAATATTTGTACTAACTTATATATTTTTGATAGTCTTAATTTTACTTATTGTATTCAATCAATAAATTATTAAAAATTAATATTTTAACTACGTGTTTAATAGTTTATTTTTTAAACTCTTTAATTTCAAGGTTGTTGCTTACAATTACTACTTTCATTGTATCTAGGCTATTTGCTAGATTTTCATAAATTTCCTTTATATTCTCTTTAGTCACATTTTTTATTCTATTGGTATAATCTTCATAGGACTCTAATTTGCCATAGTTTTGTAGTGTGCTTAGGCTAAAATTTATCATGGATCCAGGTGCGTCTTCCGCTATTTCCTGCTGCTTATATAAGACATTTTTGAACTCATCAAATTTTTGTGGTTTAAAGTATGTTTCAAAGTCTGAAAAGGTTTTTTTGATTTCCTCAATAATAGTATTTATATTTTGTATTTCGGATGAAAAACTAATAATTGACTGCTGGTGTTTTTTGCTAAATCCACAACTTATACCATAAACTAAACCTAATTCATCTCTTAACCTATCATAAAGTATACCTCCATATTTCATATACAAATTATTGAATATTTTGATTGATGGGTCATTTTTCCATGAAATAGGCATATCTAAATATACTGTGACTTCAGCATGTTTGTGAGCCAACTTATGAACTATTGGTAATGTAGTGAAGGGTAGATAACTGGACGGTAAGGTAAAGTCAACAGGGTTTTTTAGATTTTCGTTTGCAAATAGTTCATGCTTATCTAGTATATACGAATTTATTTTATTTATAATATAGTCATTATCTATACCACCACCACTTATACAGATATAAATATGACTTTTTTCAAGATTGTGTTTATGTAATCTGCTAAAATCTTCAATCTTAGTCTCAGAAACTAATTTACTATCACCTAAAGTCTCGTGGTTATCACTTGAATCAGGTGTAAAGACTTGCTTCATAATGTCATAATGAAGTTTATAATTTGGATCTCCTCTTCGCTCACTTATTTCACGAAGTACTATTTCTTTTTCTCTATTGAGATCCTTTTGATCAAATGTAGGCTCAAAGACTACCTCAAGAATTAAATCTATCATTTTATAAAAATCTAAGTAATGTCCACCAGCTTCAAAACCCATTGTTTTAGGTCCGGTATAAGCATTTACATATATATTTTCTCTAAAAGTATAATCTTTAAGTTGTTGAAAATCTAAATCTTTGGTGCGAGATACGATGCAGTGTTCTAAAAGATGCTTTCTACCTCGATCTTTTGGATCTTCAAACCAGCTTCCCCCACTTGGTAAGATAACTTCAATATTGACTTTTTTGCGATCTAAGGGTTGCGAGATAAGATGTATAGTAGGGGTTATATTGATGTAGTTCATATTATGGATTAAACTTTAAATCACTATAAATGTCAATATGATCAAAGAACTATATCTTATATAATTATTTTTTATGTAAGAAATCCTAAAACTTCATCGTTTTTTTGGTTTTATTAATATAACTTGGTTTATCAAGAAATCCTAAAACGATTATATAAATAGGGAAAAATGGGAAGAATAATATTTTATTGTACCAATTTAATTTCAAAAATGATCGTGATAACCATCTAAAAAATATAAATAATATCGGAGTAGTAACAAGCGAAACAAATCCCGAAGCAAGAAGTCCAAAAATAATAACAAGTGAAATGGATCTATAGAATTCTGAAAGAAAGGCTAAAGGTGCAAGTGAAGCTATTGCAGTAATTTTAGTGAGAATAACAGGTCTAAACCTTATTCCAGATGCAAGAGCTATGGCACGTTTTTCTTCCATACCAGAAGCAATATTTTGGTTTGCAGCATCTATAAGGAATATAGCAACATTTTCAACAATACCTACAAGAATTATCAAACCAATAATTTCTAAAAATCCAAACTCACCGTTTCCAAGCCAGCTAAGAGCAGGAAATATACCAGTAAACGTTAAAGGAATAGTGTACAATATTACTAATGGCTGAGCAAGTGAATTAAAGAAGATTGCAAGTACTATATAAGTAAATATAATAGCAAGTAAAAGTGCTATACCTAGGTCCTTAAATGATTTGATAGCACTTGCAGATCCTCCTTGAGAATATGATTCGATTGATTTTTCGGGTAAACCAATCTTTTTTGTATTTTCACCATTATTTTTATTGTAATACTCTATGACACTTGAAGTAATTTGGCTAGCATAAGCTTCATCATTGTATTCTTTTACAAGTTTTGCTTGAACCAGTCCTACAGTTTGACCGTTAACACGACCTATGCTTGATTTTGGTTGAGTTTGATCGAAAGTAGCTATTTCAGAAAGTGATTGATTTTGACCATCAAGACTAGAAATTTGAATATTTTTTATTGCATCTATAGTAGTTGGAGATGCAATGTCATACTTGAAATCAATTAATATTTTTTCACCATTTATATCTATTTCAAGGTTATTTCTAGGGTTTAAGTTAAAGTTATTTTTGATAGTACCATTTACAAGAATAGTTGCAGGCGCATTTGGTATTATTAAGTTTTTATTTTCTAGCTGAGTTCGATTTAATACTATTTCTAGCTGGTTATTTTGCTTGTTTGTAAACCCATTATCTACTTTTTCAATTATTTTACTTTTGCCATTAGTGCATATATTTTCAAAGTTTCCATCGTTTTTTGAAATAGGTTTTTCTACACTAATTTTTTTATCTTTATCTATGCAAGTACCGTAGATAAGTAGATCAGCAATATTAAACGAGCCAGTTTTTATTTTAGTTAAATCAGTTGTTTTTATCGCTAGTGCCACAGGATATGGGGTACTAGGACCTCCTGTTCCTTCAACGGCTACGTCTAAATCAAATACCTTGCTACGAATACTAGATAATTTTTCATTTATATTTTTTACAATCTCTATGGATTTAATATTTGGTCTGTCTGTAGGTTTTTTAAGATTTACATAAAAAAATATATCGCTGATTCTTGAATTAAATGGATATATATCAAGTACTTGAGGATTTTCTAAGGTCTTTGAGATTATTTGCAATTCAATTTCTTTGCGTTCTTCAAGCGGCGTAGTAGTATTGAATGAACCTGAAATAGATACAAGTGGTCCGTTTTGGCTAGACGCAAATTGAACAATTCGAACTTGTTTTGAGTTTGTAAATATTCCTGCAACGATTATTGATAAAGCTAGAATACTAAAAACAATTACTAACCTAAGTAAACGAGATCCATTTAATAGCCAATCATTAAATTTTATTATAGCTTTTGCTGCAGACCATAGATTTTCTTCTTCACTTTCAGTTTTTGTTTTATTGCGTTTGAGAACATAACTACCAATCCAGGCTAAAAACACTAGTGGTACAATATAACTACCAACTGTTGCAGGGACGATAGTTCGAGGAATCCAGCCAAATATTTGGCCCAAAAATCCAGATATTACACCAAAAGGAAGAAATACAATGATGTTCGTTAAGGTAGCCAAAAACAGCCCATTACCTACATCTTTTACTGCTTCTAGCGCTGCGTCCTTAGCAGGTAACCCTGTATCAAGTTTGCGCTGTATGGACTCTAAAATAACTAATGCTGGATCTACAACTAAACCGATAACTAATACCAACGAAAAGAGTACGAGGGTGTTGAGCGTTCCTCCAGTAAAGAAAATGTATATAGTAGAAAATATAAGACTAAGTGGTATGCTAAAAGCGGCAACAATTGCAGCTCTCCATGAAACAAAAATAACCATTACTAGAAATACAAGTTGGATACCACCAAGCAACCATCCTACCCAAGCGATATTTTTATTTTCTATTCTAAGCGGACCGCCAACAAGGCCTTCAATTACTTCATTTACTTGATTTTGATTTTGTTCATTAGTAGTATAGTGTTCGATAATATTGATTTTATCTGTTATTTTAAAATCACCTTTAGTGCTAAAACTTACGTTTTCAATTTCATTAAATTTAGATTCTAAAACTTTTTGGTAACTAGTTTGATCTGTGTTTTCTTTTGTATTTATCTGAAAAACTAAAGATTGCTTGACTATATTACTATTACTTTTAATTCCTATTGATTCTATCTCGCTATCAAATGAGTAAGTGTAGGCAAGAGTGGCAAGCTCACTTAGCTTGTACGTATCTTTTGCTTGTGGTGGTTCTGGGCCTGAAGGAATGTTTGGAGGTGAAGAAGTAAATGTAAGATTTTTAATATCTTCTAAGCTATTTTCTTTAATTTTTGTACTTATTCCTTGTGTTTTACCGTCTATCGATACATTGTTTATAACTGGAATATCCTCGTTTAAAGCTCCCAATTTATCTGTAATATTACTTGGTTTAATATTTAGTTTATTCAGTAAGTTTTTATCCAAAGTGATTGCGAGTTTTTTTTGTAGATTTGAAATAGGTATAATTTCACTCGTCTCTGGTATTTCTCCTAATTTTGTTTTAAGGGTTGTATAAGTATCATATTCTTCTTGCAGTGTTGGTGCTGTTATAGAAAAAATAAAATTTGCTCCAGCTATGCTAATACTGTTTATTTGTGGTTTTTGAGCTCCGAGAGGCAATTTTGCATCACTAATAGCACTTTGAATCTTATTTTTAACAGTTTCTACACCGACTGAATCCAAAATACTGACACGAATTATTGAACTACTATTTTGAGAATTACTTACATAATTTTCTACTCCCTCAATTCCTTTTATTTTCCCTTCAAGCGGTATGGTTACATCACGATTTACTGTTTCGCTGCTCGCTCCAGGATAGACTGTTACGATGAGAGCAGTCTTAACTTCTATTTTAGGAAATCCTGTCGTCTTGAGAAAAAAAACTGAAGCCAAACCTAATAATACTAGCAAAGATAGAGATATAATAGCAAGTCTAGTATTGCGTAAGAAAAAATGGGTTATTTTATAATTAAAGTTATCCTTTTGAGGTTCAGTTAAAACAGTCATAAAATAGAACGATGATTATCATTTATTTGATATAGCTCTTGTATTATTTTCGTGAAGTAATGTGAGATTAAGAAAACTAAGATAGCCAAAAACTTCATAAACGTAATTAACGACCAAGGCACACGCAATGCCTACTATTGACATAAAAAGTAAAATAAACATACTCAAAATACTATAGTTTGATATAATTAGTGGAATAAACCATATAGTAGTTGCTAAAATAAGAGCAAGATATGTTATAAATATAACTAAACTAAATAGAAACCATCTTAGTATATTGTCCCAGAAATAAGGTTTTGAATATGTAAAAGATTTTATAAGGCTATCGTTGATAGAGCTATTTTCAAAAATAATAAAATAATGATATAACCCAAAAAGGCCATAAAATAGAAGCATAAAAATGTTCTTTAGTAGTGATGCAAATGATGTGTCTGATATTAACATATCTAGTACACCTCCTGCAAATGAATAAATAACACCAATAGTGAGAATTCTAAAAAATGGAATGTAAAAGGCGCGAGTTGTTTTCCAAATAGATGGAATATCTTTATTGTTAAACAGATATAAATTTCTATAATTTAGTAAAGTTAGAAATACTAGAAATGCTACTAAAGCAATCAGCAGTATCAAAAAACTTATACCGTAATGCTCGGTAATCCAATTTGTATAATTATTAAGTTCATCAGTGCTACTTTTGCTAGTTATTGTCTCGATACTATTTAGAAACTTATCCTTATCAAAACTTTTGCCAATTACAATTATACAAAAAGATGATAGAATGGAGAAAAGTGGTATAAACACATATACTATTTTTGATAAAAATGGTCTTAAGAAAAGCCTATCAAATTCCTTTTTAGAAAATTCAAAAGCTAATCCCAATATAGTTCCAAAGCTTAGAAATTGAGTTTTCAGAAGATCGATATCCTCAGATTTTAGCGGAATATTTTTGTAGTATATATTAACAGCGGACATAACATTATTTGGTTAGATTTGCTAAGAGTATATCAGTGAATTTTTTAGGATTACCAGCTCCTTTACTTTCTTTCATGCATTGACCTATAAGAAAACCAATAACTTGGGTTTTACCTAGTTGATATTCTACTACAACGCTTTTATTTGATAAAATAACTGCATCTACGATTTTTTGTAAAGCATTATCATCTGACACCTGTATTAGTTGATGTGTTTCTAAAATATCAAACATATTGCTATTTATACTTGTGGATAAAATTTCAAGAGCTGCCAATAATCCTTGATTGTTGATTTTTCCTTGTTCAAATAAGCTTGCTAATATTATCAAATTTTCACTTGTTGCTATTGCATCTATTTTCTTTTCTGTTTTTGCAGAAAGTGCAATAAGCGGCCCGCTAATAATATTTGCTATAGTCTTTATAGTTTTTGAGTCTGAAAGTTGATCTGTTGTATGATCGAAAAAGCTTCCAACCTCGACCTGTGCAATAAGCGTATTTGCTATCTGATGGCTCAATCCCAATTTAAGATATCTACTTCGTTGGGTTGCAGGAAGTTCAGGAAGATTACTAAATAATGGTTTATCGATAGAACTTATTTCAAGAATTCTTAGATCTGGTTCTGGAAAATACCTATAATCCATAGCTTCTTCTTTACTTCGTTGGCTGGTTGACTTGTTTAGGTCATCTTTCCATCCTCGAGTTTCTTGCACGGGTCTTTCACCTTTTTCTAGAAGTTCGGTTTGGCGTTTTATCTCATATTCTATAGCTCTTCCGAGAGAGCGAATAGAGTTAATATTTTTAGTTTCTGTACGATAGGAGGGGAGGGAATCAGTTTTTTGCTGTTCATCATTTTGTAATGATAAGTTGCAGTCAAATCTCATTTGACCTTTGTCCATATCTGCATCGGAAATACCAAGCCTGCGTACTAACAGCTGAAGCTCTGATACAAATGCCATTGCTTGACTTCCAGATCGTATCATTGGTTCGGTAACAATCTCTATCAGGGGTGCTCCAGATCTATTAAAATCGACAAAAGTTTTAGAATTTGCGTGAAGTAGTTTAGCTGCGTCTGCCTCTAAGTGTGCACGAGTGAGTACCACTTCAGTTGACTCGAAGTTTCCATTTGTTTTATCTTCTATGTAAAAAGATAATTTACCACCTTCAACAATAGGGTTGTCATACTGACTAATCTGATAGCCTGTTGGTAAATCGGGATAAAAATAGTTTTTTCGATCCCAACGGGTTTTTTCTGGTATATTAGATCCAAGAGCAGTTCCAAAAATAATGGCTTTTTTTACAGCTTCTTTATTGAGAACTGGTAATGCACCAGGTTGTCCGGTGCAAAAAGGACATATATTTTTATTCGGTTCGTCTGGAGAATATTCATTATAGCAACTACAAAAGAGTTTAGTTTTTGTATTGAGTTGAACATGGATTTCTAATCCAATGATAGGTTTATAACTTGCCATAATTAAAGTCTGATATATATCAGATAAATAAAATGTGGAACATTGTCAAGAAAGATTTTATCGAAAAAGAAGCCCACCTTATGATGGACAAAATAAAGAGTAATAACTAAACTACATTCCTAATTTTGCTTTTTCTTCTGGTGTAAGCATTTTACCTACAATTAGTTTAACAGCTGCCCATACTACTGCTACAATGATCAAAAAATCTATAAGTGATCCGATAAACATACCGTACATGATTTTACTTTTTCCAACTTGAATAACTAGTCCAGAAAAATCACTTCCATTAAGAAGAATTCCTACAATTGGAGTTATGATATTATCTACTAAAGAAGCTACTAGTTTTGTAACTGCTGTTCCAATTACTACGGCAATTGCTAAACCGATTACGCTGAAACCTTTAATGAAATTTATAAACTCTTGAACTACTGACATGCTTTTATTTACCATAATATTATTTTTAATAAAATAACATATAATGAGAATTATCAACTATTGTCAAGCAAGTGCACAAAAATGTTTGAATTTAATTTAAAGTTTGTTCACTTTTTTTCCAGTCAACTGGGCACTCTTTATCTGTTTGTAGTGCGTCAATAACTCTTAAAATTTCTATGACACTTCTTCCTACATTTTTATCGCTTATTTGGTACCACCTTAAATTACTTTCTGGATCTATGATAAATGTTCCACGTAAGCTTTGTGCCTCATTTTCATCGTACACACTATAGTCCATGCTAGCAGTATGGTGAGCATCAGATAATAGAGGAAAGGCTATCTTACCTAAATCCTTTGCCCATGCAATATGAGCGAATGGAGAATCTACTGAGCAACCCAGTATTTGTGTATTTTTAACATCAAAATCAGCAATACAAGAGTTAAATCCCATTACCTCTGTTGGACAAATAGAACTAAAATCAGCTGGATAGAAAAAGAACACTACCCATTTGCCTTTATAATCTACTAGATCATATCTGCTAATTTGAGAATTCAATGCACCTTTCAATTTGAAACTTGGAGCAGGTTGGCCTATTTTGAGAGTCGAAAACATATAATTACTATTATTTTACTATTATAAAGTCATTTGGTCAAACCAAGATGTTTTGGATTACAGCTTACTTGACAAAAGCCAGTATATGAGATTCAGAGCTTAAATACATGTCACGTCATTTGATCAAGAACAATTTTATACAGAAGAAAAGAATGTTTTTAGAAAGTTTACTGACAAATTTAAAACTATTGATTGGTAAGATAAAACAAGAATTTTTTGATAGATTAAAAGATAGTGAAGTCTTCAGAGTCAATCAGGAATCAGCAGACCTTTACAGAAAGTTTGTATGCCTAGTAAAGAAGAACCAGAAGATTCATTTGAATTGGATGAACCTCATTTTTATGAAGAGCGTGAATTTGCATTGTAGCGATTAATAGAGCAACATGAAGTACAGCAGCAGAACGAATTAATCACTTGGGAATATGATTTAGATAATCTCAACGATTATATACCTGATTTGGCGCTTCATTTGTAAAATAGTCCTCATGATAAAACGTATCAAGAGTATTTAATTAATCCGAATACTCCGATTTCACCTGAACTACAAAAATATACAGAAGAAGTCAATGAATTAAAGGCTGTAAACGATGATTATCAAAACAGCTAAAATGCTATGAGGCACTTGAGGCTCGTTGTAGATGATCTTGTCTATCTATCCACTTATTTAATGTAAGCGGATATTTTTTTATATTTACTATTGACAAAGGCCCAAATACAGCATACTCAAAGTACAAACTTCTTGTAAACAAGGAAAGATTAGTTGAATAAACCAAAATCTATTTGAGCCATTTTCAACACTATTTGGAATGAGGCCAAAGGCACTGTCAAATCTGTAGTAAGTGCTAGGACTACAAGTGCTAAAATAGGCGTTATTGCAAACTTTGCATTTCGAACTATTGGTATTTTAGTAAATATCGGAGTAAAAGTAGCTCAAAAAGCCTTTGAATCCAAATAAACTAAATCAATCAGGAAACAAGTCCAGCAAACTAGATCGGTCGAGTCACGCAAAACGCTCAGAAAACTACTAGTAACTAATCTTACCTATGTAGCTCCACCTCCACCTCCTGCAAAAGTCTACTATATGACTGCTGCGATGAAAAAAGCATTGGCAGTTACTAAAGCTCAATCCCTGAAACAGGAAGAGAAAGAGCGACCAAAACAATAAGAGCTACTAAATAGTGAATTGCCACGGCCATTTCGACAAGCTAGAAATGGTGAAAAATCTCACACTTTCGAATGTATTCATGTTGCTTGTGAGGGTAATGGATTGTTTACAGTTGCTGATGGTGCTTTGCAAAATATGCTAGAACAAGGTAATCGACGAGTAAACTGCGATTCTTGTAAACTCTGGATGTATAATACTGAAAGGCAAGATTCGGTTTCAGGTGTCTGTGAAAACTATAAAAACTCAGTAAGTGTCCAACCATCTGACTATATCGGTTATTACAAGTATAAGGATAAACCAACCTTTAGTATCTTTTGTAATACTTGTGATCGAAATCGGCAACAGGCCAGACAAGCTACTCATGATCGTCAAATTACTCTATCTTATCTAGGAAACCGTGAGGATATCCGTAAGTTTGGAATGGAGCATGAAAATGAAGTAGTGAGAGACGAAGCTAAAAGGTTACAACTGCAAAGCAAATTTGCCAAGTGTCATCCAATAGCCTTTGATGATTTGGTGGATATCAGTGATGGTTTTTATCACAATTATCATAATCATCCAGTAAACGATGGAAATGATAACAAAGAATCAGCGTATACTAACATCAGACATCACCTTGATGGGTTAAATGGAAAAATAGCAAGTCTGCCAGGTTTTGAAAATACGGTAAGCATAATTAAATACGCACATGGAGTCGCTCAAAACAATGATCCAAGCAGAATTATCAACAGCCATGAAGATAAAGACTGAGCTATAGTCAAAGTAGATTTAGAACAGATATCAAACTTGTCTATCACAAAATTGGTGATAAGTGGATGCTCAAAACAGCTTTCCGAAAAAATTACTTTGATAAAGAATTGGAAAGAAAAGTAGCTTATCCCAAGCTTGAAAGTGCTGTCATATTTACTAACGAAATCTTAGCCAAATATACTAGCCAATATAACAATCCTCAAAATACCCTAAATCAGTAATCTAAACCAAGGAAAGTAGGATAATACATACACCGCTCAAATTAATTTTTGGGTGGATTTTTTTCGTTTTTGATCACAAAAAAATTACTTATTACAATCTAATGCAATAAGTACAAGTATTTTATGATTCTAGCTATAGAATCTATTATCTTCACGAAGCAACCAAGAAAGCTTGAAACCAACATCCTAGATAGTTTGATCATTCTCGTCTTTACAGATAGTAGGTACCATGATTCCCCAGTAAGTGTAACTATCATCTAGCCAGCAAAAATGATCTTCTTGATCTAAGAGACCAGTATAGGTTTGACCTTTATAGTCTACAATATACTTGTATTTAAATCCCATTTGATATTTGAGTTTGCACGAAACACCAATAACCTTGTAGATACTAAGGATTTCTTGGTAAGCCATTGGATAGAGAGTTTGGCAATATAGGTATCATTTGATCCTGTATGGTAAAATGATCCTGCAGCGCTAAATTCCTCTCCTTCATGGTCATCCTCAATATCCTTATACCCATCTTCAAAAGCTGCAAAAAAAACTGGATCGAGATCGACTCCATCATTTTTGGCATATACTTTGAGAATTTCCTTGAAGTTAGTATAATTGGTTTGAGCAAACTTACGGACATTAGTATGATTTAAGCTAGCTTCTTGAGTAACAATATCACCGCTAAATCTGTACAAGCTATCCATGGTCTTGTGGCCAATTTTTGTTACTTCGCAAACCCCAGAAACCAACTACCCAATTCTCATTAAATCAGAGTTGTTGATTATTTCTGGACGCCTAAAGTGATCAGTACGATATCGTGTTTTTCGATAGGGATTTTCTCCAAGTAGGCTAGTAATAGGATAGTTGAGCAGTGTAGCGATATCGTTGTACACCAGAAATACTTCGTAGTATTTACGATTATAATAGTATGTACCGCGATGCTTCACGATCTATTCCCAGCCTTTTATGACAAATGCGTACCCAGGGGTAACGACCCAATGTTCAGATAGCTTGACAGCTTCAGAATTGGCTGGATCAGCTGTGCCTAACTTGGTATACATGTCGATAATATCTACGGTCATACAAGCAATATTACACAAATCATCTTCTCTGTAAAGAGATGGTAGTTTCATATTTTTTAGATATGCTTTGATAGCCTTGTATTTATCATCAACAGACATCAGTTGCCAGGCTTTAGGTTGCTTTGGATCATAAATTTATTTGGTGAGTATGCAAAGAAGCTTCATCGGAGCAACTCGTGATAGTGAAAAGCTAATAGCTTGGTTTTTGAGGCCAGTACCATTTAGCTCTTCATTCGTCATATCTGTATATTTGGTACCGAACTCTTTGTTGATATACCGGCATCTTGCACGTTTGCGACCGATTCGACCTATACGCTGTTTGAGGGCGTTAGTACCGAGGGGTACAGTGAGCAGGGCTTTATGACCATCTAGATTGACTGTCTCATACTCGCTATCCATAGTTACTACATAGTCAAGTGTAGGCCATGTTATTCCCATTTCTACGACCGAAGTGAAGATAATGACGTATTTAAGGTTATCTTCTCAATACGATCAAAAGCTTGGTCGAAAAGTTTTTTTTAGTTTAGGATCTTTGTTGATCTTGCTAGAATAAGTCAATACCACTATGCTATTGTTTTTGCAAAGTCTATAAATTTTTTGCTCAACTTTTTTAGCGTCACTCTTATCTCCTTCTGCGAATTAATAGTAATTAGCAGGCCAGAAGAACGAGTAGGAAAGCAAGCTATTTTATCAATGCATATAGTGCCTCTTAAAATTTCTCTTTTTCATTCACTTTGATGAGCTTTATTAGGATAGTATTCACTCAAAATATCAGACTCGATCAAAGTTTTGGTTATAGTATTTTCTATACAATCTAGCATTGGTTTGCCAGTATTATGATAAAAGTTTTTAAACCTTGCTCTGTCTACTTTGATGATATTGGTTTCTAGTCGTTGTTCTAGCTCGTCTGTTTCCAAGGTTGCTGACATGTAGTTTACTACTACCACACCTTGCTTTTTAAACAGGCTAATAGCAATCTCTATATCTTCGGTTTCTTCAAGAATACGATGGGCTTCGTCTACAATTACTAAGTTTAATCGAGGATTCAGTCCATCATTGTAAGTAATTAGCGGCAATACTCCAGTTGTGGTAAACTGAATTGGAGCATCTGTGTACTTACTTTCCTTACTGGTGCGATAACCAAAAAACACTTTATCTTTATGATCTTTTTTATCAGATTTTAGGATAGGCTTTTTAGGATTAGACTTAGTTGTAATTGACAGTACGAACTTAGAATAGAGCTCATTTAAATGATTTGCTTCACTATCCGTGATAGTCACTTTTGGCATAACTACTCAAACAGTTGGCATTATATCAATGTGATTTGTATCATTTTCCAATTTTTCAACTAAAAGATAGAGCATGTATACAGGCAATGCTACGGTTTCCCCAATACCAGTAGCAGCAAGCATAAAGAATGACTTGTCAACAGTAATCTGCGAAAAATACTGACCGATGACTAGATTGTGACTAGAAATAATGAAATCAAGAAATTCTCGAATATGTGAGTTTAAAAGTATGTTCTGTTTAGTGGTTTTCATTGGATTTATTCCTTGTAAAATATATACAAAAAAATGTCTACTTACAAAATATTTTGTGATCACGAAATTAAAAAATTAATGTGATTTAACAAGAATATTGCAAGCAGACTATTTAGTTGTAATGGCTAAAAATTTACAGTGATTTTGGATTTTATAAAGAGTGAATTCTAATTCATTTAAATAGTTGCTTTGAAATTTTATTGCAGAGTAATGTCAAATACAAATTAAGAATTTTTTAATTAAGTACTATTTCTTGACAATTTTAAGATTCACGACTTATTATATAAACTAAACAACTATATGACTTTTGAAACTATTCGGGCAAAATTAATAAAAAATAGCTGGGTTATTATCGCATCTATAATTATATTAAATCTATCTCTTCT
Organism: candidate division SR1 bacterium; assembly: GCA_014377045.1. Lineage (GTDB taxonomy): Bacteria > Patescibacteriota > JACMRA01 > JACMRA01 > JACMRA01 > JACMQI01. The sequence goes on from JACMQI010000005.1 coordinate 64,405, forward strand.
TACCAACACATATAATTCAACTTATCTTTCTAGTATAACAGTAGGCCTGAGCATAAATAATGCACAGTATCAAAGCTTGATAAGCAGTAGTAATAATTTTGCCGCTAATACTTATGATAAAACTTTAGAAAATTTAAGTATGTACCTCTCAAATCGTTTTGCCTCACCTGATATTCAGTACGAAATTTCTGAAAATGCAAAATTAAGACAAAAAATAGACACCAAAAAGCCCTTTTATGAAATAAAAAACCAGAGTGCAGGGTTTGTAAACATCAGTTATAATGCTGAAAGTAAACAACAAGGTGAAAATTTTATAAACTCTGTAAATACAGTATTTTTAAACAAAATTATAACCGAATGGAATAAAGATAGGCCTCAAATCTTTATTATAGATCAATCAAATAAGGGCAAGAATGACTTTAGTAGTTCTGTTATTCAAGTGAAACCTCCTATTCAAAACGCACTACTTCCAACTATAGCAGGTATTTTTATAGGGAGCTTGCTTGCTTTACTTTTACCTTCGTTTAATAAAAAATTTAAGGCTGTCGACCCTATAGTCAAGTAAAGTATCTTATTTAAAAAAGTAAATAATTTTTTGTATGGACCCAATATTAATTTTAATTATTATTAATTCAATAGTATATGTATTACCTTATATCATTCCTTTTGGTGGCATGTATGATAGTTTTACTAACTTTCAACTCCTTGGTATAATGAATAAAAGTGATGTTCGAGATGGCGAGTGGTATAGGCTTTTTACATCAAATTTTCTTCATGCAGATGTCTTTCATATTTTTGTAAATATGTATTCGCTTTATACGGTTGGTCCTTCTGTTTTAAATATATTTAAACCAGCTGGATTTGCTATAATTTATATTTTATCTGGTATTGTGGGATCGTTTTTCTCATTTTTGTTTAATAGTGGATTGAGCAGGGGTAGTTTGGGCGCTAGCGGCGCTATCATGGGCTTACTTGGTGCTTTGTTTGCTTATACTATTTTGATACCAGGAAACAGTGCGGCTTTCAATATGATTTTAGTAAATGTAGCAGTAATTGCTCTTTATGGCTTTTTAATTCCACAAATAGATAATTGGGGGCATCTTGGTGGATTTCTGTGCGGTCTTGTAGTTGGTGCCGGACTTTTGTACCTTAGGGGAGTAGCTTAAGTTTGACAAGATATCTACTTTAGTTGAGGCTTTAGGCAGAATTCTTTATCTATGAGCCAACATAATCTAGCACAAAATAATAAATCATTTTCATCGTCTGACACCCAGCGAGAGCTGAGAATCAAAAAACTGGATCATCTTAAAACTTTAGGCATAGACCCATTTACTCCGAATAGTCATCGTGATTATACCTTAGTAGAAGCAAAAAATTTGTTTATTGATCAATCTAAAATTGTTAGTGACACTGAGCGAAAAGTAACATTAGCTGGTAGACTCAAAGTAAAGCGTGTAAGCGGTAAAATAGCCTTTGGTATCCTCGAGGACGAAAGTCTTCCTTCTGGTTTTCAAGTTATTTTCAAATCTGATATTTTAAGTGAAAGAAGTACAACAAACTTGGATTTTGAAGCATTTAAAGATTTGATTGACGAAGGTGACTACCTTCAAGTAAGTGGTTATTTAGATTTGTCACGTACTCAGGAGCCGAGTCTTTTTGCTAAGGAGTTTACTATTTTAACTAAGTCGCTTCGTCCTCTTCCTGAAACTCTCGATTATGAAAATGTAGAGACTCGTTATCTGGATCGCGTAGCAGACTTGAAGTCTAATACAAAAGATGAAAATGGTTTATCAGTTCGCGATATTGTGAGAGCAAAAGCTAAATACTGGTCTATCTGGCGTGAAGAAATGTTAGCAGAAGGATTTTTGGAGGTAGAAACACCAATTTTTGAACAAACTCCAGGTGGCGCTGAGGCAAGACCTTTCGCAACATTTTATAATGAATTAGATCAGGATATGTACTTACGTATTTCCCTTGAGTTACCCCTTAAAAAGCTTATAGCTGGTGGATTTGAAAAAGTGTTTGAAATTGGTCGTGTTTTTCGTAACGAAGGATCCAGTCCGCAACATTTACAAGAATATACCCAGATCGAATGGTATAACGCGTATACAGATTATATGTGGGCAGCACAATTTACAAAACGAGTTTATCAACGGGTTGTACGAGAGATATTAGGCTCTGAAATCCAACTTGATTACTACAAAAATACTATTAATTGGGGTGATTGGTGTAGTAAAGAATTAGCTATGGAAAAAGGTTGGAAACTATTAAATAGTAATCCAGGATGGCCACTAATACCTTATTTTGATGCAGTCCGATATTTTAGCAACGGGGAAATTGACACTGAGGGTAAAACCGCAGAAGAGCTTTGTGTGATAGGTAAAAAATTCAATTTGAAATTAAATCCAGAAATAGGTATGGCAACACTTCTTGATAAATTATGGAAAAAAGCTAGATTAAATACTCGAGATCCATTTTTTCTTATTCTACCACCCGTAGAACTTGAACCGCTTGCAAAACGTGACCCTCTAAATCCTGAGATCACGCAAAGGTGGCAGATTGTAGCTGGTACAGCTGAGCTTGGTAAAGCATTTAGCGAACTCAATGATCCTATAGATCAGTTTGCTAGATTTCAAGAGCAACAGAAAGCCCGAGATAATGGTAATGACGAGGCTCAATTTATGGATGAAAGCTATGTAAAAGCTATGGAATATGGTATGCCTCCATTATCTGGATTTGGTACTAGTGAGAGATTTGTCGCATTTTTACTCAGTAAGCATATTCGTGAATGTGTTACTTTTCCACATATTCGAACCGATGAAGACAGACCAAGCGAATCCAAAAAAATAATGGTAGCCCATTGTGTCCTGCTAGATACTCCAGAAGTACCAAACTGGTCTAAGCTAAACGCAGCTGCTCATCTTAGTGCCTCATTTGCAAGTCGTGAAGGTAAAAAACTGATCCACATAGATAATACTAAAACTACTGATGGCGAAACAATTCCAATGAATATCCAGCACGCTATTATGATGAAAACGACTGATGAAAAGTCTGATCTTATAAAACTCAAACAAGAAGCAGAAAAGCTAAACTTAATTGTGACATGTTTTACTGAAGAGATGAGAGAAAACAATAATGATGAAAAAGTAAAGGCTAAACAAGAAGTTAAATCTATCAACGAAATTGGTTTTCTAGGTGTTTTAGTTTTTGGAGACAAATCTAAAGTGGAAAAACTAACCGCTAATTTTGATTTAGCAATATAAAACATATGATAATGTTCTGGCAAAAAAAAGAATTTCAGGAAGCTTACTTTGATACATTAAATAATTTTTTCAAATTTAATAAACGGACACATTTTTTTGAAATTGATTTTAGTAAGCCTTGGTGGTATACAATTTTGAAGCGAAAGTTTAGATATATTTTTTTAGTTTCATCTGAGGTATTGCAGGCGACTTTTGAGTCATTAGTCCCACTTGGATTTGGCATTGCTATTTCTCAACAAAAAATGGAATATTTAACATACATTATTTTTGGATATATAGGTTTAGAGATAATAAATCGCTTGGCAGTTTATTCTAACGGCCTAACTATAGCTGAAGTTCAAGGTAGTATCGCACTCGAGGCACAAAATTTCTTCTTAACTGTAGATCCCATATTTCATTCAACTAAATCTTCTGGGGCAATCGTTAGTAAAATGCAAGCTGGAGGTAGGGAATTTATAATGATGATGAATATGATTTGTTTTCAGATCATACCGACAGTTATTTCTTATATCACTGTTACCTTAACGCTAATTTACTTTAATGGCTATTTAGGATTAGTTTCTGTTACTTTTTTTATTCTAATTACATTGCTAACTTCATTTTTCCGTTATATAAATAGTAATTCACTGGTAAAAAAATGGATTGGAGCTAGAGAAAAATATGCTGCCATAACCACTGAAAACCTTATTCAAAATTCACATATTAGATCAACATTTGCTACTATTGAAACCATACAAAGAACTGAAAAACTAGTACGAAATGCATATAATACTCGAAACATTATGTTTATGGGTGGAGCCATGGTAACGTTTTTTGCTCGCATGCTTTATATTGTGTCAGTTTTTGTAATTGGCTATGGTATTTTAGATTTGGTACAAAAAGGGGTGATCAATTCAGTTATTGGTACGACTGTAATTATAACGTACATGTCTGGTTCGCGTCAAATTTTACGAATTGGTGATACCGTTGGTGATGTGACAGAATCAATGGCAAACATTGCAGACTTGTTTCAATTTATTACCAATTTTGGTAAGCAGTCCTTTCCTGTTTTATCCGGTGATACTATTGATCAGATTCAGTAAAAATTAATAAAAAAAACGAGCGTATGATTCATATATCATACGCCTTGACAAATTAATTACTATTTACTTAGCTAGCCAATTATTAAGCTGAGCTCCACGCTTTTTACCTTCTGCAGCGGATAAACAGGTTGTCAAACCTACACCCGAGAGGTTTTCACACACCGCTACTAATTCTTTCTTGTAATTAGAAATACAGACCTTGATGTTAGTGTTGCTTTTTTTACAACTCCGATATCTTTGATCTGCTGGCTTAAATCTAGATCCTACGCTACTTACTTTTTGCTTCAAGTCTTGAGTATCAAGAGCTTGTGCTTGTGAGAGAGGTAGAAAAAATCCAAAACCTAAATTAAACAAAACTAAAGTTGAAATAACGTTTTTCATGATTAGAATAGAAATAACTGTATTGTCTATCTAATGTAACTTCATTTTTTAACTTATGTCAAATAGTTTTTTGCTTGACATGGAATCGTATAAATAACAACTATTTCTATAGAGATTTTTTCTCATAAGTTGCAATGTTTTTTTAAGTTTTAATTAATTTTACTTTTTTTTATTATATAATCTAATATTTTATTTATATAATAACAAGTCATTTCTTGACAAACACCTAAAACTGTGCTAACTACTTGTATATAAATCGCTACTTGCGTTTTCAAAGTAATAAAACTTATCAGCTATATGAAATTTTCTCCTTTATTAAAAATGGGTGCCGCTTCCGTATTTATAATCACAATTGTATTTATTGGTTTTCTCTATATGGTTAAGACACAACCAGCTAAGAATATTGATGTTCCAATACCCAAAAAAAATGTCCAGTTTGGAATAATTGATGGGCTAGGGCTATATGATAATGACAAAAATATTACCATTGAAAATAGGTTTGTAACTTGGAAAAAAGATGATGTAAGCGACATAAAAAAAGCATTTGAAGAGACCTCAAAGAAAAATCGAAGTACTATTCTTACATTAGAGCCTTGGGGGTTTTCAAATGAATCTAGAATAGAGCTTTTACCTGCTATTATAAAGGGTGAATATGCTTCTACAATTGTAGCCATTTGTAAAGAAATCGACTTGCAATCCACTCCAGTTTATTTAAGATGGGGACATGAAATGGATCTTTATCCAGGATCTCGATACAACTGGGCTCAACCAGAACCTCAACCATATATTACCGCATTTCAATATGTAACAAATTTATGTCGAAAACAAACTAAAAATGTAAAAATGTTATGGAGTCCAGGAGGTAAAGCTGGGTTTACAGCGTTTTACCCAGGAGATGATTATGTGGATGCTATTGGATTTTCTATATTTTCATATGAAGCTTTTGAGATGAAAAATTCTAAGAGAAACTTTAATTTTATTGATCTTTTTGATTACAGATATAATCAAGTTAAAAATTACCGTAAAGAAGTTATAATAGCTGAAATGGGTGTAGCAGGTACCGATGAGTACAAAGAAAATTGGATAAAACTTGCGATGACAAGAATTAATAACCCAGAGATCCAGCGATATCTTAAGTATGTAGTTTATTTTAATGAAGATGATAATATTGTATGGGATGCTGATTTGGTAAAACCAAATTTTACTATAAAAAACGAACTATTTCCAAATATAATTTAATAAAATATGACAAGACAACTATTAATTTATTTATCAGGAATCAGTTTTGCAATGTTTCTGTTTTGGGAATTTTCCCTCACTCTAATATCACTTTATGCTGGCCTTACATTAAGTAGATGGCTTATTTATGGAGCAATAGCAATGACGTATATAACTATTTTTACGATTATTTTGCTAATAACTAGGAAAACGGCAGTTGCTCTTTTGGCTATTATACCGACAGTTATTCTTATATTAGGACTGAGTTATGGTGTCGTAGTCAATCATTCTTTGTATGATACATCTTTTGATGGTCAGTCATATCAAGGAGAGGCAGTAGTTAGCCTTATAAATGGTTGGAATCCTATTCATCAACCTCAATCAGAATATAATAATGATTATGTAAACTGGTCAAGTAATAGCAGATGGCTTGATTCTTATCCAAAAGCTAGTTGGTACCTAAGTAGTGCTATGTACGATCTTACAGGACATTATACAGATATAAAATTCTTTAACCTTAGTATATTGTTTGGAGTATTTTTATGCTTATACGCAGCACTCTCATCTTTCAAATTCGCCGAAAATTCAGGTTTAAATGAGGCTCTAAAGCTTTTGTTATCGTTTTTCATAACTATGAATCCTGTTGCTGTGATGCAATCTACAACTTTGAACTTAGATGGATTGCTTTATTCTTTGCTCATTATAACATTTACAGTTTTGTTCTTTTTGTATAGGTCTTTTAAAGATAAAACGTTACCGCAGGGGTTATATTTTGCATTGCTTGTTATGTTGATAATCATTACTACAAATGTAAAAACGGCTGGACTAGTATATTCGCTTATTTTTACTTTAGCGTTTGGTATATACATACTCATGACTAGGGTAAAAAAATTAGTTTATTATATACCTGTTGTATTTTGCTCTTTTATTCTTGCAATTGGTGTATTTGGATATAATCCATACATGACAAATGCCTTAATTCAGGGAAACATCTTATATCCTACATACGGTCGTAACAGTTATTCTTATAAAGAAAATACGCCTTCAAATTATCGAAATAAATCAAATATAGAAGTTTTTATTCACTCTTTATTTTTTGCTACTGATGATAAGTTTTTAGATGGTGAAGGTGAAGCAGCAGTTATCAAATTACCGTTTGTTGTTTCAAACTCAGAAATAAAATCACTTACGAATTCGCAGCTTAAAAAAGGTGGGTTTGGCCCTTTGTTTAGTGGCACGCTTGTTTGTATTTTACTTGCATATTTACTCGCCGTTGGATCGCAATTTAAAGAATTAACAGAACATAATCCATATACATCTAAATCTCAAAACCCAAAGATATTATATGGTGCAGGGATAGTTTTTATGCTCAGCGTGATATTTTTCCTTTCATTTACACTGACTAACACTTCAAATACTGTTAGATATATACCCCATCTATGGTTTTTACTTGGTATTTACTTAGTTTATATATTTACAACAAAATACCAAGTAGCTCGTATGGTTGGTATTCTAGCAATCGTAGTTGGTTTTGTAAATATATTTATAGTATCTTATTTTTATTTTTCTACTCAGATAATAGAGAGTATTGATATAAATAAAAATATTACTAATTTTGTTTATTCGGGAGACTCTTATAAAGTTAACTTTGGCTATCACACTTCTACTAGACAATTATTTAATGAACATCAAATACCGTATAAAGGACAAAAAGAAGAACTAAATTGTTATAATCCACAAGATAAGGCTGGTATTAATAAAAACAACAACACAGAAACTTGTATCATAACTCAATAAATTACCTACTATAACTATATGCTTGACATAAGACATAACTCAATGAAATCATCAAAATTAGATTTATCTCCATCGTCAAAAAATTTGTTATCAACGGTGTCTAAAACTAAAAAACAAGCGATAGAACTATACCACAAAGACGTTCAAGACTCGGAAAGTTTCAAATATAACTATGTTATTGAAAATGCTTGGGGTGTTCGGTTGGCACACTTATTTGCTCTTATCGGTTATTTAGGAGTTATTTATGGCTTTAGTGAATTTATTCAAATAAATATATGGTATGCACTCTTCTTTGGTCCGCTTTTTTTTGCAATTGCTTTTGCCAAGTTTACAAATCATTTTATGGCAATGTTTTATCCAAAATTTGATAAGGAGGAGCATCAGAAATTTGTTAATGATTTTTGGGATAATAACTCAGCACCAAGCGTAGATATTTTTTTACCACTAGCTGGTGAAGACTTAGAAACTGTACGTAACACATGGCTTGGAGTTTCAAGTATAGAATATTCTAATAAGAAAGTATATGTGCTTGATGATAAGGGAGATACAAAAGTTGCAAAAATGGCAAAAGAATTTGGCTTCACCTATCTTTGTCGTCCAAATAAGGGAGTATACAAAAAGTCAGGAAATATTCAGTATGGAATAGAGCAAAGTAGTGGAGAGTATTTATTTATTTTAGACGCAGATTTTCGTCCTATTTCTGAGGCCTTAAGAGAAACAGTACCATATATTGTAAAAAATCCCAAAATTAGTATTTTGCAAACACCTCAATATTTTGATACTGATGATCATATACATAAAAAATCTCCGATACAATATGGTGCAGGTTCTGTTGTCGAAGAGTTTTATCGAGTGCTACTACCATCACAAATGCGTTTTGGAGCTGGTAAATGTGTGGGTACGAGTGGAATTTATAGACGAAAAGCCGTTGTCGATTCTGGTGGAATGCCGAAGCATGAAGGATCTGAAGATATACGAATAGGTCTTCAAACCCATAAATTTGGATATCATGTAAGCTATTTACCTTTAATAATAAGTAAAGGTGAATGTCCAGACAACTTGCAATCATACTTTAAACAACAATCACGATGGGCTGACGGTACTATTTCTACCATTTTTTCTGATTATTATTACGGTGATCATTTAGATTTTTGGGGTAAACTTACTTATCTTAATTGTTTGTTTTATTTCATTGGTGAGATCATAGCACCTATTATTGCATTCCAATTATTAGCTTTATTATACTTTAACACTGATTCTATAAGAATTGGTTGGATACTTCCGTTTCTACCGTATTTGATATACTTTTATATTATTAGACCAAGACAAATTATTAATAGAAAAAGATATGGTTCTGTACTTACTGGTATTACCCACATTCTTGCTTACACTGATGCTCTTTTTAGATTATTAACTAAACGAGCTATTAAATGGGAGTCAACCGGTAGTTCAAATAAAAAGTCTAGTATAAACAGTGAATATTACTTGGCTGCAAATGTTAGTATTCTTTATATGACAGCATACATAGGCTTATTTAGTTTCATCATTTATCTCAAACCGTATATCATTTTTAATATTGAAACTTATACAGTTTTGGGTATTGCACTTTTAAGAGCTAAAGATTTTTTAATATATTCTTATGAGACTATTAAATATATCAGATCAAGTATGGCCGAAGACGTTAAAAGAGATATTGTATCACCTGTAAAAATGTATTTTTGGCAAACTTTTGCAATATTAAGTTTTGCTATTTCAATAGTTGCATTGCTATTTACTTTTGGCTATCAGGTTTATGGTTATGCAAAAAAATCTGATTTTAACATGATAGGTTATATTTCTTACCCATTTAGAAGCTAATCTTTACTAAGCTATATTTTGTTAAAACAACCTTTCTTGAATTATTCTATTTATATGTCTGATTTCTCAATTCAAATAATCAATGCTAATTTTAGTTATAACGAAAATACAGTAGTTTTTAACAATCATAATCTCATACTTGATATAAAAGGAGATCAAAAAAATAAGCTCTATGGTATCATAGGTCCTAGTGGTACGGGCAAAACGACATTGATTTCGATTCTTGGTGGTCAGCTAAATCCACAACAAGGAGAGGTACTTATAAATAATATAAATATTTACAAAGTTGATGACTTGGCACGTAGATCGCTTATTAGCATGCAGATGCAGACTGCAACTAGTTTACGTGGTAAGCTCAAATATAATATACTATTTGGTTTACCTAAAAAAGAGGGTGAAATAGTTTATGAGAATAGCTATTTGGTTGAGATACTGGTCAAGGTTGGGCTTTGGGGTTTATTTGAAGCTAAAGATGGCTTAGATACCCTAATTGGAGAAGGGGGTCTAAACCTTAGTGGTGGTCAAAGACAAAGGCTAAATTTTGCTGGACTGTACTTAAGAGCAAAATATTTTAGACCACATTTAATATTGATAGATGAGCCGACTAGTAGCTTAGATGAGTTAAGTGAAAAGGCCATTACACAAATGATATTAGATCTTGCAAATGATGCTTTGACACTGGTTGTTGCTCATAGGCTTAAAACACTAGACGAAGCTGTAGGAATTTTTGATAGTTCTCTTATTAATAGTAAAAAAGATATGATATTTTACAGTAGAAAGGAACTACAATTAGAGTCTCAATACTATCGAGATTTGATAGATGGAAATGCGGTATTAGAAGACTATAACCATCTGACTTAGAACAGGATATTAAATAAAGTAAAAATATATAAGTGAAAATTGTTTCTGTCTTCATTTGAATCCTATTTCCTCCAAAAGAAAACAATAACTAGAGCAACAATCAAACCAACCAAAAATCCACTCCAAAACTTACTATTGGCTTTTTCTTCCATTTCACCTTTGGCTTTTTTGACTGCCTCTGCTATCCATCCTTCCACTTGTTTATTTATAGCCACATCTTTTTTGATATTTTCGATTTCGGCAGAGTAATTTAATTTATCGGGGATAAGAGGTTTGCTGTCTGACATACGAAACTTATTTTTTAGATCATTTGTATTTTTTAGTAAATTGTCAATCGTAGATTATATTATCCTTGTTGACAAAAGGAGGTTTTCTAGTTAATAGTTCTAAGAGTTACCAAATATGTATGAACGAAAACTTTTATAATATCCCGTCTTATCCAGCGCCATCATCTAGTCAGCCAACTTTATCAAACACCGCTGCTTCAAGCCAACAAATAGCTAGTCAATTTAGTTTTGATTTGTCAGGAATTCTCAGTGGAATTAATGCATTTTTACTTGCATGGACTATTTTTTATTCGTTAATATTAGTGATCGATTTTTATTTTTATAGAGTAAAATATAATGATGGAGTAGTAAACAGAGAAAAGCGCGGAGTAAAATCACTCACAAGTGCAGCCCAGATTTGGTTTAGTTATTTACTTTACTTAATTTTATTTATTTTGCAGTTATCATTTAGGAGCCAGTGGTACGGAACTATATTTGGAGTTTTAGCTATATTATATATGTTCATAAAACTGATCGTTATTGATCTTCCTCGTATTCCAATAGTCGATAAATATGCTGAAAAGATAACAAAGTATCTATTTATGCCGTTTACTTTTCTAGCTGATAGCGTATCCAAGGCACTCACTCCACCAAAACCACTAGCTGATAAAAAACCAGCTCCGGCAGGAGATAAAAAATAATAGTATCATTAATATGGCCACCAAAATTACTAGCCCAAAAGGCTTTCCCGAATATTTACCTAAAGATCAACAAAGGTTCGATTATTTGCGAAATAAAATTGCTGAGACATATGCAAGTTTCGGATTTTACCACATAGCTACCCCAGCTGTCGAATACATGAAAACTTTGAGTAGTACAGGCGATGTAAGCAAAGAAATATACGCTATAAAACGTGTAAAAGGTGAGGGTGAAGAAGTGAACATTGACAATGAAAGAGGTTTGAGATTTGATTTGACTAAGCCACTATCTAGATACACCGCGGAGCATTATAATGATCTGACTTTTCCATTTAAACGTTATCAAATCCAACCAGTTTGGCGAGGCGAAAGGCCGCAAAAGGGAAGGCTAAGGGAGTTTTATCAGGCTGATGTAGATATTATAGGTAACGGAGATTTGTCGATTGGGCATGATTTTGAGATTTTGCAGGTGATTGCCGCTACGCTTGATAGTTTGAATATTGGAAAATTTAATATAAAACTGAATCACCGAAAGTTATTACAGGATATACTGAAAAAGTTTGGCGTTGCAAATGCACATTTTTCGGATGCATTGAGAATAATTGATAAAGTTGAAAAAATAGGAAGTAGAGGAGTTGAAAATTTGTTAGTAGAGGATATTTTTATCAAAGAACAAAACGCTAAGCATATTACAGATTTACTTACTAACAAAGTGTCAACAGGTGATCTTTTTAACATCATTTCAGCATTTAATGTTAAGGACAAAGACCCTATTGATGAAAACTTCACAATGTCCATGTACACAAGTTTTACACAGTTGTATGATTTCTTACATTTAGCTAATTTTAAAAATATTAATTTTCGTTTTGATCTCAGTATCGCCCGAGGTTTAGACTACTACACTGGTATGGTTTTTGAAACCGAGTTTGTAGGATATGAGAGTTATGGAAGTGTAGCTAGTGGTGGACGTTATGAAAACTTAGCTGGCGAGTTTACTAATCAAAAATTGCCTGGTGTAGGGGGGTCTATTGGTCTTAGCAGATTGTTTACTTTGATCCAAAACGAGAAAATAGAATTACCTATAAGTGAGAAAAAGCCTACATACTATATCACATATTTCATAGATGAGCATGCTATTAAAACTCGACAAATATCAGAGCAACTACGATCACAAAACAACATAGTAGAGTTAGCTCCAGAGCCTATCAAACTCGACAAAGCCCTCAAATATGCAGTAAATAAAGATATAGACTTCTTGATAATTGTAGAAGAAAATGGTACCTTTACCAAAAAAAACTTGAAGACCCGTGAACAAGAAAATATTGAAAACCTTGATTTATTACTTAAATAACAGTTTAAACTTTTATTAATATATAATATATGACAAACTACTTTTTAGCCAAGACAGAACCCTCCGCTTTTTCCATTGATGATTTAGAGCGAGAAGGTATAACAAAGTGGGATGGAGTACATAGTCACCAGGCTATCAATTTTATCAAAAACTGGAAAATTGGAGATAAGGTTTTTATTTACCATTCCACTGGACACTCTAGTATTGTGGGTCTAGGGGAGGTCGTTTCTAAACCAGAAAAAGATACGAATGACGAAAGAAATATCAGTTGGTTTGCTAAAGTCAAATTTGTTTGTAAATACCCAGAGGGAAAATATATAAGCCTCAAACAAGTCAAAGAGAGTGGGAAATTTAATGATTTTTATTTAGTAAAACAGAGTAGATTATCCGTTATGGAGTGCCCAGATAATTTTGTTTCTTGGCTAAAATATAAGGGATTAAGTATAATATAGGTGTTTGACAAAACTTTATTTTGTAATACTATTTAAACAGAAAAAATATTATTTTTGGAGATAGTTATTTTGGTAGTCAAATTATGCGAGCTACTATTTGCTTTAACTTTCGCTTATATTTTATATGTTGCATGCCATATATATATTGTTGTTACAGCGATGTTTCATTCCCTAGTAAAGCACATTTTAATAATTTGGGTAACAATATTTTTTGAATTAACTTGGTTGTATCAAACAACTACAAAATGAATGTTACTAACAACGGCTTTATTGGTGTTATTGTGGATTGCGTTTCAATGAGTAGCAATATGGTTAACTGCCATTTCGGGAATAATTTTGTGTATACATAGTACAATGGTTAGTATCGTGCTTTATTGTGAATAATAATTTTTATATATTGGGACTATTTTATATTAAATATGGCTCTTTTTTTTATTTAAACCTATAAAAACTTAAAAGCAGAATAATTACAGGCTTGATATATCTATCAAATAATTATAATCATTGCGACTAAATATCTTACTTGTGCAACTTTCTTGTTTTACCTATAACCCAATCAAAAAATTTATTTTTATTTTTTTTATTTACGCTTTAATTCAAATATCTTTCTTTTTTGCAAGACCATTAAAAACTTTTGTAGCACCCTCAGCCTATCAGCCTATCAGCACAATTATAAATTTACCAATAATGACACCCTCTACCTTTACTCCAGTAAAGATAAGTCTTTCAGGAACCGTTCAAGGTCAGTCAGTATCTAGTATAACTTAAGTAGCTCTAAAGGACAGGACTACTTTGAGGTTAGCGTAATGATAACAGGCAAAGAAACAGTTGTTTCAAGTGTAAAAAATACCGATTACACTTCTAATATTTTGGGTATTTCAGGAACGATACTTCTATGAATTATCATAGATCATTATGACAATATTTACACACCAAAAATATGTAGTAACAATGTTTCCAAGATAACTCCAAACGGGGTGTCAACAATTTTGGGTAACGTAGAATCGACACCTTTTAATAGAAGATTTTCATATCAAATTGCAATTGATCAATCAGGCAATATTTATACTGCAAATTTATATAGTGGTGACATAACTAAAATAATACAGGTAGGGGTTGCATCGACTTTAGTTTTAATTAGATAGCAGATTTATAATCCAAGTAGGTCTAATTTAGACATAGACGATAATTTTTATATACAATACGATTCTAAAATAGCCAAAATAACGTCTACCGGGATCTCAAGTTTTCTTAGTGCAACTACTTTTTACACCTGAAGTCTTGCAGTCGACTTATTTAATAATGTATATGTTGCTGATTACAATGGAAGTATTGTAACTAAAATTATACAAGCTGGGATCTCTATCGTCATCGGCGCGACCAGCTCTGTACCTATTGATATTGTTATAGCTCGATCTGGAAATATATATACGGCAAATAGTAGTGTCAATAATGTGACAAAGCTAACTAAAACCAGTACTTTTTTAGTATTTAATTGTACTGTCTTTAATTAATTAGCAACTAATTTTGCTTTTACAAGTGTCATTTTACTACAGATAACACTGTTACCATTGACATGACAGTTTCACTGGCTGCTACAGGTATTCCAGATTTATTAGCTTCTTCAGACTCAGGCAGTGACAACACAGAAAATGTAATGAATACAACAACACCACCGAGCTTTGATATACTATGCGAATTTGGCACAACAAGTATCATTATTTGATGGAAGCAACCTTTTGACTACTAAGCAGTATTCAGTGACAAACACAGTCACTACTTAGTCGATATTCTATCACACCTGCTACAGCTATACTTTATGGAAATTGCAATATATCAATTCAGCAAAAAGATTTAGCAGGTAAGATATTACTAAGTAGCTTTAGTGCTAGAGCTATTCAAGCAGTTGACTCTGATGGTGATCTCGTGCGAACTTAATTGAGATTATTCAGAGTGCTGACATTAACAATAACCTAAGTCATCTGGACGCAGATAGAGATCTAGTTCAAGATTATATTGAAGGTATAAATAATACTGATATAAACGATAAAACAAGCTTTCTAGATATGGATAAAGGTGTAGTTCCTAAATATGTATAAACTATGGTTTATTCTTGGTATAATTTACCCGCTACCAATATTACAAATAAGTTTGATAACAATAGAGATTCAGATAATGATGGTTTGACTGATTATCAAGACATTGTACCAGGATAAAACCTATAAAATCCTGACTTTAATGGTGACGGTGTAAAAGACAAAATGCAAGTAAATGGCCTAATGGTTGGAGATTATACTATTCAGAAATCAGGAATTGCCAATCTGCAAGCAGTTTAGGTGCAGTCATGGAATCAAATTTTTCAACAGTAGATGCAAACAATAGTTATCCAAAAAGACTTATAAAATATACTATAAATTGTCTTTTATATCTGGGATCCATAATCCCTGTTGAGTTATATTTTACTAATCAAGCTGACTCACCAAATCTTAAGATAAGAAAGTATAAAAATGGAGTTTATTCAGAGATTTCTAGTGCAACTAAGACACACATAACTGTAGGAGGAGTTCCAACAGTAAAAGTAATATACAACATCACTGATGGAGGAGATCTTTATGAAGGTGGTGAAGCGAATGGAGAAATAGTAGATCCTGTAAGTCTAACTCCTACAACCCCGACACAAGTAACTCGAGAAGGATCTGCAAATACTACTAAGAAAGAAAAAATTTAACTGTTATGCTTAAAAGTTCTCCGTTTGTAAGATTGATTAGAACTGGTGGAAATGACTAAGCTCCTCTTTAAAATAGAAGATTTATTATTATTTAATTTAAAATTTATTAGTGATTACTATAAAATATACTTAGTCTAAAAATTACTAATTTTGACTAAGAGTAAAACGTAAAATATAATTAGCAAATGAAAAACTCTTTGATCGATCTACCAAAACCAAAATTAACATTATTGCAAATGCTTGGTCCCTCAATCGTGTTTGTAGCGCTAAGTCTTAATGGTGGAGAAATACTTATATGGCCAGATCTTGTAGGTCGTTTTGGTTTTCAAATACTATGGCCAATTCCATTGGTTCTTTTATTGCAGTACATGGTTAATTTAGAGATCGAGCGGTACACGATTGCTACAGGTAAAAATACAGTTACAGGTTTACTCTCACTTAGTCGTTGGTTGGCTCCTCTTTTCCTCATTGCTATTTTTATTTCATTAGTGTGGCCTGCGTGGGCATCTATTGCAGGAAACATGATTGCTCATTTACTTGGACTTGATTATAAAGTGTACGGTGCCTTTTGCTCTACATTTTTACTTTTTGGATTATTATTTATTTGGTTTTCACCCGGTGTATATCAATTTTTAGAAAAACTTACACGATTTGGATTGCTAGTTATTTTAGCTATAGCTAGTGTAGTTATAATAAATTTATTTAATTTTCAGGCTATTTCAAACAGCATTCAACCAGTTTGGTTTCCAACTACTCCTAGCGATAAAATCACATTTTTGTCTGGACTTGCATATGGTGGTGTCGCAGGTGTACTAAATTTAGTACAAAGTGACTGGGTAGCTAAGAAAAAATATGCTGTAGCTTCTTTGCAGGAAAATAAAGAAATAAACTGGAATAGTGAAACTACTAGACTAAACTGGAAGCGGTGGTGGTCACTTATCAAAAAGGAACATTTTACTATGTTTTATGTTGGTAACTTCGTAGGTATTTTACTTATTGCACTTGTCTCACTTTCTACACTTACAAATCAAGGGCTTAAAGGTTTTTCACTCCTGATATATCAGGTAAATTTACTTAATGAACGCTTTACAATTCTTGGCACTTTTTGGGGAATTGCAATTGTAGTGCTTTTTGTAATGGCTCAAATAACTATATTAGATGCTGCAGGTAGACTCATAAAGCATAGTATAGGTGAGAAAAAAATGATCAAAAATATTTCTAGTGAGCGTATTTCCCAAGCTTTTGGTTTAATTGGGGTGGTTATTTTATCTGTAGCAATTTTTAAACCTGGTTTCAATCAGCCGTCAGGACTTCTAGAAATATCCGCATCACTATCAGCTTTCGTGATGTGTCTTTATCCGCCTATATTACTAAGATTAAATAGTAAATTACCCAAAGTTGTAAGACCTGGTATCGTAAATACATTATTTTTGTGGTTTACTACACTTTTTTATGCTGGAATGGTAGTGTGGGGTGTTTGGGGTCAGTTTTAGAATGCCAATTTGTAAAATATTCTATTTTATAGTATCCTCGTTAGTATAAATAAGAATACAAAAATAAATATGCCAAAATTTAGTAACACAAATATTTTAAATTCAATTTTCAAAGCCACTTGTTGTACTATAAAGTTTAAAGCAATCAACTAAGCTGTTATTGTAGTTTTAGTCACTTCAATTTTGCTGCAACTATACCTTCTTTTTGTACGAGTCAATTTGACATTGATAATCTTCTTGGTCACGACTCTAGCGGAAACAACAAAATAGTTAGATTCAATGACGATCCTATTTTCAGGTACGTCATCTCACTCCAGTAGGTTATGCTAGTACTAATGTCGTGATAAACCACACCTTCACTAATACTATCTGGCAAGAGACTTTTTCATTTTGTACAAACATAGATTAGATAAGTAATGATCGATTTACACTCAAATGTGTTTTAGGCTATGTTAACCCTCTGTCAAAGGTTCTGACGGTATTACTAGCGGTATCACATATACCCCATTTTCTTTTGTCAAGATTTAAGGTAGTCAAAACATAGGTATTCGTTATATCGACGATGTCAAAAGTAATGCAGTACCTAGTTCAATGTGTTACAAGGTCAAATTTGAAGACGCAGATTCTGGGCTACTTATCCCTAATTTCCAATCGTATACTTAGGGTACTGGAGTTAACGCGTAGCATGTGGAATAAGTTATATAATAGCTGTGACTACAGTGCGAATGATGCAGCTTGTAATTACTTACCAATGTATGAAACATTCATATTTCTAACTGTATAGGTTCGATAGATCATATCTTTTTGTGATGACCAACCTAACAATAAATACTATCAATAATGGTATTCTAGGTCAGAAATAAGACTAGTTTTTTATGAATATACAGACATTAATTTTGATCAATATTATGTCGATGACACTTCATTTTTGAGATTCAGTCATAATATAGTCGAATATGTTATTACCCAAGGCAATAATCTTAATACTGCAGATGAAAATAAAGACCCTAACAGCGGAGACGCTAATGGAGATGGTATCAAACACTTCAAGCAAAAAAATATAATCACTTGTAAAATGTTAGACCCAGTAGGACTTGCAGTGGTGACTGCTAATCCTATGATTCCAGTTTCAACTCTAACAACTACGGCAAAGTTAATTCATACTGGTGGATTTACAATTGCTCTACTAATTGGTCTATTGA
Source organism: candidate division SR1 bacterium (assembly GCA_014377045.1). Classification (GTDB taxonomy): domain Bacteria; phylum Patescibacteriota; class JACMRA01; order JACMRA01; family JACMRA01; genus JACMQI01. Next base: position 83,054 of record JACMQI010000005.1, read on the forward strand.
GGATAGCGGGTGCTACTTTTTGGTTAGTTTACAAAAAAGCAAGAACTAAAAAGAATAAAAAATTCTAATCAGGACAATCTTACTATCTTACAAAACTATTTCTTGAGAGCTAAGCTCAAGGGATTTTTTGTATTTAGTTATTTTTTTAATATAAACTCAAATCTTCATGATCGATTTCAGTAAACTATAAATTTATAATAATTTAATTTGCAATCAATCAAAATCTTATGTATAATAAAACCACTATGAAAAATAAAAAAAGAATTGCAATTAACGGATTTGGCCGAATTGGTCGATTAGCTACACGTATCATACTTAAAAAATTTCCTAATATGGAAGTGGTAGCAATAAATGATCTTACTTCAGTCGAAAACCTAGTATATCTTTTTAAATATGATTCTACTTACAGAACTTACGAAGGATCAGTCGAGTCAACCAAAAATCACATTGTTATTGATAATGAACACAAAATTAAGGTTTTTTCAGAAAAAGATGCATTAAACCTACCATGGAAAGATTTAAATATTGATGTGGTTTTAGAATGCACAGGGTTTTATCTTACTCGTGAATTAGCTGAAAGTCATATCAAAGCAGGAGCTAAAAAAGTGATTCTGTCTGCTCCAGCAAAATCAGACGACATCAAAACTGTAGTATTTGGTGCTAATATTACAGAGGAAGATTTTTCTGATTATCTTGGAGAGACTATACTTTCAAACGCTTCTTGTACTACTAATTGCGTTGCGCCAGTACTTAATGTACTTCAAGAGCAATTTGCACTTCATTCTATTTTTGGTCTTACCAATCACGCTTATACAGCAACTCAGTTACTTCAAGATGGACCTACAAAAAAAGAGTATAGAGATGGCCGGGCAGGGGCAGCAAACTTAATTCCATCAAAGACTGGAGCAGCAAAAGCAGTGGAGCTAGTGCTTCCTGATTTAAAAGGTAAAATTAATTTATCATCCCTTCGTGTACCAGTACAGGTAGGTTCTATGGTATACGTCATAGCTCAGCTTGAAGAAGGTCAGACAACATCGCGAGAAGAGGTAAATTTTGATTTTCAAACAGCAGCAAATACTTACTTAAAAGGAATACTAGAATATAGTGATTCAGATCTCGTATCTAGTGATGTTATTGGTAACTCACATTCAGTAATTTTTGATTCAGAGTTGACAGAAGTTCTCGATAATACTATTAAATTAGTAATCTGGTATGATAACGAATGGGCCTACAGTAACAGACTTGCAGAGCTTGCCAGATTGTTTTAGCAGACGGATAAATCGATATGTTACTTTTTAAGATAAGCTAAAATTATATTGTAATTTAAGATATAAAATATCAGCTTTAATTTACCCAAGCTTGAAAATTACATCAAGTGCCTTATCAATTTCTTCTTTAGAGTAACTTTGAATAGAACTCATAACGCCACGAGAGATAATCTCTTTACAAACTTTATTAGCTCCTCCTTTTATTGCTAATAGCTGAGTAAATGTTTGACCGCCTACTTTTTTTTCTTCTAATTCTTTTTCAACGGATTTAAGTTGTCCAATAATTCTACGTACAGCTGTAATAAGCTCTTTTGTATCAGTTTGATTTAATTTGATATTTTTCATATAAATAGTACTTAATTGTGGATAATTACTGTTATTTATATTTTATAATACACAAATTGTCAAGATTTCTATGAATAAGACCATATACTAGTCCCATACGGGTATAGGCTTGACAAAAGTAAAATATTTTTATATGATTACTTCACTTTATAATAAAGTAAGTATATATTTATATGTCAGAAAACAACAAAACAACAACAAGTATTATAATAGCCATTTTAGCGATAGCTATCATTGGTGGTGGAGTATTAATCTACAACTCTTCTAAAGATAAGGATATGAAATCCGATAATGCTTCTATGATGAAAAAAGAAGACTCTGTAATGGTTGGTGGTGCAGCTATGTATCCAAGCAAAGATATAATTACAAATGTATCAAATGCAAGCAACCTAACAACTCTAGTAACTGCAGTCAAAGCAGCTGGATTAGTTCCTACATTACAAGGTCCAGGCCCATTTACAGTATTTGGTCCGGATAATGATTCATTTGCAAAACTTCCAGCAGGAACAGTAGAAACACTATTAAAACCTGAAAACAAAGAAAAACTTACGAATATTTTGACATATCATGTAGTTTCAGGTACATATAAGTCTACTGATCTTAAGGACGGTCAAACTCTTAAAACAGTCAACGGTCAAAATCTTAAAGTTAACGTAGTAAACGGAAAAACTATGATTAATGGTGCTATGATCAAAACTGCAGACGTTCTTCAAAGCAATGGTGTAGCGCATGTCATCGACACTGTATTAATTCCAGAGGAAACAACTACAGTTGGTGGTGCAGCTATGTATCCTAGCAAAGATATTGTCACAAATATATCAAACGCAAGCAATCTTACCACAGTAGTGGCCGCAGTTAAAGCAGCTGGCTTAGTTCCTACATTACAAGGTCCAGGTCCATTTACAGTATTTGGTCCAACTAATGCAGCCTTTGCAAAACTTCCAGCAGGAACAGTAGAAACTTTATTAAAGCCCGAAAATAAAGATAAGTTAACTAGCATCTTAACATATCATGTTGTTTCAGGAATTTATAAGACTACTGATCTTAAGGATGGTCAAACATTAAAGACTGTAAACGGTCAAGAACTAAAAGTAATGGTCAAAGACGGTAAAACATACGTCAATGGTGCTATGATTGAAACTCCAAACGTTCTTCAAAGTAATGGTGTAGCGCATGTCATCGACACTGTGTTAATTCCTAGCTAATATTTTAAATTTACCCTTTCATAATACAAATCTACCCCCTTAATTGGGGGTTCAATTAAATTTTTTACTACAACAATATGTCACTATTATTTCTATCATTTATCGCTGGTATTCTTACCGTATTTGCTCCTTGCGTCTTTTCACTACTACCGGTAATTATCGGAGGATCCTTAACAAGTAAAAGTAAGATAAGACCCTATATTATTACTGCTTCACTTGCGTTTTCAATTATTTTATTTACTTTTTTACTAAAGGTAACTACGCTTTTTATAAACTTTGATCCAAACTTTTTAAAGTATTTATCTGGAATCATTATTATCTTTTTTGGATTAATCAGCTTGTTTCCGATATTATGGGATAATATTTCAGTAAAGCTTGGTCTATCTAGAAGGTCTGATAAGATGCTAGAAGGTGCTGGAGAAAAAGAAGGATTTGGGGGCGCTATCTTGCTAGGTATGGCTCTGGGCCCGGTATTTTCAAGTTGTAGTCCTACCTATGCCTTAATTATAGCAACTATTTTACCAGTTGATTTAGTTACAGGAATGGTAAATATATTGGCTTATACCATTGGTTTATCTTTTATCATGCTTTTAGTAGCTGTATATGGTCGTGCTTTTATTAAGAGGTTTAGATGGGCCGCAAATCCTACAGGATGGTTCAAACGTGGTCTTGGTATACTTTTTATAATCGTTGGTATATCTATAATGACCGGATTTGATAAAACTGCACAAGTATTTTTAGCAGAGAAAACAAGCTTTAATACTTCTCAATTTGAACAAGGTCTTATTTCTCAAACGTTAAATAATAAACAAACAACAAATAATAACGACATCCTCAATGTAGTGCCGCCAAAAGAAGCTCCAGAATTTACAGGAATTGAAGGCTGGATAAATAGTGATCCGCTTACTAAAGATACCCTCAAAGGTAAAGTAGTCTTAATAGATTTTTGGACATATAGCTGTATCAATTGTATACGCACTACTCCATTTTTGACTAAATGGTACGATACTTACAAAGATCAAGGATTTGTGATAGTAGGTGTTCATGCTCCTGAATTCAGCTTTGAGAAAAAAAGAGAAAATGTAGAAAAGGCAGTTAATGAAAGAGGTATTAAATACCCTGTAGCTTTAGACAATACTTTTAGTACTTGGAATGCATACAAAAATACAGCATGGCCAGGTGAGTATTTGCTCGATAAAGATGGTAATATAAGGCGTATTCATCTTGGAGAAGGCAAATATGATGAGATGGAAGAGGCAATACGATCGCTACTTAAAGAAAATGGAAAAAACGTAGATAATATTAATAGCGTTCAAGGTTCAGTGCAACAAGTCTCAAATGCAGTAGCAGGTGAAACCCCTGAGACATACTTAGGATTTTCAAGACAAGATAAATTTGCAAATCGTGCGGAACTCACTACTAGTCAAAGTTACAATAAATTGCAGACATATTCTGGTGCTACAGATCTTAAATCAAATGAATGGTCTTTAACAGGAGATTGGACGATTGAAAACGAGTCTGTAGTTTCAATGTGCGATACGAGTAAACTCAAACTTAACGTCAGTTCGAAAGAAGTCTATTTGGTTATGGGTAGTGATAACGTGTCAAATGTGAAAGTAGAGACTAAATACAAAGGTCAAGATGTCGATGCGAGCGGTATTGTTAAAGTACAAAATTATGGACTTTATAAGTTAGTTAAGGCTCCTGAATTCCAGAAGGATGATACAATAGAGCTTACTGTGCCAAAAGGTGTAAAGCTTAATGTATTTACATTTGGTTCTTAATTATTCATAATAAATTAAGAGATATTTGTATAGAATTTGTCCTCCAAAACGGAGGACAGTTTTTTATCTAGTTACAATTATTAGATACTAAGTATAATTTTTCAATAACTTTATCAAGTTTTTGTCATTGATAGAGCTTGTATGCAGATTAGCTTTTTTATATAGAGGAAAAAATATATTTTGTATTAATGGATTTTTGTAGCCTACAAGACCTACATTTAGCTCAAAGTTTAGGGGCAGAGAAGTTAAAAGTGCTTGGTCCCAGGGACAGTATAAATTGATAATATTTAGTTTTTTATGCTTTATTAGAGACTCGATATTTTGTGGAACTGAGGTATTGTACGGTACATCACCTTGAACGATTACTATGTTTTTGACACAATTAGGTAGTTGATTGTTTTTAAGAAATGAAGTTATAAGCAAAGCTCCCATAGAATGGCAAACTATTGTTGTTGGTAGGTAGTTTTCTATTGTTTTTGACAATTCGATATGTACTAATATTGACTGAGATTTTGTTCATTCTTCATTGTATAGTTTTAGATGATTGAAAGGATTAAAAAAAGTTTTATATCCAAAATATTTTGGTATGTCCCAGCGAAATACTTTTGCTTTTTTCTCCATTATCAATTCGTCAAAAGCTCCGAATCCAGCATCTTCACTTTCTGCTTGATGAAAGTTAAGGTAGCTAGCCCCAACACCATATCCATGAATCAGTAAATAATCCATAGTTATTGGATTTTGGTAAATAATTTATATAATAGATATTCGATATGAAAAATCAATATTGTAGCTGGTATAAGAGCTAAAATGTGATATGGTTCAGGCGGAAAAAGTGTGAATAAGCCTCCAGTTCCAGGCTTTTGATTGAGAAATAAATAGTTACCTCCTGTTATTTTGTTGATAGGAAATACTACTAACATATATATAAAGAGAATACCAAATGAAACCCAAAGTGACCTATAACTAATTTTGATTTTGTCGACAACTATCATATACGCAACTCCCAGAACAATAAATGTATGGCTTAAAAAAAATTCGATAAAACGAAAACTAGGAAAATTTTGATCGGGTCGTACATCTGGTGAAACCACAGCCAGAAGAGCAGAAATAAATGCTATATAGTAGGTAAGCGCAGTGATCTTAGGATTTTTAGTAATAAGGGAAATCACTACTAAGTAGAGTGAAATGGAGCAAAGGTGAAAGGGTAAATACGACCCAATCAGATAAGTACCGTGATAAATATGCCAACCATTAAATAGAATGGCTTGAAAAATAAGCGTAGAAATTATGGCTATTCTTACAATCTGGTTATAGGTATGATTCCAGTTGCGGGTAAAGTAGATTTTAGTTACTCCAATAATTAAAAATAGTATTATTAATAAATGAGAAGTACCAAATAATGTGAATGGGGTATTCATGTACGATTATTATATCACCTAATACACAAAATGTAAAATAATGTGGATAATAAGTTATTGACAACAAAATATTTTTAATTTAATATAAACTTAGTTAGTAAATATTCTAACTTTTCTTACAAAACTATACTATATTTGAGGTGAAATCTCATGGGTTACGGTTCAGAAGCGCGTGAAGAATTAGCTGGTTGTAGTGATGATTCTTGGATGAAAAGCTTTGCTGCAAAAATGTGGAGCCAGACAGATACGTTCGATGCCGAAGCGGTAGAAAAAACTTCTCGTCGCTGTGATGCTATTGGAGTTGGGAAAGATCCTGATAGTGCTTATAAAGGTTCAAATCATTTCACTTCTGATTCTGGAACTGATAAAGGCGGTAATGAACAAAACTGGTTTAAAGACTAGTACTCGGTAAAACTAAAGCCCCATTGCTAATAACTTTGGGGCCATTTAATTAGAATAAATTTTATGGTAGATATTGGATTTAATATCATTTTAATAAGATCTTTAAAATATGATCTTAGGTTACGTTTATTGTATGATTGTTATAGGATGATTTTTCGAAGGCAAGTTTTCTTATACAATCAAAATATAAAAGGGCATATAACTCGATTAGGAGAAAGAGAAAACGATCAAGGCATACTGATTACATTTTTAAATTTTGAAGAAGAAAATATTGAACCGTTAAAAAGTATTTTGTATGATATAAATCAAAACTGGCAAAATAAACTAACAAATGAAATTTTCAATGCTCATAAAACAATAATTTTAAAAAATCTTATTAAGGCTAACGAAAAGTTAGAGTTTAGAGCTTTATGGAATCGACAATTTAGAAACAAACCAGAAGTTTTAGATATACCCAAAAATATTGAAACAATTGAAAAACTAAATATTGAAGACTTTATTGCATATTCAAGTATATTACTTTCTAATAGTGAAGTATATGTTAGTGATTTGCCAATATTATAATACTTCACTTCTTCAAAATATTCAAAAAAGCTGATTGTGGTATCTCGACATTTCCCACCATTTTCATACGTTTTTTACCTTTTGCTTGTTTTCTTAATAATTTCATCCTACGTGTAGGATCGCCTCCATATAGCTTCGCTGTAACGTCTTTACGGTATGCCTTGATAGTCTCACGGGCTATCACTTTACTATTAATGGCTGCTTGTACAGCTATTTCAAACATTTGTTTTGGGATAAGTTCCGCTAATTTTTCACAGATATGGCGTCCTTTTTCTTCTGCTTGTTTACGATGCACCATGACTGAAAGGGGATCAACTATCTTACCATTTACCAAAATATCTACTTTGATGAGATCACCTTGCAAAAAACCTATTTGTTCATAGCTTAGGGTAGCAAAACCCTTTGTATTTGATTTGAGATCATCATAAAAGTCTAAAATCATCTCAGCAAGTGGTACACGACCAGTAATTTGGATTTGCCCTGCAGTCAAAAAACTCATATCTTCATAGATACCACGCTTACTGGTTATAAGATCGATAATATTTCCTACATAATTATCTGGTGCGAGGATTTCTACTTTGACCCAAGGTTCTAAAATACGCTCAACTTGAGTAGAGTCGGGTAGCTCTGCAGGGCTATGTATGATTTTTTCACTTCCATCATGCATCTCCAGCTTGTATTCTACAGATGGTGTTGTAACTACAAGATCTAAATCAAACTCCCGACTAAGGCGTTCTTGGACTATATCCATGTGTAAGAGCCCTAAAAAACCACAACGAAAGCCAAATCCGATAGCAGGAATATTTTCGGCAATGTAGGATAGGGAAGCATCGTTTAGTTTGAGTTTAGCAATAGATTCTTTCAGCTTTGGGTAATCGTCGGCGTCGGTTGGAAAAAGACTCGCAAATACCATAGGGGTAACTTCTTTGTATCCTGGAAGTGCTAAAGATTGATCGTTAGTATCACAAATTGTATCACCTACTTTGACTTTTTCTAGTTCTTTAGAACCAGTAACAATATAGCCTACTTCTCCCGCCTCGAGTTTATTAATAGATTCCATGTTTGGACGAAAAACACCAACTTCGTTACATATGTACTTGGTATTGGTTGCGAGTAAGTAAATAGGCTTATCTTTGCTTATTTCTCCTTTAAATAGGCGTACATATGCAACAACTCCGCGATGTTTGTCATAAAATGAGTCAAAAATAAGGGCCTGTAGCATATAAATATTGATAATTACAATATTATGCTACTAGGCAGTGTTCATTTAGTCAAGACTAATCTGGATAATTTACTTTAATTCCAACTGGAAAATCTGCATGCTGAATTACTTGAAAAACTACGTATTGATTCAAGCCTTCAGCTTCAAAAGACGCTGATTTTGAATCAATTAGATGTTTTACAATTTGATCGACACTTAGTTTTTGAAAATCAATTATCGAAACTTGATTAGTCATTTTAGATTTCCTAGTATAGGACAACTATAAATTAATAGCACACAATTTATAGCTAGTCAAGTAACTTCAGATTAATCCAATTATTCTAAGGAACTGATGAACTACATTTTTTCTTTGTATATTGGGTAAATAGGGAATATTATCACTAATGTACAGTATAAACTCTTTAATTCCTGGCTGCTTTTCTTTAAAATAAAAATACAAAAATTGTTGTGTTACATCTGTAGTTTGAACTATAATCTCAGTCATATCACCTAAATCGACCATTGTCCATCCTATACAATCGTCCCATTTAGTTTTGCTGCCATCAAATATAAAAGAAAAATTATTCATTTCTATAAGTATATTTTTTGGTTTACGTGATAAAATAATAAAACTAACGATACCAGAAACAAGTAACACAAGAGCAATAAAGAAGTTTTTATAAAAGAAAAAACTGATAATCGAAATGAAGCTAGAAACGCCTAAGACATAGTAGAGCTTCGGGCTTTCATTTAAATCTTTATATTTGGATAATGCATTTATTCTAAACATGATAACTAATAGTATATATCATAACTTATTTTTTGTAAAAAATATTTTCGCTTATTTTGATAAATATAAGATATTTTTGACCATATTTGATTTTAAAGGTATACTTTACTTATCAAATATTATATTCCAAGTGCTACAAAAAACTATTAATCTCCAATCAGCCACAAGCCTTAAAAACAGTATATCACTAAAATTAGGCTTAGAACTGTGGCAACTATTTACTGCATTAGCGGTCATTTTTTCTTTAACTAGTACGATGATGTGGCTTGGACTCGTCAATCCAAGAAATATGATTGATCAAGTAAATCAAGTGGATCGAGCAAAAGCTTTTGTGTACAATCAGTATCAACAAAATCCTGCAGAGCTTGATAAAATTGAGATTAGTCAAAGTATTTTTGATTTGACCACCTGTACTGTGAAGCAAAATGACGATAATACAAAAAACTATAAAAAAATTAGAGATATTACAGACAATGCAAAAATAAATGTTAGAAATGAACTTGAAAAAATAAATAAAAATCCTTCTATATTTCAAACAGACACAAATATATCAAAAACTTACATTAGCTATATCAATATTTTAAATAGCACTAATATAAACATAGATAAGCTTGAAAATTTTCAAATTAAAAAATCAGATTTTTTGAATAAAACATTATTATTATGTCAAGATAATGACGGTGTTATAACCAAAAAAGAGATTGTAGACGCAATACATGAGATGGAAATTTTAGATTTAAATAATAAAACTACTGAGCAACTAATTTCATTAAAAAACAAGATCGCTAGCTCAAATGTAGATAATTCTAGTAAAATAATATCATATTTGCCTGAGATTAATGCTATTCAGCTAACAGTTAAAAATACGCTAAGCTCGACTAAAACTAGCATAGCGGAATTCGAAAATAATATAAAAAAAGTGGAAACCTGGGAAAAAAGAATGGAAAGGCAAAATCCAAATATAAACTTTAAATCTCTTTATATTTATGATGCATAAGTTCGAAATATCCTTATTTTATGTTTATTGGCATAAGCTACAAACATTTTTTTTGTACGCCGGGCCACTTCTTAGTTTCTTTGAGTTAATTAAAGTAGAGATATTTCGACAAACACAAAACTCATCTTGGCTTTTATGGTTAACATTTGCTTTGATGAGTGCTGGTAGTGTTATCTACGGGATGCATAAAAAAAACCTTGTATATACTATAAATAATTTTGTAAATTTGTTGATTTGTATAGCCATCGTGTCTGTGCTTATACTTGGATTATAATTTATCGTCTTAATACTTCTTGACGAAAACAAGTAATAAATTCATGTTGGTCTATATAAACTTACTAATATATGATTGATATCAAGCATCTAGTCGAAAATCCAAATATATATGCTTTAGAGTTACAAAAAAGATATAAAGACGATACTCTTGCATATAAAATAAAAGATGAATATGAGTCATGGAAAAGTAAACAGAAGGATTTAGAAACATTAAGACAAAAGAAAAACGATTTTAATACAGCTATTACAAAGTTATCTCCAATAGAAAAAATGAGGTCCATAGGTGAAATGAAGCTTGTAAGCGAGCAAATAAGAGGTTTAGAGTCTGAAGCGCGAGAACTAAAAGAAAACTTTGAATCGTTATTGGTGCTTATTCCTAATTTAACTTGGGAAAGAATACCTGTAGGTCCTAATGATGATTCGAATGTAGAAACTGGCATTTTTGGATCCGCTTCTAATTTTGATTTTGATCCTTTAAACTATTATGATTTACCAATCTTTAAGCGTGATTACCTTAGTGAAAAAGGTGTAGAGGCTTCTGGATTTCGTGGTTTTTATATTCGGGGTGAGCTGGCCCGACTACAACAAGTTTTATTTTCGTGGACTCTTGAAAGGCTTATAAATAAAGACTTTGAATTTATAATTCCTCCAATTTTTGTCAACGAAGAAGTGCTTACAGGTACAGGATTTTTCCCTACAGGAAGAGATGATGTGTATGATGTAAAAGATAGTGACAAAACAAGATTTTTACCAGGTACATCTGAAGCTGCATTGATGTTTTTACATGCTGATGAAACTTTAGATTTGAGTTCTCCAAAAAAATTAACTGCATGGACAAGGTGTTTTCGAAAAGAAGCGGGGGCATATGGTAAAGATACTAAGGGAGGTATTCGTGTTACTCAATTTGAAAAAATAGAGACAGTGTATTTATGTGATCCTAGAGACAGTATTCGTCTATTCGAGGAAATGAAAGAGGTTTTTATGGAAACGGTAGACTTGTTAGGTCTGTATTATCATACTTTAGAGGTTAGTACGGGAGATATACCACTTAAAAATCATCGCCAAGTAGACATCGAGGCTTGGTTTCCAGCACAAAAAGCATTTAGAGAGGTTTGTTCAGCTAGTAATTGCACAGATTATCAAACTCGTACTTTAGGTATAAAATCAAATATAGATGGTAATCCTGTAATAGCACATTCATTAAATTGTACAGGTATGGTAAATCGAGTGTTGTTTGCTATGTTAGAACAATTTCAAGAAAAGAACAGTAAGGTAAAAATACCAAAAGTATTACAAGAAAAATTTGGAAAAGAGTACCTTGAATAACTTATTCAAAAAAACATTTTATACCATAATAAAATTAATCCACTGTCTATTTTATTTCATTTTATCAGAGTTTTATATATTTCTTGATTTTTTCTTTACAACTTATTACTTATAAGATATACTTAAATTAAGCACTAAAGATTGTGTTTTTATAAACTTCTGTGCCTCTTTTCTGTTACATTATTTTTCAGTTTGTAATTATAAAACTGTAAACAAAAACAAAATATTATAATATATGAATACTCATAAAATCTCACGCTATGCGTCAATGTTTGCCACAGTTGGTTTAATTGCTACCACAGCTTTAGTATTACCTGCTAAAGCTCAAAGCACTACAAACGCTTCACTTCAAGTAAATGGAGGAGTTATTTCTATCTATGCTGGTGATACAGTTCAAGACAATGATATTTGTTCTCCTTCCGATATATCCGCAGGTACTGTAGTTGAAGGTGTTACTTGTAATACAACTGAAAACTCTATAGCACTTCCTTCTATTGGAATTAAATCTACAAGACAAAATCCATATACAAATTTAAATGATATTATTGTAGATGATCTTCGTGGTCAAGCAACTTCTTTATACACAGTAACTGCAGAGTTTAACGATTTCGTAGACAATGTAGATAATACTAAAATGGTTCAACTTGGTTCAAACCCTGATGCTGCTACAGGATTAGATCTTGGACTTGTCACTTCTATCTCTATTTCTGGTAACGTGCACAGCGCAACTGTTACAACAGGAGGAACAGGTTATTCAAATTACCCTGTCGTAAATATTACAGGCGGAGCAGGTTCAGGTGCTACAGCTACAGCTACAGTCGCTTCTGGTGTTATAACTGGAATTAACATCACTAATCCAGGTTCAGGCTATACATCCATTCCAACTATTATTATTTCTGATTCTACAGGAACAGGTGCTACAGCTACAGCTGTTTTGACCTCTGGAGGAACAGGCTACACATCTGCCCCTACAATTGCCATTACAGGCGGAGCAGGTTCAGGTGCTACAGCTACAGCTACAGTCGCTTCTGGTGTTATAACTTCTATAAATATTACAAACCCAGGAACAGGCTATACATCTGCTCCAACAATCAGTGTTACTGGTGGATCTGGAACAGGCGCAAAAGCTACCTCTGCAATTATCTCTGCAGCTGACAACCTATCTACTGGAACTGTAAATAATGTAACTGTTTCTGCAGGCGGAACTGGCTACACATCAGCTCCTTCAGTTTTATTCACAGGCGGAGCAGGTTCAGGTGCTACAGGTATTGCTATACTTACATCAGGCGCTGTAACTTCTGTTAAAGTAACTAATCCAGGTTCAGGCTACACATCAGCTCCTTCAGTTTCATTCACAGGTGGAGCAGGTTCAGGTGCTGCAGCTTCAGCAAGTGTTACTGCTGCAGGAAGTGCTGAAAACAGTATTTTTATTACTGCAGATCCTTCAGTTGCGACTGTAAAAGCTATATATCCTAATAGTCTTTCAGCTACCGGATTTTCATATGGTCCTCGCAGTTTAGTAATTTCTAAGTCAACTCAATACACACTATTTACAACTGGTTCTACTCCTCACGCTACAGGTAGATTTGGTTTAAATGGAATGAGATATGGTCTTAGAGTTCCTGCATATGTACAAGCTGGTGACTATCGATCATCTATTATTCAGACAGTAACTGTTGGATAAAATTTATCAATTACATTAAGATGCCTTACTTTGCAGTAGGGTATTCTTTTTTCTATATTCTTTATTTTTAAATTTTAGGAAAATAAATGCAATGTGACTGATTGATATTTAGTATTTTATTATGACACTTTGCCTTTATTTGAAAACAAAAATAGTAATTTTAAAATTTAACCTATTGACAACTTTTACTAATAAGTTATTTACTATTTGTAAACAATAACTTCTTTTTTATGAAAAATATTTTTGCAAAGTACTCACATATATTACTAATAATTCTAACTATAAATATATTAGCAACTGTTTCAATAGCATTTAGTGCTCCTGCATTTGCAGCTGGACTAGAACCATTTAATGCAGATAAATCAAATCCTGATTCATTGCGATTTATATTTAATGTCAAAGCTGGAGAGAGTGTTGAAGATGCTGCAAGAGTAACAAACAATACAAATCAACCAGTGAATGTAGAAGTGCTTGGAAGAGACGGTGAAATTACTTCTGATGGACAATTAACAGTTACCTCTAACTCTTTAGAAAACCAAAAATCTGGCAAATGGATTCAATTGGATCAAACCAAATATACAGTTGCTGCAAGTTCAAATATTAAAGTTCCTTTTAAAGTAGCGGTACCTGCTAACACTCCATCAGGAGAGTACTATGCTGGATTATCAGTAATTGAGCTAGGTGATACAAATGATACAACATCTGGTAATGTAACAGTCAAAACAAGATTAGCAGTAAAAGTATTTATCACAGTACAAGGTGATTTAAATGCAAAAACTAGTGTTAAATCTTTAAATATAATTGATCCAAAAGATACAGACTATAATATAGAACGTGCCAAATATGGTAAAATCGGTAAAGATGACATGTTTGTAAATTATGAAGCAGAAAATCTAGGAAATCTATTTTTAAAACTTAATACAAAATATAAAGTAACACTTCCTGGTGGTGCTGTGAAAGAGTTCTCTAACGATCAAGATTTATCACCAAACAACGGATCTAAAAAATACTATCTTGAAACTGGGATTCCTTTCCAAGTAGGTAAAATAAAAGTCGAGATGACGTATGATGCTAAACCTACTAATTCAATAAAATCTGGATCAAATCTCAAATCAGAAAATGTTACAGGAACATTAGTTGATGAAATTGATATTACTCAAACTGATTTAGATAATTTTGCACAATCCAGAGCAACTCAGATCCAAGCAAATACGAGTGTACCGTCTACAAGTAAACCAGAACCAGTCGAAGTAAAAATTACCCAAGAAAGTCCAACTAATAAATTATTTCTTGGTACAATAATAGCTCTTTTAGTCGGAATAATAGTAATTCAACTTTATACATTTGTGAAAAAAAATAAGGGTGCTAATAAAAATACAGAAAAATAGCTCTGGTCATGTAAGATTATGCCTTTTTTTAAATCATATATGGATAAGATTAATTTTAGGCAATTATCTATATTAATAACGTTAATTATTTCAGTTTTTAATCTACCAAATATTTACAGTTTTTCACAAAATTCTTTTAATACTGATACAAAATCTTCTTTGGTTATAACTCAAACGTTTTTTGAATTGAAACTAGGTATTTTTGTTGTAACTCCAGAGGAAATTTATAAAGGAGAAACCATAAAGTTTAAACAAAGTCGTATCACTTTCGATGATGGTTCTACTGCCTCAAATTTACCTTGCAGAATCACTATCAAATCACCTGATTCTAGTGTAGTAATCTTGGAAGGATTATCTGATACAAATGGGGAATGTTTATATGATACGAGTAAAACACTTAGCTCTCAAGGCTTAACCCTTATAAGTGGGGATATATCCAAAATAAATTCAACAATTGGACAAGGGACTGCTTTTACTACTATTACTTTTAATGGTAATGTTTATTTATCAAATACTGACTCCTATACAGTTAAAAGTAAAACTCTTGTTGTTGGTGATTTTATTATAAATCCTAAATCTATTTATATAAATGATAATCTCATTTTTCAGCTCAATAGTACTAAGTATAATGATGGTAATACAGCATCAGCATTACCTGTGAAACTCATTCTTACAGCACCAAATGGTAACGAGGTTGTTATATCTGGAGTTACTGACAATTCTGGTAAATTTGTATTTGATTTATCAAAATCACTACCTTCTCAAGGTATAATTTTAGTTTCTGGAAATATAAAAGACCTAAATAACTTTGAGGGTAATGGAAACGGATCTATTAAAATAGTTTATGATGGAGTCACATACATTTCTAAAGTTGATTCTTATTCAGTTAAAAGTCGCACTATACCACCGTTGCCTTTTATACCATCGCCACCTGTTATTATTGAAGAAATACCAAAAATAATTACAAACCTTGTAAGAACTGGAGGAGGAATACCATTTGGAATTGGTATAATAATAGTGTTAGGAGGGGTCATACTCATGGTTAAAGATTCATTGAAAAAACGAAAAAAATAAATATTATGCAAAACTTAAAACTATTTTGTGATGGCGGTAGCCGAGGTAATCCAGGTAAGGCTGCCTCTGGGTATGTGCTCTTTGACCACGATAAGATAATATACGAAGGTGGAAAGTACCTTGGGATAGCTACAAATAATGAAGCTGAATGGCAAGCAGTAACTCTTGGAAGTGCATATGTGCTTGATGCTTTTGGTCCAGGAATTAAACTAGAAGTTTATCTTGATAGTGAGCTAGTACAAAAACAAATTACTGGTGTTTATAGAGTTAGACAGTCACACTTAAAACCATTTTTTGAAGAAATTAAGAAGATTGAAAAACAGTTTGAAATTATCAGTTTTACTCATGTATATCGTGAAAAAAATAAAGATGCAGATAGGGTAGTGAACGAAATTTTGGATAAATCATAATAATAAAGTGGTTTGGTTTTATTTGACAATAAATAACGATTTGGTGCATTATAAAGTATGAATAAAAACCATAACTATATAATATCAGATCATATTCGTGCCGCATGCTTTCTTATAGGTGATGGTGTTAAGCCTGCTGGTAAACAACAAGGTTATGTACTACGTAGACTTATACGTAGAAGTTTGTCTTCTAGTTTGGCTCTTGGTATTGATATATCAAATTTACAATATTTTATAGACTTGGTAGATTCTGTGATAGGTATCTATAGTAGTGTGTACGATGAAATTGGGAATTCAAAAGAGCTTATAGTTTCTATTTTTATTCAAGAAAGCCAAAAGTATCTGAAAGCTATAAGTATAGGTGAAAAAGAGTGGCAAAAAGCAATTGGGCAAAAGCCTGTAGATGGCTTTAACGAAGAGCTAGTCTCTGAAAAAATATTTGATATGTATCAATCACATGGAGTTCCTATGGAATTAAGTGAAGATATTTTAGAAAAAAACGCTATTGCATTTGATGAAATCAAATTAGATGAGCTTATTCATAATCACCAAAATATGTCTCAAGAGGCAAGCAAAAGTCAGTTTAAGAGTGGACTTGGTGAGCAAAACGAAAAAACTACTCGATTACATACAGCTACACATCTCTTACACAAAGCCTTAAGAGATATGTTTGGTGAAAATATTAGGCAGATGGGAAGCGCTATCACAAGTGAAAAAGCACGTTTCGATTTTACAAAAGATGATCGTATAAGTGAAGAAGATATTACCAAAATTCAACAGAAAATACAAATAACGATAGATCAATACTTAACAGTTGATAAGCGAGAAATGACTGAAAAAGAAGCTAGAGAGCTTGGTGCTATAGGATTGTTTGGTGAAAAATACGGTGAGATTGTAACGGTTTATTCTATACAAGATAATGAAGGAAATATTTTTTCTCAAGAATTTTGCGGTGGTCCTCATGTTAAAAATACTCAAGAAATCGGAAAGTTTATAATACTTCGTCAAAAATCTGTGGGTCAGGGTCTGAAGAGACTTGAGTTCGATCTTATTTAAAAATAATCTTTGATAGTATAAAATAATAAACATTATGTTTGCAAAAACTGTACTAGTAATTTATATAAGTTAACTTTAATCTATTTATTTTAAAACTTGATATTTCCTTTATATATAAGGTACCACCAAGTAAAAGAACCGATAACTGATAGACTTAGTATGGTCATAAAAAGAGAAAAAAAGATTTCGAAATTATAGTCTCCAAAAGGCATAATAAAAATAGTTGCAAAAAATTGATAAGTATAGTATAATGAATGTAAACAAAAATACATTATCAGATAACTCTGATTGTGTCAAACAGAAACAAAAAATATGGCAGCTCCTAAGTCTAATGTAAAAGACAAAGTATTAAAAAACCTTCAAAAAACGAAAGGCAAAATTAGGGTATTAAAAAATATTATAAATAAACCAAGAAATGATTTTCCAGAATTTTTGAGTGAAGAAACTTTTGTACTTACTGACGGGACTGATATACTTTTAAAATTAATGAAAAAAAATGGAAAAATTTTGGTTTCAGATAAAATGGAACGAGATATAAAAAATGTTAAAGTTGTAAATCTTTTCAGTGGATTTGATATTTGGACTGACGCTGAAAATCAGGATGATATAAAACTTTTTCAAGTATCTAAAGACGATGTTGAAATTTGTAGAATCACAATTGGTGGAGGAGTAATTGCAAGTATCAAGAAGTCCAATCTTTCAGCTACTTTAGAAGCATGGATAGAGGCTTAAAACTAAATCGATTTTATAGCTTGATAAAAACCTTTTTTTTTGTTACGATACTGATATGATATCATATTTAAAATGTCTTAAATTAGTAGTAAATCAGGGTGTGTATAATCGCGGTATTCGTTTATATCTTGATGGTCTGGTATCTAAACCAGATCCGATGATACTAGATAATTGGCGTAGATACGAAGTGCAAGGTAATAACGATCACTACACTATTAAAATTCCTTTATTACATTTGACACTTGATCGAAAAAAGTTTGATAAAGCTGGAGATGCGATTAGTGAAATAAGTACCTGCGAGTGTGAGTACTACTATAGCTACGGTATTTGTAAGCATATTGTGGCTGTGTGCGCAAGTATTGATAAGGAGTTTGATGCCAATACAAACCTAAGCTTTGAAAGAGAAAAAGCTGATAACAATAGTGTACTAGATAATATTTTTGAGGCAGAGAAAGTTAAAAAACATCGCAAGTGGTATGAGGTAATAGAAATGTATTTGACAAGAGATCATCCAAACTATTTTTATCTTGATGAGATATCTAAGACATTGGCCGATGAGCCTCTTGATCATGATGAGTTTTTAATTGGACTTCATAGAATAGTAGAAGCGGTTATTGGTGATTACGCGAAAGAAAAACTATTAGTAAAAATTATTTTGGAATCCATTTTGGTAGGAAAAAAAGTTTGGTGGGACTTTTGGTTGCCATTTTTACTTCGATTTGATGAGCGAAATATGAATCGCCTATTTATAGGACTTTGGAAAATCCGTTGGCTTTCAGGTGCAAAGTCTTATCAAGTTGAGCTAGATAAATTACTCATTAGTATGAAAAATAAGGAAAAGAAACTCATCTTTGAGCAGTTAAAAATCGAATTTGAAAACCAACGTGAAATATGGCTAGAATATTGTTTTGTTGCTAAGTATTATAGCTGGCTTGAAGAAAATATCGATATCCTCGATCCTTCTTATATAGTCAAAATGTGCCTTAGTTTACCTGAAAAACGAGAAGAATATGAGTATAAAATACTCAATCAAGTAAAAATTTGGGCGGATTTTTTGCAAGCAGGTAAGTATGAGGAAATTAAAGACTTCTTTCAGTATTGGCAACAGGCTCTAGGTAGAAGTGAAGTGTATGAAGATGCAGTAAAATATTTTCAAACAGCCCATCCAAAAAAGAAAAAGCTTCTTATTGGTATATCCTAAAAATCCAAAGATAAATCAAATCTTTGACAGGAAGTGTAGAATTCGTTTAAAATTCAAGAATATGAAATATTACGATAGTCACGCACATATCGATCTTTTCCTTCAAAAAATGGGCTTATTAGATCATGGCCGTGAATTTGATCTTGAGGACATTTCACAAAATGATATTACTTATCTAAAGTATGATAAAAATGAGCTGGAATTATATATTAGTAATCACGAATTGATAATCCAGCCAACTATTTCAACAAATAATTTTTATCTAAATTTTAAACTTTTTAGTTCTGATCCGCGATTTGTATTTTTGCTTGGATCTCACCCAGATATGGTTAATGATGATTTTGATAGTGATAGTTATTTGGAAAAACAGGCTATTTGCATTGACTTTATAAAAGTAAATAATCTTATTCAAAAAAAACAAATAGTTGGGATTGGTGAAGTGGGGCTAGACTATTATCATGTTAGAACTGAAATTGGCCAGGTAAAGCAGCGAGATTTTTTTCGTTCGCAAATTGAGCTAACTATCTCACTCCAGATACCGCTTGTTATACATTGTCGTGATGCATTTATAGATTTATTTACTATTTTAGCCGAGTATCCCGCTATCAATGGTAGATTTTTGATTCACTGTTTTACTGGTGGGGTTGGTGAATTAGAAGAGGTTTTGAAGCTTGGTGGTAAAATATCACTAGGCGGAGTAACTACTTATAGCTCAGCTAAGGGATTGCAAGAGGCAGTAAAAATATGTCCTATAGAAAGTTTTGTATTTGAAACTGACTTGCCATTTTTATCACCTGTTCCTAAGCGAGGTGAGGTATGTCAACCAGAGTTCATCGATTTTACAGCTCAGTTTGTAGCTGATTTGAGGGAAGTATCAAAAGAAGAAGCTTGGATAGAAACTCGAAAAAACCTCAAAAACTTGTTTGGAGTATAAAAATAGGGAGGTTATTGCTAACTCTCCCCACTTGTGAAATGATTTTATTCAAAGAAGTCGATTAAATTTTATATCTGCTATTATATGCGCTTGTTGCGGAACTGAAACCAACATTTCACGACACAATCACACTACATCTATTAAAAATAATCTACGAGTAAAAAATGGTTGAAACAATTTTGATTTATAAGATAAATGCTGAATTAGCTTATAAACTACCATTGAGTAATACTTGCATTCTTTGAAAAAGCTTATTGAACTTATAAAAATTAACCTATTAGTTCGCCAGCTTTACGTACTTTTGCAATTGAAATTGGTATTACGCAATTTTGCAGTTTCGATGCACTGAATGGGATAAACTAATATCACTTCAAAGTTGAGAATCGCTAATTGTTCATATCTTGTCAAGAAAGAATATCCTTTTTACATTTATTATATGCCACTTAAATCAAAAACTAAACAAATACTCATTGATGCCGAACGTGATCAATTGCTCGATATTTTGCTAGCACTATGTGAGAAATACCCTAATCTAGGTGAGGAAATAGAGTTTTTGCTGTATCCCAAAACTATTAAGAATCCACAATCATATTATAATAAACTGGTCAAACGAACTATCGACACAAACTCTTGGTCCCACTTTCCAAATAAAGGTGTCAAAGGGCTACTCGAAATGGTAGATAAGATAATTTTTTTTGAAAAGATCAATAATGATCTAGAGGGTATCAAGCTAGCGAAGGCTGTTCTGGATATTATAGCACGTACTAAGCGCAACTACAATAATCAAAATGCTGAAGAGCTGGAAGAAATAAGCTATAAACTAAGAAGATACAATAAGTTTTTATAGTATAAAAATCCGCTAGATATAGTTAATCCAGCGGGTAGGGGGTGATCTGTGCGATCAAGTGTTTTGCGGAGTAAAATAAGTAGGTTTGGCAGACTTTAGTTTATCTAGCCAGTTAGGATCTTTGTTTGGATCTATAACTATCGCTATTCCAAATGCAACAGCATAATCTAGATCTTTTTTGGTCCAGTTCATTACAGGTTTATCCATGTAAATTTAATCCTCATTTATGATAGTGATTGTCGCTAGATTATCTATAAATAACCATTTAGTAATATTACCTTTACGAAAAGATGTCTTGACCACTGAATAGATATGCGGTGTCGCTATCGGATCTTCAATAAAGATAATCGATGATATAAATATCCAATTATCTTCTTTCAAAGTCTTGCAAATTTGGTCGATCCTGGCAAGCTATAAATCCGTCAAAATATATGCAATCAGCTACCTTATAAAGCATTTGACCCAGCCTTATCATATTTTAGCTTGATTGTCAAAGTAAACTTGATTGACAAACTTTTTGTAAATGACTTTGCTATTATGATGGTAGATGCACTCCCTGTGACTGGCGAGATTTTAATGGTCTCGTCTTTTTTTAACATTATTAATTATTTTAATTTAGTTTAAAGCTTACTAATTATTGGATTTAGTAATAAACTCTAGTCCTCGTTTTGCTATATTGTAGGCAGCCACCGAATCTGATGTTGTAAGTCCAATCATATTTTTTAAATTAGAAGGTAAGTTTGCTTTTTTTGAGCCCGTATCAAAACCGCAGTTTCCAGTATTATTTCCAACACAACCAAATCTATGTTGAAGCCATTTTTGATCAATTAAATTTGGATTCTCTTTCTTAAAATTATTAGTCTGCCTATACTCTTCGTTTGTCACGCC
>JACMQI010000024.1 GCA_014377045.1 candidate division SR1 bacterium
CGTTACTTATCAACAAACTACCATTTAGATTTGCAACATCAGCTATATTTTTTTCGTAAGTTGTTCCTGCTCCACCAGGTGAACTTCCACTACCACCAGTATTAGAGACAGTACCTGAAAATGTTTTTGTAGCATAGTACAATGCTATCCTACCTCCGCCTCCACCAGAATTGCCAGCGCCTCCATGATTTCCACCGTTTGCTGAGATAGTTCCTGTTCCAGCTAGTGTAGTTGCTTGAAGCCAGATAGATCCACCTGAACCACCTGATGGATAGTAATTTGGTACCCCACCATTTGCTGAGATATTTCCATTGTTTGTTAAAGTTCCGGTAACTGCAAGCTTGATAGCTCCACCTCCATTACCACCTGCATAGCCACAAGAACCACCACCAGCTGAACCAAGATCAGTAGGTTGAGTGATAGAGCCGTAGGTATTAGCTGCATTGTAACCACTTTGACCACCTTTTCCACCATAGCTTCCTCCTGAAACTGCTGCATAACAACTTCCATTACTATTTCCTGCTCCTGGCCCTTGACCAGCTACTATAGTTCCTATGTATCCTTTGGTATTTCCGTCTATGGTACCGAGTATATTGGCTGACTGAGCATATATTTTTACTACTTTTCCTCCAGTAGATCCTGTACCAGGTGTGTTGTCAAGACTAGCTGTGACCCCACCATTAACTCTAAACTCATTTATATTACAATAACTACCAGACAAAGTTTGATTTGTAGATATAATTAAATTTGCTCCTCCAATGTCAGTATCACAGTCCAATTTACTTACACTAAAAATATTGGAATCAACACTATTACCGACGCTATTTACAGCAATAACTTTAAATTTGTAGGATTGTCCTGGTATCAAACCAGAAACTGCGGCAAAGTTGTTAGAACTCATACCATCATTAAAAATAGTTTCAGTAGCAAAGTTGTTTTGTGAGTATTTTATGATATAATCAGTTATCGGACTACCATTACTGTTCGGAGTAGACCATACGAGATTTTGTGTATCGCCCTCAGAGGCCACACCCCTAAGATCAGTTACTTGGTTTGGAACAGCACTCACACCATAATTATAAAGATTGTTACCAGTTCCCGAAACTCCATCAGTATTGGTTACTTTTACATTTACAGTATTTGACCCAGCAGGCGTGTAAGCAGTGACGGTATGATCGTCAATAAAAGCACCTACAACTGTATTATTTGCAAAAGATACGTCAATTGCCTTGATTTGTGATCCTATAGTAACCGTAGGCTCTATAGCTGAAAATTTACGTACTAAAATAAAGTCAAACTTCACACCTGTAGCAGTCTCATCTCTATCAACACTAAATCCTACTTTTCCTGAACTGAATGAAGAATCATTTGCAGTAGTCGTAGTTGTTTGATTTGAGTCGAGTTTAGTTACACTATTTGATAATGAAGATCCATTAAATGATACTATTTGTCTATAACTAGTATTTGCTACTACACCTCCATTTGTTGGAGTCGCTGAAATATTGCTGAAAGTTCCGCCTACACGCTTCACAAGTTCGTTTATATTTGTGTTATATGCTTCGAGAAATCCTGTATATTGATTGTTAGTGTCAGTATATCTAAACGAAACCCCTTTTCCTTGACTAGAACCTACGCTAAGTGGTGTATTTATCGTCTCAATTACAGCATTGGAAGTAGCAAAAGTCTTTGATATAAAGTGACTATAAGGTACACCTGCAGATCCTGTAAGCGGTACCTGTAGTACGCCTCCGCTTTGAGTCCATGTATTACCTATTGCATCCCATTTATTTGTATCGATAGTATTTCCTTCGAAATCGTCAAAAAATTCAAATACATTATTTCCATTACTTTGTGAAGTCAAATTAGCTAATCCGTAAAACAGATTTAATTTTACAAAAGACCCAGCATCTATATTAGGAATTTTAGTCCAAATGATGGTTTTATCTGTATTACATCCTGATTCAATCCAATACGGCAGGTCACCATTATCAGTATTTCTGATTCTAAGATTTGAACAATCACTCGCTAACTTATTACTACTAATAAGACTAGATGTATTTACAACAAATTTAGTTTGATAATCTACCAAAGCAGTTGCATTTGGATTTGAAATAGTAATAGGAATGAAACTATAGTTTAATGATGCAAAGTTAGTTCCACTTACGGTTACAAATGCACCACCACTATTAGGACCAGCATTTGGGCTAACAGAAGTTACTGTTGGAGCAACATAATTATAAGTAACATTGGTATTACTATCTATGTTGCCTGGAACTGTCATTTTTATGTTATAAGTTCCAAGTGGATTTGCAGGAATAGTGACTTTGACCTTTGTTGGTGATATAAATTGTACGGAAGTAGCATTTACGTTACCAATTTTCACTATAGTTTGAGAATATTCGTCTAAGATAGTTGTAGTTAGCTGATCTAAAGGTACTTTCGTGACAAATGTTTGTCCTGGATTAGAAGTACTAGAATAACCATAGTTATTGTATAAATCAGAGATTTCAGAAGCGCTTAAAGCTCGATTATAGATCTGTAGTTCATCGATAGAACCACTAAATACTCTACCGCTTGGATAATCAGTCGATCCAATAGTAAGATTAACTGACTGGACATTTGAAGAACCTATGGTTCCAGATGATACAGAGTTATTCATATAAAGCGATACGTTAGTTCCACTCATTGTCACAGCTTCATGATTCCATGTATTTAAAGTAGCTGCTGGTGCAGACCCTGGAACATAATCGTTACAGTACGTTGCCATGCTAGGTCTTCCAGAGCTTTGAATAGACATCAAAAAAGAAATTCCAGAGCAACCTCTACCTCCCCAGTTAGCAATACCATTATACGATGCATCATTATAACCAGTTGGCTTGATCCATGCGACTGTAGACATATTGCTTCCAGTTGGTAAGTTGACAGAAGCTCTTGTAAGCGAGCTATTTGACCCGTTAAAACCTCTTGCATTACCAAATTTACCTGGAGTAACAGTTGTGTTAGTACCGCCAGTTACACTATTAGTATTTTGAGTATCTTGAGCAGCACTTGATACATTTTCATCCATAGTAAAAGAGCTTACTAAGCCGCTAATTTTTCTAATAAAGACATTATCTGGGTTAGAAGCCGAAGCACTATTTAGATCACCATAAGAAAAATAAATTTCATTATTACCGGTATTCAAACTTGGCACTTTTATCCATATTTTAGTAGATGAAGTATTGCATCCTGTTTCTATCCAGTATGGTATATTATTATCATTTTGACTATCGCTAAATCTTATATCACCACAGTCTGATCGCATCTTACCTTGAGAAATTAGTTGAGAAGTATCTATATTTAGTGAAGTTTGATAATCTATAACACTAGTTTGAGTACCATTATTAAGTACAATTTTGCGATTATAAACCCCTCCACCACCACCGAATGGAAAGTAATTACCATCTATCGTTATTTGATTACCACCCGCACTAGGTCCTGAATTTGGAGTTACTGAAGTTATAATAGGTGCTACGTAAGTAAAGCCATTTGTTAACACCGCTGAATCACCGTTAGTATTGTTAAATGTTATATTCGCTGTACCTGGAATATGAGACGGTGTAGTTGCTGTAATAGTAGTAGAATTAACTAGTACAATTTTGGTTGCTTTCACAGTATCAAATAATACTGAAAAGTTTAGTGATTCTGTGCCAATATTTAAAATAGGTGAATTTGAAATACTATATAATTGATACTTTGCATTGAGATAACTTTCAATACTTTGCCTGTCCTGCGAGGAAAGCGAAGTGTCAAAAACCATAACTTCGGCAACATCTCCATTAAAATATCCGTAACCTCCACCTCCACCTCCAAATGTTTTAGGTGCATAAATATTTGTTCTTGTAGAAGTCAGTCCATTTCTCACAATCTGCCCATTTAGATCGATTCGTGCAGTTTTATCTGTGTATGAGTAGCTAAGCGAACTAAAATTATTTCCATTGTTGGACGTTGTTACGGCTGGTGCAGTAAGATAACTAGGTGCATGCTCATGAACAGAAATACCGTTTGTTCCAAAGGCTATACCTGATCCACTATCAGAATTACCAGGATTTTCCGGGAAAGATAAGTATTGTCTAGCTGTTGTATCTGCTGAAGATAGATTCTCCGCTGGTAATGGTGTGCTTGAATTTGGCTTAGCTACATAGAAAGCAGTAAAATTATTTGCGCCAAGCTGAGTTGTAGTATTGATGTAGTCATCTATTCCGTCAAATCTAATTATTGGCTGACCATTGAGCTGATCTTTCAAAAATACTGGACTGTAAGCCGCTGATGCCTGAGTTACATTATTGAAATTTGATGTTCTGTCGTTCCAAGTACCTATAGATGAGCTACTACAAGTACCGTCACAGAATTTGATGTCTTCAAAAGTATCACCTATTCCCCATATTGAGGCATCCGCTATCAAATTAAGGCTTGTTGGAGTATTACCGCTTTGGTAAAAAGCCATACCGTTCTTTTTGTAAAAGACTTTATTATTCAAAAGTTCAACAGATACTCTATCTCCTGGGACAACTGAGCCATAGCCTCCCGCATAACCGCCGCCTTGATAAACTTGAAGACTACCATTTGCTGCTATATAAATAGCAAAATCAATATCAGTGTAGTTGCTATCCGTGTTTCCATTAGACAGCCCGATCATCATATTTGTTCTTCCAGTTAATTGTTGCGGTATTTTAGCTGATACATATCCTTTTCCTTTTGAAATAGCATTTGTAGTAGTAAATCCTGCGTCCCAAGAACCATCGCTACCACCAGTTTTACTAATATTACCACCATCTATAGTCACTCCTACGAGATTTTCAAAACCTGGCCTGACTTCTACGCTTTGATCTGGTATATTATTTGCAGATAACCAGAGCTTATTGGTAGCACTTGCAAGTACACTTCCAAAACTAAAATTAGCAATATTTGACTGTGAAGTCAGTGCAGCATTTCCATATGAAAAGTATATCTTGTTTTGACCGACTGAAAGCGTAGGCTTTTTAAACCAAACTATAGTTGTGGCTGTGTTGCATGTTGTATTATCAAAATAATAAACAAGATCAGTAGATTCGTCGCTATCTTTAAGCCTTATATCACCGCAATCACTTTTCATCTTACCCGCTGTGATGAGACTTGCAGTATCTAATTTAAAACTTCCCTCATAATTAGTGATAGCACTAGCTGCTGGATTTGTAATATCAATAGTTTTATTATATCCAACTGAACTAAAATTCGTACCTGTAATAGTCACATCCGTACCACCAGTTACTGGTCCTACATTTGGAGAAACAGAAGTAATAGAAGGTCCTGCGTAAGTAAAACCATTTGTCAAAACACCCTCATCTCCGCTCGAGTTAACAAACTTAACATTTACACTGCCTGCAGTATGACTAGGAACCTTAACTGATACAGAAGTTGAGTTGATAAGAGTAGTATTTGATGCTAGTGTAGTACCAAAATATACCTTTACATCTTTTGTTTCTTCGTTACTGGTAATGGTAGGTAGAGTAGATGTATTAAAAAGCTGATATTTTGTATTTAAGTATTTTTCTATAGATAAACGATCTGGAGTTGAAAGGGCTGTATTAAAAATTATAGTTTCAGCTATATCACCATTGAGCCATTCAGCACTCACTTCAAAAGGTCTACCTAATCTTAAAGGTTGACCATTATATGAAGTATAGTCTAATGCTGTACTAAAACTTTGTAGATTACCATTAGTTCCAACCAAATGATCTGTACCGCTATTTCCAATTATAGTTTTTAATTGAAATTGACCTAAATTACATGGAAAATTTAAAACATTACCATCTGATCCTGAATAAAATCTATCACAAACAACTTGCAATTTTCTTCTTGATCCACCACCCTGATTGACATCATTTTTTCCTATAAAAGTACCTCCACCTACATTACTTTTTCCAACTATAAATATACTTGGATTGGATATGTTGAATTGTGAAGGGTTAGCAACATCTAGTGAATCATCTGACCCATCAAATCTTACAACTGGCTGACCATTTAATGTATTATTTTTTAGAATTGGTTTATTAATAGAAGTTGATCGTGAAGCATTATTGAAATTACTTGACCTGTCTTTCCATAAAGACACTTGGCCTCCATCAGTCGTGACATCAACTCCAGTATTTGCCGATAGCCATAGTTTGTTATTTGTGCCGGTCAGTAAAGATCCAAAGCTAAAATTAGATATATTAGATTGAGACGTGTTAGCTAATTTACCATAGTTTAGATAAATAGTATTATTTCCTGCGTTTAATGTTGGTTTTTTGAACCAAACTATTGTATTAGGCAAATTACAATCCCCATCTATCCAGTAACTTAAGTTCGTAGTTTCGTCAGAATCCAATACTCTTAAGTCACCACAGTCACTTCTAAGTTTATTTGCAGCAATTAAACTAGCAGTATCAATCTTTATACTACCTTCGTAGTCTGAAATAGATGTATTTAATGGATTATTGATTGATATAGATTTTTTGTAACCTGCAGATGCAAAATTTGCACCATTGATAGTCACGGTATCCCCGCCTAAAGTGCTACTAGAATTAGGCGATACAGAGGAAATAGTCGGTGCTAGATAAGTAAAACCATTAGTAAGAGTTGCGCTATCTCCACTAGAATTACTAAAAACTACATTGACTGCACCAGCCGTATGTGAGGGCACAACAGCCGTAACGGTAGTTGTATTTACAACTGTTAGATTTGTTGCTGGAGTGTTACCAAATAATACAGTAATGCCATTAAATTCTGATCCAGTAGAAATACTTGGTAAATTAGATGGGTTAAATAAACGATATTTTGTATTCAAATAATTTTCTACTGTTTGGCGATCCGTATTTGAAAGTGCGCTATTAAATAAAAGAACTTCGGCAATATCACCATTAAAATAATTACCTCCACCTGAAACAATTGAAGTGTATCCTAAATCAAACGTTCCCGTTGTAAAATTTGAATCGCTCTTAGTACCAGTAGTTCCCGCTTGTCCATTTAAATACATTATATTGGTAGATCCATTATAAACTGAACTAGATAATTTGGCTTGACCTGCAAATGCGTCCTGCGTAGAGAAAGATGCACCAGAAGCACTGCCCCATGCTGAAATAAATTTACTACCTCCTTGAGGAGGATAATAGTAAGGTCCAGCAAAAAATCCTGTTGTACTATCAGGACCCCAAGAAACTGGAGATGGCCCATAATTTGAAGGAAAATTTAAGTGATTTGTGACAGAAAATAGAGTAAAATTTGTATTTCCGGATAATGGCAGAGGTGCGCTCATTCCATCATTAACACCATCAAATCTAATCACTGGTTGACCATTTAGTGCATTAGTTTTGAGTATTGGTTGTCTAGTTGACGATGCTTGAAGCGCGTTATTACCTAGCCCTGATTTATCAGTCAAGTTTGAAATTGATCCATTATCTGAAGTTTGACCGTTAGCAGTGTTCGCGGAAACCCAAAGTTTGTTATTTGCACCACTTATAATAGGCCCGAAACTGAAGTTATTTATATTACTCTGACTAAAATTAATAGAATTTCCATAAGACAAAGTCACTGTTGAAACACCTGTTGGTAAATTTGGTTTTTTAAACCATAAAATGCTTGAAGGATTATTACAAGACCCCTTTTCAAGATAATAGCTTAGATTTGTAGTGCCATCACTATCTTTAACTCTCAGATCTCCACAGTCACCTCTTAATTTACCAGCACTAATAAGGCTGGCGGTATCGAGTGTAATACTCCCCTCATAGTTTGTGATGGCATTAATATCTGGGTTAGTTATAGATATGACTTTTTTATAACCATCTGAAGCAAAATTTGTACCACTAATAGTCACAGTATCACCACCTACAGTACTACCTGAATTAGGTGATACGGAGGAAATAGTAGGAGCAGCATACGTAAACCCATTGACTAGTGTATCAGTTTGATTATTATTATCTGTGACTACGATATTTTTAGGTCCTGTAGATCCAGCAGGTACATTTACTAAAAACGAATTTTTGGCACCACCTATCACGGAAGTGGTAGCATTATTACCTCCAATTGTAACTTTTAATGGGATTGTCAAACTTGCAGATGATTGTGAAGGAATATTAGAAAGTATTCGGTATTTCTTCCCTAAATAATTTTCGATTTTTGCATTATCACTTGTATCAAGTGGCGTATTAAAAATGACTATTTCACTTGTCAAACCAATTAATGGTCCATGAAAACCTCTATCTTTATCAAAAGTATTTGCCCCTACATTTCCAGTAGTTATAAGTGAAAACATCAATGGTTGGTTATAAATTGGGACTGTAGAAATGGTGCTAGCAGCCGATCCATTTATTCGAAATATTCCACTTGTGATATTACCACTAGCAATTCCATTGGCAAAATAAGCACCATCGCCGCTTCTATGAAAATCATATGAGCCAGTATCTCCAAGTAAAAATGATCCAGCTCCACCTCCTGGTGCGGTTTCTTTCCAAACTATATATACAGAGCGAATATCCGAGACACGATTTGTAAATGAATAGCTATTTGATCCATTAAATTGTAAAGTTGGTTGATTATTAATACCTGAATTTTGATAAGTTGCTCCAGAAAATCCACCTTGAATATTAAGATCATTACCATTTCCAGATTGATCTTGCCACTTAGAAACAATACCTCCATTAGTAGTTGTACTCGTTCCCGCGTTTGCCTTAACCCAGAGTTTGTTTGTCGCTGGATTAAATAATGCACCAAAAGATAAGTTTGTTATACTACTTTGACTAGCAAATCCAGGATTATTAAATGTGATAAAAATATCACTTAAACCTGCTGGCAAGGTAGCAAGTTTGTACCAAACTAGTGTTTTTGTAGTATTACATCCTGATTCAATCCAGTAAGGTGCGTTAATAGAAGCAGAATCTAAGACTCTAAGGTCACCACAATCAGGTCGCATTTTTCCTTGTGAAATCAAAGTAGCAGTATCAATTACACTAACATCTTCATAATTAGTAATAGCACTACCAGGATTATTCAATGTTATCTTTAGATTTTCTCGAGTGTCTAAATTGATACCAGTTAACGTTATATTATAGCCTCCTACTGTAGCTCCAGTGTTTGGAGTAACTGCGGAGATTTTAGGAGCAAAAGCTATATCTTGAGCCTGACTCGCAATAGAATTTTGTAATGTATTATACGCTGTAATTCTAAAGCTATAAGGTCCAGTTGTTAAATTAGTTATACTTGCAGAAAGACCAGCAATATAGATGGAACTTATATTAGAGCTAAATCTATCATTTGAGTACTCGATTTTATAACCAGTTGCACCAGTTACTGCACTCCAAGAAAGATTTACAGCGGTCTCGTTAGCTTGTTTAGAAACAGTAAATCCACTAGGAGTACTTAGAATTGTCAGCGGTGAAGCAGTAGTATCAGCGCTACCTAATGTATAATAACCAGCTTGCAAATTTGTATCTGAAACCGCAAAAGATACACGATCGCCGTTGGTAATAGTCGTGCTTGTTGTTGCAAGAGCAGTAAAAGCTCCACTAGTACCATTTCTATACAATAATTTATAATTTGAAGTTACTCCAGGAATTCCTAATGAGTACTGTGACAAATCGAAAGAAAGAGTAGCGTTTATACCATTTACAGATGTCTTACCAATGCCCCAAATTCTGTTCCAGCGAGTACTAACTCCAGCGGGAATATCTGTTGTAGATAATGTATTATTACCTCCATCATGAGCAGCCATGACATACTCACCTGTATCCAAGGTATTTGTAGGATCAGAAATAGTTAAACCTTGAGATCCTCCAGATTGGCTAATTGTTAAGTCATCCTCTTTACCAATACCAATAAGTTTATTATTAGCACCAGAAGCTAAACTATATTTACTATTACTTATAGATATAGCATATTTCGCAGACAAATAATTATCAATAATTGTTCGTTGTGTCGAAGCGACGTTATTTCCCAGTGTTATTACCTCCGATATATCTCCTGTAATTGAAAAAGTATTTGTGCTTCTACCTCCAATGAAAAAAGGAGCGGAAGCACTACCTGTTACATTCGAAGCAATTGGGTTTGTTAAAGTTTGCGAGGTGCCATTTAAATAAAGATTATGATCAGTATTATTGCCAGCATAAGTTTGATTAATTATTTGTGGAGTATTGTTCGATCCCCAGTTAGTGCCTATAACTTTTGCTGAGGATTGACCAGATCTTTTTACAAAGGATGAATAATCAGACGTTGAATATAAATAAGAAGAATCTGGGTTAGAGTTTGAATCAGTAGAATGTTCATAATAGAGACCATTTCCAGATATTTTGGATACTATATAATTTGTAAATGAGCTGTTTAATATCAAATTATTTTGAGTTCCAATAATAGTATTCGCCGCACCATTAAATCTTACTGATGGCTTACCATTTATACCTCCACTTTGAAAGGTTGGCTGGTTTGCTGATATCGTCTGTACCGCATTATTTCCATTACCAGATTTATCTTCCCAAGTACTTACTGACGCCCCATCAACTGTTTGTCCTGTACCAGAACTAGCGTCAAAGTGTAGTTTAAGTTTTGCACTACAACCTACAGCACCAGTTCCATATTTAGCAGAAAGATAACACTCAACTTGTTTCTGTTCATTAGCAGATAAAGCTCTATTATAAATCAATATTTCAGCTATATCACCATAATAAAAACTTGAATTGTTCCAATTTCCTATAGCTATTTTATCAGTATTGGTAAGTCCAGTAAGCGCAGCATCAGATGCTAAAAGTAGACCATTTCTATAAAGTTTATGACCTACAGTACTATCAAAGGTACCAGAGCTAAGACTAGCATTATTAGGTATATATCCGTCTACAGTGGCATCGACATTTTGTCCGAACTGTGCAAATCTAAAAGTAGTATTATTTTGATAACCAAAATGCAAAGCTTGATTAGTATTAAAACTAGTCACATTTGCAACAATTGGCCAAAGTGCATTCGGTGCAGCATTTCGTTTATCTATAGTAAAAATTGAATAGTTTGAGTTCGCCGGAATAATATTGTTTGTAGTCAAAAGGCTGTCGTTTATTCCATCAAATCTAACTGCTGGCTTACCATTGATTGCATTATTGACTAAAATAGGTTGATTAGGAACAGTATTTTGCACTGCGTCATTGTAGGAACCGCTTTGATCTGTCCAGCTTGTTACATTAGATCCAGTTGTTGCTACAGTACCTGCATCCATTCTCATACTTAGCCCGCTCGTAACTGGAAGGGTCTCACTATCGTATGTTTGCAAGTTACTTTCTATATCATCATCTAATATAGTATAAGTATGTACAGTTATACCTCCAAGCGTCATTCCAACACTAGGGCTGGAAAGTGTTATCTGTATAGTTCTATTATCTTGAGCAATTTTATTATCTATTACAATTAATGGTAATAAAGCTTGTGATTCTCCGGCTTTAATAGTTACCACACCACTTGTATTTCCACTAAAATCAGATCCAGATTTTGCAGTTCCACCCGTTACCGCATAGTTTATAGATACATCATTAGTATTGGTTTGCGAAGCCTTAATGATTATATCTGGCCTTACTGATTCGAGTTTAGATGATATATTTTGCGCAAATTCAACTGAACCACTAGAGGCAAAAGATTTAAAAAAATTGTTTTGCAGTATTTGAAAACCTACAGTAAAAAATAATCCTAGTACAAAAAAGAAAGATACCAACATCAAAATAAATCTAATGTTTTTAATATAGATATTTTCTAACTTTCTATTTGAGATTTTACCTGAAAATATGCTTTTAATTTTATTAATAACATTTTTCTTATGAAGATTTTTTTTTGGAAAAAACATAATTTTTTTGTTTTGTTTTTGTTTTTTATTTGAGCTATTCTGCTCTAAAGTAACTATTTTATAATTTTTATTACTTATTATAGTGCCTATTATACATGAGGTTTTTATTTTATGCAAATTTATGCTTTTTTGTTGTTAAAATCGACGTATTACTATATAAAATTAAAGATTTTAACGTTTCTCTTGTAATAAAAAATTGTATACTTGCACTAAATCTAATTATCAGATATAATATAGTTATAAATATTATGAAACACGGTAATTTAAAAAAATACTTTATTCGAGCACAGTTTATATCGGTGCTTGCTTTATTGGTGTTTTCATTTTTAGGAACGTTTGATGTTAGGGCAATTACAATACCTGTCGTTGATAGTATTCCTGCCGCTCCTGGTGATATAACTAACGCTAGCGGTGATACTACTTCTAGTAATAGCGCTGGTAGTCCTATCATTAACAAACCTAGTTCTACAATATGTACAATACCAGTTTCTAAAACTACCATAGGCAATATCGCAAAAATTACTGACCCTAGTCATTATCCTATTATACCAACTGATTGCAAAGGCCCTATTTCTCCTGGATCACTTGGCGGTATAATTACAAGAGCTTATGGGTTTATATCGTCACTTGCGCTCAACCTTCTGTTTTTCTTTATCGTTTACAACGGGTTTATATGGATTTATAGCGGTATAGATGGAGGACAAAGCTTGGCAAATGCAAAAAGAAATCTTCAATCAGGAGTTGTAGGTTTTGGACTAATTCTTGGGGCTTTCATTATCGTAAATACTTTTGTTCAACTCTTTGTTAAAGATGGAACTTCATTTGATATATCAAGCTTTTTCAATACAAATATCAATAAATAACTATGCCTAAAATCTTAAAAAACACGACTTTTTTAATCCTAGCAACGCTATTTTTTACAACGATACCAGCTTTTGCACAGTCGCTAACAGATTTTCAAATTTTAAAGTATAATACCATTGAAGATTTGTTAAACGCGATTACAACATTTTTAATAAACCTTGCCCCTATAGTTGCTGGATTAGTCCTTATTTATGGAGGCTATCTGTATTTTCTTGGAGGGTTTGATCAAAAAGCAGATGGTAGAAGAGCTATTCAAGCTGCTATTATAGGTTTAATTATAGTTTTATCTTATGATATTATCAAAGCTCTTGTCATCGGTACAATTTCAGGTGGAACATTTAATACTGCTCCGATCATAAAATTTCTGACTGAAATTACAACTTCTCTTATAGGTCTTTCTTCGATTTTTGCGATTGCAGTCATTATATATGGGGGTTACA
Source organism: candidate division SR1 bacterium (assembly GCA_014377045.1). GTDB lineage: Bacteria > Patescibacteriota > JACMRA01 > JACMRA01 > JACMRA01 > JACMQI01. Next base: position 13,174 of record JACMQI010000024.1, read on the forward strand.
AATATATGTTTTCATCTCTTCCAGGTGCAAAAGGCGATGGAAAAGATGCTATTACTAATGGTATACTAGGATTGGTTGCTATTATTATTGCAGGTCCGTTAGTAGAGCTTATAAAAGCAACTATTACAGGAACTTCTACTCTAAATATAAACAAAAATGCCATTCAGGCCTTTATCTTAAATATTATTAGCAATTTTCTCATTCCTATTTCATCAATTGTCACTATTTTCTTTTTTGTCGTTGGTGGCTATTATATGCTTACATCTGGAGGAAATGCTGCACAATTCAAAAAAGGTCAAGATTACCTACGTAATGCTCTGATTGGTTTGATCATTATACTTGCATCATTTACTATTGTTCAACTTGTTCTTTACGTTGTAAATGGAATTAGCTTTACTTAGGCATAAATAAGTTGACAAAAACTAAATTTGTGAAAAACATCAGGGTCTATGTATCTTGAAAAACTGTTATCGTTACCCTCAAATGAAAAAATTGGTATCATAGGCCTGGGTCAGGAAAATCTTCAGTTTATAGATTGGCTACTACATGTAGTAAATATTAAACCTTCTCAGATACTTTTAGCAGACCAACGAGAAATCAACCTTTCAAACCCTATATTGCAAGATTTTAAGAACATTCAAGACAATATTTTTAGTGGTGACAATTATTTGGATATTTTAAAACAATCTAAATTAAATATCGCTTTTAAGGCACCTGGAATATGGTCTCTTAAGCCTGAGTTTGAGGAGTTTAGAAACAAGCATGGAAAAGATAGTATTCAAAGTAGTCTAGTATTTTTCTATGAAAGATACCGAGAGCAGATCATCACTGTAACAGGCACAAAAGGCAAAAGTACGACTTCTAGCCTATTAAATCACTTTTTGCAGAACTCTCAGATTGTCACCTCTCACTATTGCGGAAATACAACCAATATATCACCATACCAGTTTTGGACCAATATAAATCAAAAAATCAATTCAACTGAATACTTTGTAGTAGAAGCGTCATCTTTTCAATTACAAGACTTAGCATTTGCAACTATCTCGTCTCATTTCGGTATCATCACAAACTACTATATAGACCATCAAGATCAACATGGCACACCAATAGAGTACTGGAAAGCAAAAGATACGGTTTATAAATATCAAAAATATGGTGAAATAACCCTAATAACCGAATCAGTACTCGATCACAGCCAGTCAAAAAAAAGCTTTGATAATACTGCTTTGATTTCTAGTAATTTAGCGCACGAAATAGCCTCAAGATTTAGTAGTTCGCTAGAAGGCAGTCATAATGAAAGCAATATCACTCAAGCGGTCCTGGTGTATCTAAAAGTAATAGATAATAAATTTGATTTGACTCAAAAAGTCCAAATATTGTCTCATCTTCAAACACATCAACAAACTATCCAAAAATCACTCGACTCATATAAACCACTTTCTCACAGACAAGAAGTATTTAGCGCATTTATATCACCTATTGTCATAAAAGCTAAAAATTTTGAAAAATCGCTTAGTTTGACCGTGCGTTTTATAGATGATGGTGCTGCAACTGAGCCTGACGCTGTAGTTGCAGCTATCAAAACCTTGACTGATAAAGCAAACCAGTATATCTGGCTATTTATAGCTGGTAAAGATAAGGGCGGTGATCTGACTAATATTTCACAAAGTATTTTGGATACGCAGCTTATAAATAGACTATATAAAATAAATTATACAGGTGAAGTTGGTCAACATTTACTGTCCAATATTTATAAAATGCTTGGTGCAAATCTCACGCCAATGCGAGAAACATTTAAACAAGCAGTAACTGATAACTTGACCAGCAAAACAACGATTGTTTCAGGCTTTGAGCATTGGATCACTGACCAGATAGCTCAATTAAAAGAAATAAACGATCTAACTATGATAGAATCTATAACTTCGCAAGATATAGAACTAAATATCGTATTGTCACCTTGTGGGTCATCATTTGACGAGTTTGATAGCTACAAAGAAAGATGTCTGTGGTTTCAAAAGCAAGTGCAAAGTATAAAATAATTCGAATATAAAATAATAACACTTTTGTTAAAAAAATATTATTTTTTAGACTTATACCTGTTATACATAAAACAGTTCAATTATAAAAACTAAAATAGCTGTATTTCTAAATATAGCACTTAAACTAGATATGTAACAGTTTTGTAGCCCTACAGTATTATTGCTATAATAGACAACGATTGCAAAAATAGCTACTATTATATTTAATATAATTAAATTTGTGCTATTTTTTTGTAAATGCGATATCGCAATATTCAAAAATAGTAATGTAAGTACAAAAATTAAATTATAAATCATAAAAAAAACGCTATTAATATTTAAACTAATTGCTTATAATTGAAGAGTTATCAAGTTTTAGTTGCAACTCACATCAGCGTATATATTAAATGCATATACACCTTGAGTCGGTAAAGCTCGTAAAGAGTTTGCCCAAGAACTAGAAGTTAAATGTAGCTCAGATATACTTGACCAGTGCTTGATTTACACGCTAAGACTTATGGATTTAACGAATAGGTATAACTACCACTTGCAAAACTAAGTGCGTAAGATAATCTAGGATTAGGAGAGGTAATAACGGTTAATAATTCCGTAATTGATCCGCCTGCGTATCCTATGTCGTTAGCCATCAAATCCATATCATCGCCAGTAGTTCTGATATAAATTCCCAGCGTGCAATATAACCAATTCTTTCTCCTTTACTATTTCGAGCAAGTACAAAAGGTTGATTATAAGTAGCATTTGCGAGATTTTTTAATGTATCTCGCATCTGAATATACTGATCGTAGCTGTACTGCACATTATTAATGATTTAAATACTGGCTAGAGTTAGCTTGCATTTGAAATCTGACCATACCGTTTCCAGTATTTTGAAGTACAAAACGTTGTTCTTGGATATTTCTACATGGTGATACTTTAGCATTATTAGCACCTTGTATTACTCCAATTTTAGAAACGTCAATATCGATACAGTGAGGACCTTGTCCATTTGGTTTTATAACTAATTGGAGCTGTTAAATACTGGTTACTTGACCTTGAGCTGAAGAGATAGTACCAACTCAAGATATAGTTTAGCCAATTAGAGCAGTTGATAGGAACTTGAAAAGTGAACGAAATTGTGATTTCATTGATTTTGACTTTATAAAGAGTATGAAAGATAGACTATCACTAAAAATATATTTTAAAAACTTGTAAAGTCTCTAAAATATGATATAATAAAGTGATAACTTGTATCTAATCTATCACTGATTTTGGGTTTTTCAAGAGTGCTTTTCTATTTATTCTAGAACTTTCTCTACATCGCTATCAATTCTAAATATCTTTTTCATTTTTTTCTGAAAATTTTCTGGTTCGCTTGTCACAAAATATCTATTGATACCTTTTTCCTGAGATATTTCAGGGTGGTTTCTTAGATATATATACAGTCTTTCGGCTACCATGATTCCTTGTGAAAGCAGTCGAATATTCTCCTTGGCTCCATATTTTTGGAGTTTTTTAGTTATTATACCTTTCACTATAGGGTAGTGTGTGCAGGCTAGTATAAGAACGTCTAATTGACAAATTATTTCTTTTTTTGTAGCAAAGGCTTTGTCTAAAATATCATTGATTTTTTGTTTATCCTCTCGCTCGATACTGTCTGCCAAACCAGCACATTCTACAGAAAATATATTCTGATACCCTGTCGCCCTCATCTCATGATCATAAAACTCTGAGCGAATAGTTGCTGGAGTTGCCATGATGCCAATATTAATTTCCAGATTTGTATGAATTTGAAGCATTCTCTCAGACACTGGTCGTATAATTCCAAGTATTTTTTTTGATGGATGTACCTCTGGTAACCAATTATTTTGTAACTCTCTAATTGCAACGGCTGTAGCAGTATTACATGCCAGTATAACTAAATCACACCCTTTATCAAATAAAAAAGAAACTCCAAGCTTTGTATTATATATTATTTGTTCGTTGGTTTTTTCTCCAAGTGGACAGCTTAGCGTATCAGCAAGATAAATAGTTTTGATATTAGGTAATAAATTGTGTACTTGTTTTAGTATCGTAAGTCCACCAAGGCCAGAATCATAAAAACCTACCATGTTTAAGCAACTTTTTCTGTATTGATGATATTTTGAACTTTTGACCAGTCGTCTTTGACCATATTTATTGTTTGTTTGAGACAAAGATCTGAGAGTTTAGATATAGTTTTATCATCGATTAGGGAAAATCTTTTAAGTACAAATGTTAGACTTTTTTCGCTATTTTGTTCTGGACGAATACCGATTTTCACTCTCCAAAGATTGTTTGGATCTACTTCTATTCCTAAAATGTGTTTGTGAATACTATCTATACCTTTGTGTCCAGCACTTCTACCGCCCTGCACTAATTTCCAACAACCCTCTTTTTGATCGCTGTCATCTTGTAAAACAAGTAAATGCGTTTCACTTTTATCAACTTTAAAAAACCTGGCAAAATCGCTTAACGCCTCGCCGCTGGTATTCATATACCTTGTAGGATATACAAAATATACAGGAACGCTCAAACTATCTAGCCTAGCAGCAATAAATCCATTCTTTCTTTTAAAGCCAGTATGCTCAAACATATTTGCCCAATTTTCTACTATTTTTCGTCCGATATTATGTTTGGTATTCAAGTATTTCTCCTCATTATTTCCAAGTCCAAAGACGATAAGCATGACTTAAATTTAAAAGAGAAGATATTTTTTGTCAAACAAAGTGCCAATGTTCTTCTAATATTAATTGCGATGTTCCAAAGCTCTTACGATCTGTCTTTCAATCTCTTCGACTTCTTTGCCGAGTAAGGATGGATGACTAAAAGCCACTAAATAATTTTTATAATTGCCAATAAAATCTTCTAAACTCAGATCTAGCATTTGCATAGTTTTATCAAACGGATCTACCTCTCCTTGCTTATAATTATTGTTTTCTAAGAAATAAATGAATGAATTCCAAAAATCTTCAGCTGAGTTTTTAACTTCTGATAGGGATTTGACTTCACCGTTTAGGCCAAACAACACAAAATTAAGAATATTTTTTAGTTCTTGAGTTTGCTCGCTATTTGATTGATCTTTTGTTTCAATTTTTTTACTATTTGGAGTTAGTAAATTTAGGATAGAATTACCTTGTTCACTGTTAATATAATTTTTGCTCTCAGCTATGATTAGAAATGACGAAAGAATAGATTTCTCTTCTGATACGTCTAAAAGCATGTCCAACGTAATTTCTTCAGTTGCAAGAACAGAAAGATACGAGTATCATATTTCAAATTTAAACTTCTAGTATCGCTACTTTTAAGAGCAACCCATGCTAAAAAATCCATGATTCGGTTTATATCAGCAGCACTATTTTGACCATTTTCTATTGAACTTTGTAAGCCAACTTTATTTAACGCAGTTAATAAGATTTTTCGCTTGTTCAAAAGTAGATTTTTCTTTTACTGATTGATTTGATTGTTGAGAGACAATGTTTTGCATAAATTTTTTCTTGATCGGGATTTATTTCCTCAACAGTAGAAACATTTGGAATTTTAAACCATACTACAGCGATCATACCTACGCCTATGCCTAATATATAACTTATAGATTTATTTTCTGGGACCAATAGCAAATCAGCGATACCCCATACTCCCCTCCAGATCAAAACAATTGGTAAAGTAAACAAAATTGTTTTATAGCTTGGGAGTTTAAGTTGAATATGATTTTGAATGTATTTTTGCATAAATTTTTATTAGATTTGAGTTTATTATACCTTATTTTTATAATAAAATCAAATGTGTAGGAATTTATAACAATTACTATGAAAAAAGTCCATTTACGAATTAATCGACTCAATATATAGCATATTAAATATGATGTCAACGACATATAGTATTTTAACTTGACAATAAAACCTTACATTCTTAACTATAAAACAGTAACTATTTGTAATATAATTACAGTAGTTAGCAAATAGATAACATTGATCAAAAAGGTAAATAATTTGAATAATTTTTTGCAGGTTACAAATTTTCTAAAACAAAACAATAAAGCTATACCAAGCAAAACCCTGTTATGTGTAAATGGTACTATCAATATATTTGATACTCCGTTCAAGCCCCCACATGAACTAATGCATTTTTTCAGCGAAAGTATGATTTTAGATTTAGTTACTAAATTAGGCTTAGAGTATAAGATAGAACGTACTTTTTCGCACGCGAGTGAAATATATACTGACTTAATCGAGGAAGTTTTTAAAGCGTCAACAATTACAAAATTACAAAATGAATCTCATCAAATTTGCGTACCAAGTAAAGCTCTTACTTTTGATTTTTACGACTTAGTCGATACTTCAATTTTGTTACTGAATTTGAAAAAGCATCATAAAATAATTTCGAAAATTCTAAAGAAACCCTCTAAGCTACTGTTTCCTAAGTACAGGACTATATGGAATTCGCGATCAAGTTTTCATCAAGATTTGATTGAATTCGATATTCATGGAAAAAAATCGGTTGGTTTAAAGATAATAGATGACCACTTAGCAGAACAAGATACTTCACTTTTGTTACTACTAGATCATGCCAAATTTGCATTTAAAGTACTCCACAATATACTCCCAAAAGAATATATTACTGATGGACACTCAAATCAATATCAATTTAAAATTGATTCATCGTTGGGTAAAATTGTAATAAATTGTGATGACTATACACAAAAGTACTTTGCATACGCAAGAAATATAAAATACACAAATACAAAATCAGTTAATTGCGATCAGTTTGATGAGGTTGTCCAGTGTATAACACCAGATATTACCAAAATTGAATTTGATCAATTAATTAATCAACACTCTTCATTGTTTGGATATTTCCTACAGTAATCTTCTTCCTACCTCACAAATTTTAGTAAATTAGAGGTAGGCTTATTCTGTAGGTATGTGCTCAAAAATATAAAATAGCCTGCAGGCTCTTATACGTCATAAAATTTTTCAATATTTCCAACTCCAACAGTAACTATTTTTATATTAGTTGAAATATTTCTATTTTATTAAAATAAATATTTTAGCACCATCAGTATAGTATAGTTTTGTTTGACAACAATTTTAGTTATATGGTAATATATTAATCGTCATGTCACAAAAAATAGCAATTATTGGATCAGGCCCTTCAGGTCTTACAGCGGGTATATATACAAGTCGAGCTAATCTTGATACTACAATATTTTTAGGAATTCAGCCAGGAGGCCAGTTGACAACTACCACAGAAATCGAAAATTTTCCAGGTTTTGTAAACGGTATTCAAGGTCCAGAACTTATGGAAAACATGCAAAAACAGGCAGAGCGTTTTGGAGCCAAAACTAAATTTGAAACTGTTCGTGATTTTAAATATGGTGTGTCGGGATCAAAACCGATATTTACACTTACCCATGATTCGGGTGAAACTACTTATGATGCAGTGATTATCGCATCTGGTGCAAGTGCTAGATACCTAAACTTACCTGGAGAAGAAAAATATATTGGTCGGGGGTATCATAGCTGTGCGACATGCGATGGATTCTTTTATAAAAATAAAGAAATAATAGTCATTGGTGCTGGTGATTCAGCCATGGAGGAGGCAAACTTTTTAACCAAATTTGCAAGTAAAGTTTATATAGTTCATCGAAGTGAAAATTTTCGTGCTAGTAAAATTATGATAGAAAGAGCAAAAACTAACCCAAAAATAGAATGGTTACTAAATAAATCTATCGTGTCTTTAAATGGTGAAACAAAAATTGGAAGTGTAGATTTGAAAGATAGTTTAACAAAAGAAGTAACAAATTTTCCTATTGATGGAGTTTTTGTAGCTATTGGTCACATCCCTAACACTGATTTTGTCAAAGGTAAGCTTAGTATGAACGAAGCAGGATATTTACTTCCAAAAAACCGTACAATGTCAGAAATAGAAGGCATTTTTATCGCAGGTGATGTGGAGGATACTATTTATAGACAAGCTATAACTGCTGCTGGCGACGGGTGCCGTGCTGCTATGGATTGTGAAAAATGGTTAGAAAGTATAGAATAAATCAAATATTATTATGGATCGTACACTTACAGCCCTTATTACTGGAGCTTCAAGCGGAATTGGACTTGAACTAGCCACTATTTTTGCCAAAAATCAAACTAACTTAGTACTTATATCCCGCAATAAATCTGATTTAGAAAAAATTAAAGTAACTCTTGAAAAAGTTTATGATGTAAATGTTTATATTTATGCCTGCGATTTAGCAAAACCAGACTGTGCACAACAAATATATGAAGTAATGTCGAACGAGGGAATCGAAATTAATTATCTTATAAACAATGCTGGGTTTGGAGATTATGGTGAGTTTATAGATTCTGATGCTGGAAAAAATTATGATATGATGATGCTAAATATGGTTACACTTACAGAGATGACGCATCTATTTTTACCTGCTATGAAAGATCACGAATTTGGTCGTATTTTAAATGTGGCCTCTACTGCAGCTTTCCAACCAGGACCGCTTATGTCGGTATATTACGCTACAAAAGCTTTTGTACTTTCTTTTTCAGAAGGCATCTCGCAGGAATTACAAGGAAGCGGAGTTACTGTGACAGTGTTATGTCCAGGCCCTACAGAAACTAGGTTTCAAAAAACAGCTAAACTAGAATCGTCAAAATTATTTAATTCAGTCAATGTAATGGACGCTCAAATAGTTGCTCAGGCTGGTTATGAAGCTATGCAAGATGGTCAGGTTATTTTGATTCCTGGATTTGTCAATAATGCATTTACTATACTATTGAGATTTTTACCTAGATTTATAGTTAGAAAGATGGTATTTAATCTTCAAAAAAAAGCATAAACTGCAAAGTCTTTTAGATAGCACACCTTAAATACATATTTAGATTAAAAAAATACTCCAGTATAAATAGGTAATCATTCTACCCATACTGGAACTTAGTTATTATCTCAATGCTGAAAAAAATAAAATATTATTAATTTCAAATACGATTTTTGCTTTATTGATAAAAAAAGGTATTTTTATTTTTCTATCAATAGAATTTGTAGAAATGATAAGATATTCTCCTAAAGCTTCAACTAGCAAAACTATTTCGGGGGTTCTTATTCCTTCATGAAACGCAACGATATTTCCACAATCTTTTAAAATAACTATAAAATACTTTTTAGGCCTATCAATTAACTTTCGTACTTTTATTAATATCATGCCATATGGTATGCATAAAATTAAAACTATGTAAAACTGAATCTTAGTTCCTTCTAAAATTGTATTGGCAAACAGTAAGGATCCTCCACAAATAAAAAAACAGAGTATTAGATAGTATATATAATTACTTACATCGAGATCGATTCTTTCATATCTTTCATTATCCACTTTTGAATACCTCTAGCGTGTAAAAAGTATAATTAAACTAATAGTAATTTTCGCATGTTCTGTCAATTACTATCGCTAAACCATTAGCACAACTTTGACATTTTTTATAAAACCTTTAAAAGTACAAATATGTCTACTGTGTATAAAACTGTGTTTGAAAAGCTCAATAGTGTCTCAACTTGCCTTAAGGCTCGTGATGAATTAAACAGTGGTGGAAGAATAGCTGAAATTAAACTTTTGATTACTGCAGCAACTCCTGAAGAAAAAAAAGATTTAGGTAAAGAGCTTAGTCTACTTCGAAAAGAAATTCAAGACGCTTGTGATGTCAGAATACTAGAGATTCAGCAGTATCAAGAAAAAGACGATTATACAGTTTTTGATCCTTCCTTTCACTCTCAAAGTTACAAAGGAGCATCTGGTGACTTGCATCCACTTAGTCTTATAATCAAAGAAATCGTTGATATATTTTCAAGGCTTGGATTTGATGTTTTTGAAGGTAAACAAGTAGAAACTCAATGGAACAATTTTAGTTCTGCCAATACACCTGATTACCACCCTGCCCGCGATATGCAAGATACTTTTTTCCTACAAGAAAAAGATAAAAATGAAGATAATTATGTAATGAGAACTCAAGTTACTGCCAATGCGGTTAGTTATGCTACGAATCATAAGCCTCCTTTTCGGGTTATCTTTCCAGGATTAGTTTTTAGAAATGAAAATATTGATGCCACGCATGATATAAATTTTACGCAATTTGATATGTGGCTTGTGGAAGAAAAAACTTCTATCAGTCAGCTAATTACTCTTATCAAACATTTTTTTCAAGAGTTTTTCAATAAACCAGATTTGAATGTACGTCTAAGACCTAGCTATTTTCCATTTACACAGCCTAGCATGGAAGGCGATATTTCGTGTCCGTTTTGTAACGGTAATGGTTGTAGGGTATGTAAACAAACTGGCTGGATAGAGGTTTTTGGAGCAGGGCCAATACACAATAAGGTTTTACAAAATATGCAACTTGATACAGATAAGTGGCAAGGATTAGCTTTTGGATTTGGGGTTGACAGACTAGCGCAGTTAAAATTTGAGATTTCTGGTATATCACAGTTTTATAATGGTCACCTATCTTTTCTGAAAGGTAAAAACTAGTTAAATCTTTGACATAAATCCACAAACACATTATTGTTTTGACTATTATACGTCACTTGATTCTTAACTTTTCTTGATTATATGATTAAACACGCAATTTTAGGAGGATTCAAAAATCTAGTTCGATCATTTTGGATTTCGGCTACCGCAATTACTGTCCTGACAGTTAGTTTATCTTCAGTTGCTCTTGTAGCTAGCTTATCAACAGTTGTGGGTTTTACGCTTAGACAGTTTGATAACCAAATCTCAGTACTAGCTTATTTTAGAGAAGATGTTGACCAGAGCGTTATTGATACTACTATAAAAGAAATCAAAAATTTACCAGACGCTAAAGATGTAAAGCTTGTAACCAAAGACGATGCAAAAAAAGAATTAGCAAATTCTGAAGCGGGTAAAAAAGCACTCGAAACGATAAAAGAAAATAAAGGTGGCAACCCTTTACTAAACTATCTTAGCATAACACCAAACAATACCGAAAGTTATTCTAAAATTATTGACGCATTAAATGCTGATCGATATAAAAGTCTATGGGACGGTCAAATAGAAAATAAAAAAGATTTTATTGGAAACCTTCAAAAAATATACCACTGGACTAATGTTGGAGGGCTTGCATTAGTGATAGTCTTTGCACTAGTGTCTATACTTGTAATGGCAAATATACTACGAATCACAATTTATGGAAGAAAAGATGAAATAGAAATTATGAGACTAGTTGGTGGTACAAATGCCTATATACGCGGTCCTTTTATATTTGAGGGTGCTTTATATAACATTATTGCTTCTATAATAGTTGCTATTATTTTTGTACCTAGTATAAGTCTCTTGATTCCATGGGTAGAAAACTATCTGAAAATAAGTACATCACAGTACACCTCCGCTCTTATATTACAAATGTATTTAAGTATATTAGGCACTATAATACTTGGTACTTTAGTCGGCATCGTGACTGCCTACTTCGCTACCAAACGCTATTTGAAACTATAGAAATAAAAGTATTGACAGCAGATTTTAACTATGTCATAACAAAAGTATTCTTTAGTAAGAATGAAGAAATTTACAATGCTAAAAGCATCATTTAATGAGTCACTATTTCTATCAATGCTTTTAGAAAAGGAATTAGTTCAGTTTACAAAAGAAGCAATACTCTTTTATAATCACCATCGAAGTGGTAGATATCAAAGTATTATTGAAAATGAATATGTCATTAAGCAAGTTCTAAATGATATTGGAATTCCAACTAAAATAAGAGATCGAGTAGAAGAAGCTTGTCAAGAATACTACCGACAGTTAATAATGCTTAATTTACTATATCTTACTGAAACTTAATTACCAAGCTATACTGACATCAACAAGTGTTTAGTATAGTTATGGTAATTTTTTTGTCATACAGCTGTTCCTTGACCAGGCTTTGAAAATAAAATAAAATAGTACTAAATCAAAATTTATTATGGCAACTTCTCTTAATCCTGCACTTTCTGAAAGAGATCCAGATTCTGTAAATCTTAGTATTATTTCAACATCTAAAAAACTCAGAATACAGCGTATAAAAAGTGATTTAGACCATGCCTTTATCGAAGCAGACACCAAAGAAACTGCGGTATATTTGAGTTTACCATATATTGATTTGTATGGATTTCCTATAGACACGGGTTATTTGGCGTTAATTCGGAAAGCAGATGCTATAAAATATCACTTAGGAGTGTTCAACATTGTAGGAACAGAAGCCGAGGTAGCAACTCCACAGCCTAATTTTCCAGGTCAAAAAATAGTTTTAGATAGGTTGAAACGAGCTGGCTATAAAACAAAAATGTATTTTGTTTCGAATCTTAGTTTTAGTAAACTTATTAAGACATATGATTCAGTGCTTGTACCTGAAATAATTAATGACAATATTGACCTACATGAAGATCTATTTACTAAATTTAATACAGATAATTTTAGCCTTGTAGATACCGAAAAAACTTTGACCTCCCTATCTCTATCTAATATAGTAGACGCAATTTTAGCTATTGCACTAAATTTTGATGCTTCAGATATTCACTTTGAACCAGAAAAAGAAAGTTACAATATCAGATTTAGACTTGATGGTGTGCTTCATACCATTGCTAGACTTCCTGCAGAAAGACGTAAGCCTATTGAATCAAGACTAAAACTTATTTCGGGCTTAAAACTAAATGTAGATAATATACCTCAAGACGGCCGTTTTAGTTTTCATGCTCACGATAAAGATGTAGATGTGCGTGTATCTATGCTTCCTTCAAATTATGGATATTCTGTAGTTATGCGTTTACTTGGTACAGGTAGTATCAGCTTGGTACTTAAAGACCTTGGTTTTAGTGGACTCGCAAAAGCTCGAGTGGACGCAGCAATTGAAAGGCCGCAAGGATTAATCTTAACCACTGGTCCCACAGGTAGCGGTAAAACTACAACACTATATACATTTTTAAATAGTATGAATGACGGTGAAGGTAAAATCATCACACTTGAAGATCCTATCGAATACAAATTACCTGGTATCTCTCAAACTCAAATCGACGCTAATGCAGGATATACTTTCGCTTCAGGGCTGAGATCTATATTAAGGCAAGATCCAGATTTGGTTATGGTGGGAGAAATACGTGACGGCGAGACTGCAGAAATTGCTGTTCAAGCTTCACTAACTGGACACCAAGTACTATCGACTATTCATACAAATGATGCCGCAGGTGCAATACCTCGTCTCATGGAAATGGGTATTAAGGGATTTTTACTTGCTGATTCTTTACAGGCAGTTATCGGACAGCGACTAGTTAGAAAGCTTTGTATATACTGTAAAACAGTTGCAATACTAGACGATAACGAAAAAAAGATTGTTATTAAGTCACTTTCAACACTTCCAAAAATAGCAAATATCACACTACCAGAAGAGCTAACATTTTATACAGCTCCAGGATGCGAAAAATGCGAAAGAATGGGATACAAAGGCCGTATTGGTTGCTATGAAATATTGACTATGACAGATGGATTAAAATCCTTAGTTTCAGAGCAATATCCAAGTATAGTACAAGTGCGTCAAACTGCAATAAATGATGGTATGGTAACTATGTTTCAAGATGGTGTTCTTAAAGCTCTAGAAGGTATCACTGATATCAAAGAACTTATTAGGAATATCGATAGTGGATCGTAAATCTACAAATAAATTAATATTTTATAAGCTCAAATTAGCAAATACAAACTTTTTTAGTGAGTTTTCGTTATTTAATTTTTGTGATTCTAGGAGTTTTTTGATACCCAGACCTATTGATTCTTGCGGTCTTTGTTTGTAATATTCAGTTAAATAAGCTCCTACTTGCCATAGCCAAAAATCGATTTCTTCTCGCTCCAGTTTAGAAAAATCTTTTATTTCATTATAATCAAATTTAGAAAGCATAATTTTTTGGGCTGATTCCCCTGGTGAAGGTAGTTTTTTCTTTACTTTTTCACTCAAAGACATGTCTAATATTTTGATTACCTGATTGTTTGGAATAAGATATAGTTGAGAGCGTGATAAAATTGTTGGTAGTATCTCTTGATGATTATGAGCAAAAAGTACTATAAACAAGTTATATGGTGGCTCTTCTAATATCCTTAACATTCCTTCTTGAAGCTGAGTTGAATATTGGTTGAGGTTACCTAAAAAAACTACGGTTGGGAACTTATATGACTTGTACAAAGATAAAATTGTATCACGGTAGTCGCTTTTACTACTAAAGTTCATTAATATTACTTGTTGAGTATTTATCAGACTATCAAATTTTTTGTCCAGAACATTTTGGGCAACAAGTGTTATGTCCTTACCAGCTAACTGAAATGTACTGTGTTCATAAAAACAATAAACTATTTGGCGTTGTAAAATGTCTTTATTTACATGCGTTTGAGTTAAATATATATGCGAATTTATCATGCTATCGCTTCTTCCTTAGATTCAAATATAAAGCCCTTAAAATCAATACTTTTTCCACTCACCAAACATATTTTTTCCACCTCTACATACCCTTCTTTACATTTTAGATATACTTTTTGGCCCTTTAGATGGTTTAAAACATACCATTCGTCTTGTTCTCCCAGCCCCTTAGATTTTGATACACAGTGGGAAAACTCACCTTGAGAGATACAGCCTTTGACCAAGATTAGCTTGACTTCTTGATTAAAATAAGCTGATTTATACCAAGTTCCAGGATAATACGAGTACGCCCTATAGTGATTATAGACTTGTTTTGCAGTATGTGTTGCCAGGTTTACCATCCTATCTTCTTTATGAATGAGCGATGTCTTAGTAGACTGTCCATAATCCTGCCTTTTAGCTACAAACATACCATTATCTACATCTTTTCCTTCAGATTTCATACCCTCTAATACCCGCAGTGCAGCAACAATAGCCCATGTTTTTTCGCCTAGATCGCCCATTTGACTCGCTAACTCATCAAAAGTAGTGTCTTTGTCGAGATCCACTTGTAACTGCATATATATATCACCTGCGTCCATGTATTCATTCATATCTATCCAGGATAACGCTGTATCAGGATCATCATTTATCAGGCATGTTTGCATGGGTGTCGATCCTCTATAAAGCGGAAGCTTTGAGGGATGCCAGTTTAAAAAACCATAACGAGAAGTAGCAAGGACATCGTTAGAAAGTAGCTGCCCAAACGAAGCCACGATAGCAATATCAAGATTTGAGGCGATCTTATCAAATATTTCTAATTCATCATTTATCTTAAAAGGCGTATAAAGCGGTAAACTTGCTTCGCGTGCGTAGTTAGCAATCACGTTGCTTACAGTCTTACCTCTTATTTCCTTATCTGATTGAGTAACTACACAAGTTAAATTGATTTTTTTTTGAAGCACACTTTGGTCAAATATCGACTCTTCTAATTCTAAAAGACTATTAGGCAAAATATCTATAAAGTTTTCCTTGCTTTCTAAGAGACTCGTCCACTGTTTTTTGGCTAGCTCCCCAAGCATACTTCTACTATGTAGTTGTATATCTTTTAAAATCGGTAAAACAAAAGTTGATGATCCAAAAAAGGCTATATTAAAAGTATTCTTAAGTGTCATATATGAAAATTTATGCTAAAGTTTATGAATAGAATTTTTTATTTCGTCAACTCAAAACGAAGATCAGAAAGTTTCTTTGAACCTTTGATCCAAAACCAGCTATGTGGACGTATCGAATCATCACTAAAAAAACCCTCTAAGTCATTAGCAGTGTCAACCGCTTTAAATGTATGATTATCATATCTAATGTATGCAATAACCCCGTCCTTCTTAGCAAAACCCTGCTCATCACATTTAAGCCACTCGCTCCCTACTAAATATATTTCTTCTAAAAAGTCATTATATTTTTTTCTCAATGACACAAGTCTTTCTAAGATTTCATTGTATTCGGTTATCGAAATATCATTCAGATCGCTCATTTCTTCTAGTATTATAGTATGTTTAGGTGGTATAACCATATTATTTTCGTACTCTGGACTATCAAAATTAGCATGAGAGTATATATTTACGATTTCTTCAAAGGTGTCCAAAAAACACTGAAGTGAAATAAAATCTGTGCCAATAGTATTGTCGATAACAGTGATGTCTACCTTACCTTTTACAATATCGAAAGTATGCGGTGGCAAGTCTATTTTTCCCACTATATCCTGTATACTGACCTTATTTAAATCATATTTTGATTGTAGTTTTTCTAGCATAGAGACTATTTTAGCAGATGACTTAGGCCATAAATACTGATCATCAAAGGTATATTTATTCATAGCAGTGAGCAAAAATTTTGGGCCCCGAGCTACTTCTACTTCCATTTCTAAGCTACTGGTATCAGTTTCGCCGATCAATACAGTATTTTTTTGCTTAATAGATTCAAAAAGTAATCTAATTTTATTAGTATTATTAATCGTAAATACACTCCAGCCATTTGCTTTAAAAAGCTTTTTTATAAATAATATTTCGATATTTTTTTCTTTTAATCTTGAAAGCCGAACGATTGGAAGCTCAGACTGAAATTTTCTATAATAATCCTTTTGCAACTTTGAAATAAAAATCTGAGCAACTATATTAGTGAATTTATTTGAAGTTAGTACTTTAAACATATCTGAACAATGAAGCCAAAAAATTATCTTGTCCATGAAAAAAAGAACTATATCTCAAGTTCTTAGTAATTAAATTTCCTAAAATGGAATATAACAGTCTACTAGTTCGCTTAGCTTTCCAGTAAACGTTAGCGTAATAACAATTTTATAATTAGCTTAAATCACGGTAAGGTTAATTATGTCGTAAACATGTAACTTAAGTAAATTATAACTAGCTCTGACTTAGCTCGACTTTTGACTTCGCTACAAAAAATCCACTTCGATGATGTTCAAGAAAATCTTCAGGGTGAGAAGCTCCCAAGATGACAAAATATAATTTGGAACAATTTTATGCATCTTGAGTTACGATATCATCAGATACACTTATCTGAAAACCATCTATGTACTCAACTTTTACATAAGCATCAATGTAAAGCTCTTCTTACATTATTCAAAACAATCTTGCACCATTTCACCAACTGCAAAAACTACAACATGAACTTCGATATTTGCTTTATCATGTTTACCACCGAGATAAAAAGCGTAAAATCCATCTGTTTCACTTTAATAAAAAACGAACTGCTATGCAACTTTGATCAATTTGATGGATTTGCCAAGCATTAATCAAAGGTAAAGAATATCTTGACACACATTTTATAATTGATCATATTATACCTCATGACTACACAATTTTACGATAATACAAAAATACCACAGTTAGGTTTAGGTACTTGGCAGCTTACTGGAGAAGTAGGTTATCAGGCAACTAAAGACGCATTGGAAATCGGTTATCGGCATATCGATACAGCCCATATTTATGGTAATCATGGTGAAGTTGGTGAAGCTATCAAAGATTCTGGTTTAGATCGAAGTGAGCTGTTTATTACAAGCAAGCTTTGGCTAGATGAAATGTCTGAAGAGGATGTTAAGCCTGCCCTTTTGCGTGCTTTAAAAGAGTTACAAATAGACTATATCGATCTTTATATTATACACTGGCCAAACCAAACAGTGCCAGTAAAATCAACACTTGCAGCACTAGCAAGTCTAAAAAAAGAAGGATTAACCAAGCACTTTGGAGTATCTAATTTTACGATAAACCATTTAAAGAACACTTTGAAAATAACTCAAGAAATAGACACAAATCAAGTAGAGTTTCACCCAAGTTTAAATCAAAAAGAACTATTGGAATTTTGTAATTTAAACAAAATTAAATTGACTGCGTACTCACCTATTGGTCACGGTAAAGACTTAGATATTCCACTTATAATAGAAATGGCAAAAGAGTATAATAAAACTCCAGCCCAAATCTGCATCAACTGGTGCCTGCAAAAAGGCTTGGTAACAATACCAAAAGCATCGAGCAGAACTAGACTTCAAGAAAATTTTGATGCACAGTTATTTACTTTATCTCCACAAGATATAGTATTGATAGACGATCTAAATCTTAACAATCGATATATAAATCCAAGCTTTGCAGAATTTGAGTACTAGATGTCTAGAAGCAAGTTAAAAAAGTTTCAAGAAATAACAACAAGAAAAAATGTAATTGAAGTAGTCTATCCAAATAAGCAAAACATTAGTATCGATTGGCAAGCTCATTTTGGCAACAAAAATCCTATTATTTTAGAGTTAGCTTGTGGAAATGGAGAATATACCAATGGCCTTGCAGCATTAAATCTTGATAAAAACTATATTGGTATAGATATTAAAGGTGAGCGTATTTGGCAGGCTTCTACCGATTCAATAACTAACAACCTCACTAATGCTGCTTTTTTTAGATGTCAGATTGATCACCTTGCAGATTACTTTGAGCCTAATTCAGTTAGCGAAATTTGGATTATTCACCCTGATCCATTTTTAAGAGAAAGTGATACAAAAAAGCGACTTACTTCTAGGAAATTTCTCAATATTTATCGCCAGTTTTGTAGACCAAATAGCATAGTTTACCTCAAAACAGATAGCCAAGAACTTTTCGATTTTACCTTAAAAATATTAATCAGTGAAAATATCACACCAATTGTAGCGGTCAACGACTTGTATAAATCACATTTTCTTACAGATCATCACTTAATTATAACTAGGTTTGAAAGAAAAGCACTAAATAATGGTGGTAAAATATACTATATCAAATTTTCACTTAAATCCTAATCTACGATATCCAGTTGAGCCAGACTACCCCTAAGCTTCATATTTTCGAGCTTAAATAACTTGGTAACCAAGCCAATCATTCCTGGAACTATCAAAACGAAAGCCTGTAAAATAAGAACGAACAAAGATATATAAGTACTTATAAGCGCGACTGCGACTGCGAGTATAGATCCAGCAAATCCGACCCAAACACGCACAGTACCATAAACTAGATCTTTTCTTGTCACCATAACTTCTTGAAACTTTGGATTTTCTATTTTTGGATTACTGTACACATATTCGCGTATCCACCAGTTTAGTCCCGCCATGATAGCTATATTTAGAGAGTAAACCGCCACTGCCACTCTGCTTTGAGTATATTGACCTAGCAGGTGAGATGAAAAAGGTATAAGGCTTAGGAATGCCATGAAAATAAAATTTAGATTCATCAATCCTCTTGTAACGGACTTGGACATGAGTGAAAATAAAAAATTATGAGTATACCAAAAAGTTGCGAGCATAGTAAAACTAAGAAAATAAGCAAAAAATAATGGCAATTTTTCTTGAAGACTGTGCAGTAAAGCATCTTCGGTAAACTTTTCGTAAAGTTCAGGAATTTTGATTTCTATAACTAATAGAGTCAAAACAATAGCAAATAATGCATCAGAAAGGGCTTCAAGGCGAAATTTGGACATATCATTATATGTACCAAGTTTAAAAGTTTTGTAAAGTCTTATTATTTTCCAAACTTGACATCATATAGAGATTATATAACCATATGATTAATTTTCGTATGCTACATAAATTTAAAGTATCTTTTAATAGTGCAGTTCAAATATTCTTAGCAAAAAAAATTATCAATCTATTATTACTGCTAATATCAGCGATATTATTTTATTTTTTGAGTTTTGAAATAGGGTTTTTCTTTCTCATTTTATCTTTTTCAATGGTCAATCGTTTCTCTCCTAAAGTCCTTATTATTGGAGCTTTAGTTTTACTTGTTTCTATCCCTTTATTTCTCATACTTGAACAAGATAGTACAGCAGAAAAAATAGCGATTTACGTATACTATCTTCTAATAGCTACAGTTATTGTCGAAGTAACGACTCTCATAAAAAACCGTTTAAAAACAAAAAATAATCTAAATCAAAGTGTCAAAGTATCTTCTGAAGAAGAGCTCGAGCGCACAGTCGTAGAAATAGAAGCAAAGCCTACGTTACAGCTTACACAGAAAAAAAGTATTTCTATGGAGTTTCAAAGGCGGCCTACCATTATAAACTCAAATATCATCTTAGCCATACCTCCCGAAAAACCAATAGCAAAAAAATTAACTGAAATAATAGAAAGTAAAAAACCAAATAAAAATATCAATTTAAAAAAACTTTTCACCAATCTGAGTGGGCCGATAGATAATTCCGAACCAAAGCAAAAGTTCACTTTTCCAAATTTTGGCATTAAAGTACAAAATATACCTAGCTTTTGGAACTATATTGTACTATCTATATCAGCTTTAATACCTATAGTAATTTTTCGATTTACAGGATTACCTAGTTTTCGTGATTTAACCACAGTTCCATATTTTTATAATATTCAAAATGGCCCTTTTGACCTCAGTGTCATAGAAAATATAGCGTTTAATCAACTTACACGTTTTTTAAATCCCGAAACTATAAGCAGCTTATTTTTTCAACTCTTTTTCTTTTTAGGAACTATAGTTAGCTATTTTTTTCTCCTAAAGATACAAAAAATATTTACGACAAACGATTCTTATACATCGTCAAATAGTAATAAAATTTTAGTTTTTTTAATCAGCTTACTGTATGTTTATAATCCATTTACATTTGAAAGATTTTTAATGGGCCAACACTTTGTTCTAAGAGGTCACCTACTTTTTATTCCAGTAATATTTTACCTACTCCAATTTCTAATAGCTTTTACAGAATTTAAAAAACCTGAATTTTACTTACTTAGTGAAAAAAATATTAGCTCATTTAGCAATTTTGGATGGGCTCTAACGCTGATATCATTACTCAACACACATCACGGTCTGTTCGCTATATCTTTAGCAATTATAGGCTTCATATTTATAGGCCTTTCGAACACAAAGTATATTTATAAAAATGTAAAGAAAACTGACTCTTCAGCTATTTTAAACAATATTTTTAAGGTATTTAGTATATTACTCCTTATTGTATTACCAAGCGTTATTATATTTATCAATCGCTATAGCAATAACCCTCAACAAGTGACATTTGAAAAGCAAAAAATAGAGCAACCAGATTTACAGCGACAAACAATTTCTGCCTTTAGTCTCAAAGTACTAGACGATCAAAATTTAGTATCAAAAGCTTTGATAGGAGCCGCAAGCTGGAACACACCTAGTTTTAGTGAAGTAAATAGCATTGCAGTGTCTCTAGGGAGTCTAAGGAAAGCGAGCATTTATTATAGCCCTAAACTCAATATATTTTTCATTTTATTTATTTGTATCATACTTGGATACTGTGCTTATCTCGCCGATAAATTTTTTAAACCACTTTTGTTTCCATTTTTATTACTAATACCTATACTTTTAATACTAAATTTCGGATATTCAAGAAATTTTGAAAAGATCAACTCGCTATTTTTTAGCTTACCTTTTAGCTATACTTTTCGCGAAGCTGGCAAATTTTATAGTTTATTTTTAGCACTCTTATCTGTTATATTAGTTACTTATAACGAACACTTTACTAGGTATATAAGAAAAATAAGTATTGGAATTTTTAGTTTTATTCTTATTGGAAACCTGCTCGTTTTTCTTCCACTTAGTCAGAATATAGTCTATGCAGATTACCCTGAGATACTCAAAGATTTATCCGCTAATTGTAAGCGAAGCGATAAAACAAAAGTATTATTTTTACCCTTTACTACTTACATTTATCCTTCTTATAGTAATGTGTTTACAGCAAACTATAGTAGATACCTTTTAAATTGCGAGGTTTTGAGCGCTGATTATACTATTCTTGAAAATCGTGAATTGACAAGTAAATCAACAAATAAAATAGAACTATCAAATAGCAAAGTCTCAAACAGTATCAATGGTATCATATCAACATTTACTAAATCAAATTCTACAGATTCAAATGCGTATGAAAATCTGAGAAAAGAGCTTCGTATATTTGGAGTCTATACAATTGTTGTTGACGAAACAAATTATTCCGACACTTCAAATTACGATTTGGGAGTATTTAGTAAAAAGCTTCAACAATACATCACTCCAGATAGTACTCAAAAAAATGATATCGTAAATATGTCTATTTACTCATTAAAATAAGCTAATCTAAACACTCCAAGAAATATAAGAATTAAAAAATAGTTTGACAGATCTTTAAATATATGATTTAGGTAAAATACAAACCTATTCTTGTAAACAAAATGCTTAAAAAGTTGTTTAAGTTGATTTTAAATATTATCTCTTGGATTAAGAATAATACTTTAAAAAAGAAAAATAAACTGAAAAAATCTAAAGCACTTGATGGCAGTTACACTTTTGACAAATATGTATTTGACATATTGATTAGTTTTATCAATACATCAGAATACTATCATCTAATATTAACTTATCAATGCGAAATAAAAAGTAGTTCAAAATATGAAGACCGACTTAATATTCTAGACATTTTATTTGAAGCCATGATTTCAGATGGACTATGTTTTGGTTCTAAGCTAAATAAAAATATCTGTGAAAGTTTTATCTATTTTTTAAAGATTTTAAGATGTATACCAGAAACCTCAGTAAATCAATTAGACGAAGATACATACCAAAAAGTTTTCTCTAGTTTTCAACAACTAACATAGATAGTTATAATTGATTGTCAGTCAAAATGACAATCTTTTTTTTGGTCAACTAAATATCAGATTGAGTATTATAATAAATAATAAGGTATACTATTATTAAACTACATTAATATGAGTATGATTTGAAGTAATCATCGAACTTTATATTTTTCGATCTTTTTATAGTTTGATATTTTATTTGTACTCATTTTTTTTGCTTTTTATAGAATTTTCTTTTCTTTGTGAATTAATTTATTTGAGTTTTTCTATTTTGAAATAGCATTTTTGCATTACCAAAGAAATTTTTTAGCATTACTTAGACTGTCTTTAATTTCTCAAATTTTAGCTTTTTTTCTATAAATATAGTGTTAGTGGAGTAGTTATTAACTCATCATCAGACTCCGCAAATTGCAATTTTGATCTGCCTAGATGCCTTAAAATGCTCAAACTTAGTAACTCCAAGGCTTACCTATTCTATTAATAGCCTTATCAACAAAGTAACCCTAATCATCACTTCTTAAAAAGTACCATACAGTAAGTATTTACCGTACTATACGATATTAATTGTACTAGAAGCCTGATTAGGAAAAAAACTATATTAAGTAATTATTTTAGTTATTCTTCTATATAAGCTTATAAGATCCTTGGGTTCGGTGGTTGGGGCGAACCTCTTGAACTCTAGACTATCTTTGCTAATGAGAAATTTTCCCAAGTTACGTTTAATACTCTTCGTTTCCAGAATTCGTAGTAAAGCTTCTTTTAAATAAACAAAAATTAGATCTGTATTTTCACTATTGATATATATATATTTTAGAATTTATAAGAAATATTACTTGATAATTAACAAAGTAATTATCTGCAATTACTTTGCCAATACCAGGTTCTGACCTCCAAGCTGATTACTTTGAAAGCTAAATACGACTAAACCTATGTCCTTATGAGTTTCATAGAGGCTTTAAAGTCCTTAGTATTGCTGAGTAAATCCATATTTACTCAAAACGTTAATAACAAAAATATTACATTACCATCGAATTCAGAAAAATTTACAGGATTTCCTGAAGAGGAGTTATAAAGTGAGAATAAACTATATTAGGAATATTTTAACTATTGTACAATAGACAATAGTATATTATTTGCAAAGTTTTGATTTATTACCAAATTCTTATAATTTAATATATCAATTTCTGTTCTTGATTTGAAATATTATTTGACTTGATTTTTAATAATAAGTTTAATTATTACAATAATAACATTTTCACTACCTGCAAACCAAAAACAATTTTTATGCAAAGAAAATACTTTCTAATACTTAATTCGAAATCACGCAAAGTTTCAAAAGATAAAAGCGGCTTTTTGAAAGCTTTATCACAGCACGGTATCGAAATTGAAAGAATATTTGAACTTAGTGACTCCAATAACTTGAAAAAGCAACTATCGACCATTAATCCTAAATCTAGTATAATTCTTATTGCTTCGGGTGATGGAGCAGTATCATCGGTTATCGACTACTTTGTATACACTGAAGCGTTAGTTGGAATTATTCCAATGGGAACCGCTAACTCATTTGCTAGAAGCCTAGGAATTCCTTCAGAACTTAATGATGCCTTGGAGGTAATAAAAGCAAATTACTTTACCCAAATAGATCTTGGAAAAATTGGAAATGATTATTTTGCTAATACAGCAAACATTGGAATTAGCTCATTAATTAACCAGTCTGTGAACGACAGTACCAAAAGCATATTTGGAAGAAGTGCTTATCTATTCAGCGCAGTTTATCATTTATTATTTGCAAAAAGTTTTGATTTGGTTATTACCGATGAGAACAAATCCAAAAATTATTTTAGATCTGTAGAATTATTGATTGCCAATGGACAATATCAAGGTGGAATAAATCTTGCTCCAAATGCATCTCTCAAAAGTAGCCAAATTAATTTACGAATAGTTAAAGCAGGATTTATGAGTAAATTCAAATTACTAGTATTTTGGCTTGGAAGAGTTTTTGGTCAAACTTGGTTTAAAGATATAATTGTAGATTTAGAAGGTAAAAGTTTTTTGATAGAAACTAAGCCAAAACTCCGAGTTGATATTGACGGCGAAGGTGGTATTGCCACTCCCTTTGAAATTTCAATTGCTCCAAAAGCTATAAATATAATCATAAAAGAAAATGCTAGTAAAAAAATTAACTAATATCGATCTTAGAGTCTCTAATTGGATTTATTCAAAAAGGCAGAAGTGGCTTACTGCAATATTAATAATAATTACCAATACAATGGATAAATGGTTGTTTATTCCCATCTTTGGAACTTTTCTTTGCTTTATTAATTATGCTAATTGGCAATTTGTATTTGTGTGGTTTTGGGGAATGGTATTTTGTGCTTTTCTTTTTAATTCAATTCTTAAAATAATATTCAAACGTCCTAGACCAAGTCAATCTCAATTAGTCAGTGAAAAACATTACTCCTTTCCTTCTGGTCATGTAATGACAACTATTCAAGTTTCTTTTCAAAGCCTGTATTTATTTATACAAAATTTTCAGTCAACTATATTTCCATATCATATCTTGGTGTGTGCAATATTATTTGTTTTAGTAATTGCGTTTTCAAGAGTGTACTTAGGAGTGCATTATGTTAGTGATACAATAGGAAGTGTTTTTTTTGGAAGTATTTCAGTTGCTATAAGTATTTTTGTATTTCAAAATTATATTCAGTAATATACAAGTTTGAAATTTATATCAAAGCTAATTCGTTATCAATATCTTTAACTGTTTAGAGCTAGGGTTACCTTATTTTTTGTGTTCTTTTTCTTAATAGTAAATGTAAACTAAGATTTTAATAAGCCACAAATTTGTCAGAATTGCTTTTGTACTTTATCGTCGCTCTACAAACCTTGAACTTTGAACAAATTACGGACTGAAAGAATACTCGAGTTTCCTCATTACTCTTTTAATTCACAATAACCTATATATATTCAAATCTAATTTATATTGTTTCCAATTTTAACCATAAATTTTTGAGTTCTGAGAAATTAATAAACGTCCCTAATTTATCAGAGAACAGTTTCGCGCAATGTGATCATGAAATTGTTTTGAGGTTAACTTAGTAAGACCTCCAATTGATCGTTGATAAAATTCACTATTGAAGTATATGCGAATTTATGACTTATAAACATCTATTATTAAAATAGGAATATCATTTATATATTTAATTTTATAAAAATGTATCTTTTATACTCAAAACCAATTTTTTATTTAACTATATTAATCATTTCTTAAAAGAGTCGCCTACTTCTCAAAACCATTTCCTTTGAGTCTTCCCTTTCCACTTAATATATACGGAATTGACTTTGCTACTCTATCTAATCGGGTTTTGGATTGCTTAGCTCCTATGAAATATAGATAATATCCTTTTTGTCTCCCAGGAGTGAGTTTTTCAAAGGCATCTCGCAAGCCTGTTATTTCATCTAATTTGATGTTAAACTCTTCAGGATAAACAAGCTCAGTAGCCTTTTGAAATTCTACTTGCATACCAGATTTTTCGATCCTGATTGCTTCAATAATATAATTTTTAATAGTATTTTTCATCTCGTCTATCTGCTCAACACTTGTAAATCTGATCTGCCTACCCGCTTGAACATTTTCGGTTTGCTGTATCAGTATATCGTTTGGATCATTCATGAGTGAGCCTTTGAAAAATAAAATAGCGACATAGTCTTTAAAAGTATGGATCAAAAATAGCATTTGACCATCAAAAGTGTAAGTAGGCTTGCCCCATTTCACCTCTTCTCCAAGACCCAAATCAAGAGAAATCTCACGTAGTTTAACTTTGACTGCTTTCCAAGTAGTTTCTTTTTCAAAATACCAGTCAGCTTTGGAGTTTGGTTTGCTATTGATCATAGTTTTAGTTTTGCTTTTTATAAATAAATTGTAAAGTAAATCAAACTTTGCTAAATAAATTACTCTCAAATAACGTAATTCATAGATAGTATAGCTTAAAATTGACAAATATAAGCATAATTCGTTTACTTGCTAGAATATGACCAATACAAAATTTGAACCTAAAACTAAAACTCATTTACTTGAATATATTTTCAAAATTGATCCTAAAAACTATGAAAGAACAAGGAATAGTCTAAATGGAAGTGTGACGTTGTTGTCTCCTTATATCACTTGTGGTGCGATCTCTTTGACTGAAATCAAAAACTTAATATTAAGTAAAAATGGTAGTCGAGAGTCATCAAAACTGATTCAAGAATTAGCTTGGAGAGACTATTTTCAGTCTGTGTATTTGAATATGGGTGATGAAATATTTAAAAGTATTAAACGAGAGCAGGATTTTAGTAAATTTGATCAAATACCAACTACAATTTTGGAAGCTAAAACTGGAATTAAAGTCATTGATAATGCTGTAACTAAACTTTACAAAATTGGTTATCTACACAACCATGAGCGTATGTGGTTAGCAATGTTAATATGCAACATTGCGGGTACAAGATGGGAAGTTGGTGCAAAGTGGATGTACTATTATCTTTTAGATGGTGATTTGGCATCAAACACTTTATCATGGCAGTGGGTAGCAGGTACTTTCTCTTCTAAAAAATATTTTGCAAATCAAGAAAACTTTAATAAATACGGACTAAGTAGCGATAGACAATATGGTACAATATTAGATAAAAGTTATGAGGAGTTAAGTCAAAATTCAGATGATAAGATAGTCCAGAGTATATTTGAAAACCGAGCAAATTTGGAATTGGAAAATAACACTGAATACTTGAAGAGTTTCTTTGAAGTAGCTGACTTATCCATCGAAACTAATATATATTTTACAATCACTACAATTACTGAAGATTTGAAAGACCAGTCTAATCCAATTTTAGTCTATATTGAAGACAAAGACTGGCTCATATCTAAACAAAAAATTGACTTTGTAATTAGTCAAATCAAGCTAATTGTTCCAAATACAAAATTACTAGTTTTATCAAAAGATGATGTTAATTATGAAAATATCTTAGCCAAGCTACCGAAACAAGAAAGAATGTTTCCATCTTTAACTGATTACTATCAATCATTTTTTAAATTCTGGAGTAAAGCAGAAAGACTAGTTTAATTCTTAAGACCAAAGTCGAACGCTGCAAATGCAAAAAGATAAAAAACAAGCTGGTGAAAAAAAGCATCATCACTTCCAACAAATTTTAGAAATGATTCTGGAATAACGATTATACAAATAGCTGTTGCCAAAGTAGCTAAGGTCATTATCCCAAGTATTTTAAAAAAATTGTAAATAGTTTTGATAATATACTGAGTATTAAATACGATATTTTTCTGGATCAACCCATTGAAAATGTGTGAGAAAAACCCTATTAGACATCCTATAAACGAGTAAAAGAGACAAGATAGGATAAAAGACATGAATATAAATTTAGTATTATGACTTCTTTCGATTCTTCCATTTATCAAGTTGATCGACTGCAATTTGCTTATTTTCTGAAGCTAAATCTACTCCAGGAATCTCAATTGGACAAATCTTCCCGTCTTCTTCAATAGAAATATTATATTGTTGTAAGAGCTGATGTAAATTTTCTTCACCTACTTTTGCGTATTGGTCCCAAAAAGATATGGATATAGGCTGTTTAAAAGCAGCAAGGAATTTAAGACTTGATAGATGCGAATCTTCAATGAAATTAGACTCAACCACAACACGCACAGGTTTTAGTTTTTCTATTTTATTTTGTGATTTTTCAAACATACTACAATTATAATTAAATTTTGGAAATTAGTCTAGAAAAATCTGTAGTCTTATATCTAAGTATTTTATTACACTTGGGTCAAGTTTTGTGAGTTTGAAAGTGACCGATTTGTATACCATAAATGACATGATACTATTTTTTGTAAGAGGCAGTTTTAATGTTATACTTTGACAAGCTTTGACTCTTTTTCTTGAATATCTCTTAGATCTTCGGCAAAAAATAGTTTATATCGATATGCTAGACTCAAAGGAGATCTTACTGGAGGTAAAATAAAATATTTCAACTAACTAAATCAGGATTTTTTGCGCTTAGCTATTCTACATCCGCCCAGACTTTGGCAATAACGGATTTGATTTTGGCTTCGTAGATTGCAATTAGTTGCTTGGAGCTATCCACCAAAGCCCGCTCGTGTTCTATCCGTGCTACTATCTCGTTTTGGATTGGTAATGGTGGAAGTGGGATTTGAAGACTTGATATTCGTTCTAAAGCTAATTTTGGAATACCTACACCTTGAGTTAATATTTTAATTTGTTCCTTAACTATTTCAGATTGTAGGACTTCTAAAATATATTTTTGACTTAAAATTTTAACATCATTCAAGACAATTTTTGCAGCGTTTTCAGTTAGTGATTTTCCGTCTAAGATTTTAGGTATAATTCCAACTAAACCAATCGTCCCAGCAATTGAAACATAAATATCATTTACAGAAATTGTATAATTTGAAATCTGATCAAAAACTTTTTTATCAATATATTTAAGTGTATTCAAATTTATTGAATTTTCGCTAAAATCTACAACTCTAATGTAAGGATAATTTGTTACAGAACTAGAAAAATTTAAGCCTTTTGGAATTCTTTTCCCTCCTTTAATTTTTGAAACATCTCCCAGTTTCACCATTTCCCAAGTTGGGTCAATATCTATTTTAGGTTTCCAGTTTTGGGTGATTTGTTTTGCTCCGTCAATGATTTTTTGGTAGCCTGAGATTTCCTCCACGATTTTTTGTTGTATTTCTAGCGGTGGAAGTGGGATTTTGAGTTTTTTAATTTTCTCTTTATTTAGCATTAACGCTCCCATATTATTTGTACTGGAATCTTGTTTTGTTGCAGTTGAAAGTGAATAAAATAAATAATTTAAATTTACTTTTTCATTTGGCTCAAACGCAATTATTGCTTCATTTGTGTATAGGTCTTTTCCTGCAAATGCGGTTTTACCAACTGATAGTTTGAAACTCATCAAAAGTGATCCTTCTTTAATCAGCTTGCAGTTTGAATTTTTAATTCCTAAGTCAGCAATATGTTCCTTTGTTTCAAGAATGGTTGACACTCCGTCCATATCTCTAATTGAAACCCATAAATTATCTTCGCCAAAATATTCACTTTTTTCTCTTGAGGGTGTGCCGCCTATTTTAAGGTCATCAAATATTTCCCCGAGTTGTACCATTGGATATTTAGAATTGGTATAATCCGCTGTGGCTTTGTACCTATCTCCAGACAGGTTGTAGTCGCCTGATTCTCGGAGTTTGGTTTTGGATACGATTTGCACATTATCTGGCAGGTTCTCATTCGCAATTCCTTTCTCAAAGTTCTCAATTATTTTTAAGGCTGCTGGCAAATCATTCTTGGTGTTTTCGCGCCTCTGGGCAGATAGATCAAACCCGTCATTAGCAATTTTGATAAACAGCACGCTATCACTAGCTTTGGCTCGTTTGCGATCAAGTATTAGGATAGAAGTTTTGACACCGCTGTATGGCTGGAATACACC
>JACMQI010000025.1 GCA_014377045.1 candidate division SR1 bacterium
AAAAAATATTGAACTGTTAGTACCACCACTTCCTGAACAACAAAAGATAGTAACCATTTTAGATGCAGCATTTACTGCAATAGACAAAGCAAAAGCCAATGCTGAACAAAATCTAAAAAATGCCAAAGAACTTTTTGAGAGTTATCTGCAAAGTATATTTGAAAATAAAAGTGATGATTGGATAGCTAAAACCTTAGGTGATGTATGTGAAATATCTTCAAAACTTATTGATCCCAAAAAATCAGAGTTTCAAGACTACATTCACATAGGAGCAGGAAATATCGAATCAAAAAAAGGTACATTAATTGATTTAAAAACTGCAAAAGAAGAGAATCTAATTTCAGGTAAATTTTTATTTGATGAAACAATGGTACTCTATAGTAAAATTCGACCTTATTTGATGAAGGTTGTAAAGTGTAATTTTAAAGGCTTATGCAGTGCTGACATTTATCCGTTAGTACCTTTTAAAAAGGAAATGATTAGTGACTTTTTATACTATTTACTTTTGACTCAAAAATTTACTGATTATGCAATTTTAGGTTCACAAAGAGCAGGTATGCCAAAAGTAAACCGTGAGCATCTTTTTGCATATAATCTATATATTCCACCATTAACTGAACAACAAACTATAGTCCAAAAACTTGATTTACTTTCAATTGAGACTAAAAAACTGGAAGTTATTTATCAACAAAAAATAGAAAACTTGGATGAATTAAAAAAATCAATGTTACAAAAAGCGTTTAGTGGTGAATTGACATCAACTAAAGAAGTAATAAAAGAATTAATATCTCTATGAATGAAGCCGAAACCAGAGCAGAGCTAATAGACCCTAAATTAAGAGAATGTGGTTGGGGTGTTATTGAAGACTCAAAAATCCTTCGTGAGTACCAAATTACTCCTGGAAAAATACAAGCTGGTGGTGGCAGAGCCAAAAAAATAATTGCTGACTATGTACTGGTCTATAAAGGCATTAAGTTGGCTATTGTTGAAGCTAAAAGCGAAGGTTTAGAAGTTGGTGAAGGTGTCGCTCAGGCAAAACTCTATGCAGAGAAATTAAAATTAGAAACAACCTACTCTACCAACGGTAAAGAAATTTATAGTATTTGCATGAAAACAGGCATAGAAGGTTTGGTTAATAACTATCTTACACCTTTTGAGCTTTGGAATAAAACATTTGCAACCCAAAATGATTGGAGAGAAAAGTTTGCTTCTGTTCCTTTTGAGGACAAGGGTGGAAGCTGGCAGTTAAGATATTATCAGGAAATAGCTGTAAAAAATACATTAGAGGCTATTGCTAATAATAAACAACGTGTTCTCTTAACTCTTGCTACAGGTACAGGTAAAACTGCTATAGCCTTTCAAATAGCTTGGAAATTATTCCAAACAAGATGGAATTTAAAACGTGATGGCAGTAGAAGACCACGTATTTTGTTTTTAGCTGATAGAAATATCTTAGCCAATCAAGCTTTTAACTCATTCTCATCATTTCCAGAAGATGCTTTGATACGAATTAGTCCAAAAGAGATTACTAAAAAAGGAAGTGTTCCAACCAACGGAAGTATCTTTTTTACTATCTTTCAAACCTTTATGAGTGGTGTTGATAAAGAAGGTAATCCTGCTCCATATTTTGGAGCTTATCCATCCGATTACTTTGATTTAATTATTATAGATGAATGTCATCGTGGTGGTGCTAATGATGAAGGTAATTGGAGAGGTATTTTAGAATATTTTGCTCCTGCTGTTCAATTAGGCTTGACTGCTACCCCAAAACGTCATGACAATGTTGATACATATACATATTTTGGCGAACCTGTTTATATCTATTCACTTAAAGAAGGAATCAATAATGGTTTTCTTACTCCATTTAAAATAAGAAGGATTCAGACAACACTTGATGAATATACTTATACAACAGATGATGAGATTATTGAAGGTGAGGTAGAAGAGGGTAAAGTTTATACAGAGTCAGACTTTAACAAAGTTATTGAAATGAAAGCCAGAGAAAAAAATCGTGTAAAAATATATATGGATGAAGCTAATCAAAATGAAAAAGCAATTATCTTTTGTGCTACACAAATTCATGCAGGTGTTATCAGAGATTTGGTAAACCAATACAAAAAAAGTACATCTCACAATTATTGTGTACGTGTCACTGCCAATGATGGTGAAATCGGAGAACAGTTTTTACGTGAGTTTCAGGACAATGAAAAAATAATACCAACTATATTAACTACCTCTCAAAAACTATCAACAGGTGTAGATGCCAGAAATATTAGGAATATCGTTTTAATGCGTCCTGTAAATTCAATGATTGAGTTTAAGCAAATTGTAGGTAGAGGTACTAGATTATTTGATGGCAAAGAGTTTTTTACTATTTATGACTTTGTAGATGCTTATCATCATTTTGCTGATCCAGAATGGGACGGAGAACCAGAGCCAGAAATGATTAAGGTAAAATCACCACAAGATCCTTATGAAATAAAAGAACTACGTGAGCCAAAGGATGAAGAAGAGGACAATAAACGTAAAAATAAGAAAATAAAAATAAGGTTAAGTGACAGTAGAGAGCTTGAGATTCAACATACCATTTCTACTTCATTCTTAGATATAGATGGTAAACCAATATCTGCTGAAGAATTTTTGCAAAGTTTATTTGGCTCATTACCTGACTTTTTTACAAGTGAAGAAGAATTAAGAACCCTTTGGAGTAACCCACTGACCAGAAGAACATTATTAGAAAAATTAGAAGATGCTGGCTTTGGTAAAGATGATTTAACCACACTACAAAAATTAATTGATGCAGAGAAGAGTGACTTATTTGATGTCTTGGAATATGTTTTTAATAGTGATATCAAACCAATTACAAGAGAAGAAAGAGTGGCAATCGCACATGACACAATTTTTGCTTTACTAAATGACAACCAAAAAGAGTTTATAGAATTTGTCTTGAGTAAATATATTGAGTCAGGTGTAGAAGAATTAGACCGAGACAAGTTACCTGTTTTGCTAACTAATAAATACCACTCATTGGAGGATGCAAAAAAGAGTCTGGGTGAGGTATCAAACATCAGTAAACTCTTTATTGAATTTCAAAAATATTTGTATCAATTAAAAGTAGCTTAACTATTAATAAGCGTGCATACTAACGATATTCTGTTAACCGTATTTTATTAAAATTTAGGAGTAACTAAAAAAATGGAAATTCAAATCATACCTCACTATTAACTTGAGATTGATAATAATATTCTGAAGGGAGTTGTTGAAGAAAGTATTTTAGAACAAAATTTATCAATTAAGTCTGTAAATATACGAGGCAAAATGTATGATCTAATGTGGAAATGTCTTGTTGCTACAGAAGATAAATTTAAATCTATTCAGAAAAATATACATTTTACAAATTTATTAGGGTTGGTAGTAGGAACAAATACTTACAATCCTCTTAACTGTCTATGAGTCCTTTATGTAACTGATAACTCTATAAATTAATTTCCATTTGAGTATTTTTCATACCACCATATA
>JACMQI010000026.1 GCA_014377045.1 candidate division SR1 bacterium
CTATTTTTTTTGATGAACAATTACTTGACAAACTAAATCTATTTTTAGTAAATTAATGACGAACTTTTTTGTTCAATTTTATTAATTTATTTATATTTCACGTATATGACAACTATAGCATTATATTCTACCAGTAATTCAGCTCAAATGACATACGATAAACTTATTGAATCCGGTATAAGCACTGATAATATTAGCGTAGCTTCTCGCGATCCAGAGAAGAAAAATATGAATTCTGATGTAAAAGTACAAAAAGATAATGATACGTCAGCTGCAGATATCACAGGTGGAGCAACTTCTGGACTTGTAACAGGCGCGGCAATTGGTTTCTTAGCTGGTGCAGCTGCACTTGCAATACCAGGTTTTGGTGCATTATTAGTAACTGGTCCACTCGCTGCGGCCCTTGGTGGTAGCGCGCTAGCTGCAAACACAGCTCTTGGTGCGACAATTGGAGCTACAGGTGGTCTAGTTTCAGGTCTTGTAAAAGCTGGTGTAGATAGAACACAGGCTGAGGAGATCGAAAAAAATCTGCAACAAGGTGGTATCATGATTGCTATTAAAGACGATGAGATAAGCACATACTCTAAAATATTAGAGGAGAGTAATCCAGAGTCACTCGTAAGACTAAATGGCTAACTTTTAGTATAATCGCAGTCTTGAAGTGAAACTGTTTCGCAAGCAAGCCTCCAAGATATAAACTTTTTGGAGGTATTTGCTTTTTATGGCACTAAATTATTTGCTAAATTTATTTATACTGTATAGTGTTTTATAATGTTTAAAGACAACCCGATTGCTGAGCAGGCTATAAATAGCATGTTAAAGACCAAAAAAAACATGTATATAACAGGTGACGCTGGTACTGGTAAAACAACACTACTTAATTATTTTTTAGAAAAAACTGATAAACATGTAGTGGTACTTGCTCCAACTGGTATGGCAGCTGTACAAATAAATGGTGAGACGATTCATAGTTTTTGTAGATTCAGTACTGACCCAGGGTGGGTAATGATGGAAGAAGGTAAAATACATAAGTTGCGAGATAACCGTAAAATAAAATCCATCGATACACTATTGATAGATGAAATATCTATGGTCCGAAGCGATATGCTAGATGCCTTAGATTATTTTTTTAGGATAAATAAAGGTAAGATGAGATTGCCTTTTGGTGGAGTACAAGTTATATTTTTTGGAGATCATTTCCAGCTACCACCCGTACTTCGAAGTGAGGAAAAGACCATATTCTACAGCAAATACGATACTGAATATTTTTTTGGGGCCAGAGTTTACCAGCAGTTAAATATTAGTTATACGAAGCTTACTAAATATTATAGGCAAACTGATGAGACATTTATACGATTACTTAGTTATCTTAGATACGGCAAAGCAAATGAGGAGATCATAGACTGGGTAAATCGAAAATTGCTCAATAAAGACAAGAGTGCTCTCAAAAATACTATTATTATAGCCTCCCGAAATCAAGATGTTACAAATACAAATTATAAATACCTAGATGAACTAGAAGGTGAAGTTGTAAGCTATCGGGCGATACTTTTTGGAACATTTAAAGATGAGATGTGCCCTGCAGAAAAGTTTTTGGTGTTGAAAGTGGGAGCTCAAGTAATGTTTGTCAAAAATGACATAGATAAACGCTGGGTAAATGGAACGATTGGGCAAGTGGTTGAGCTAGATAAAGAGTCGATCAAAGTGCGGATCAAACAAAAAGTAGTTGAAGTAGAGCTGGCTAGCTGGCAAAATCACACGTATCGATATGACGAAGAAAAAGGTGAGTTGGTAAAAGAACTGACGGGAGAATATACTCAATATCCACTAAGATTAGCCTGGGCAGTAACTATACACAAATCCCAAGGCCAGACATTTGATGAGTGTGAGATAGATTTGGGAAGCGGAGCTTTTGTATATGGTCAGACATATGTAGCATTTAGCCGTTGCAAATCGATAGAAGGACTGCTGCTTTCTAAACCACTTAGGTTACGTGATATAAAAACTGATCCAAAAGTATTTGCGTTTGATCAGAGCGTGGGGTGGAATAATTAATGCTTGCAAAGATTGTTGCATGTAGATATAAATATAGTCATTATACTATGCAAAAAGTCAATCAATTCGAAACAACTAATTTTTTTAAAACTACGCTAATTTTAAAGGGCGTGCTAACCGCGCTGATTTTTGGTTTTTCAATTAGTAATATTTGTCGTTAGCTCTTTTATATCAGCCCCCAACTTATTTTTTAGAATCAAGTATTAGTATATACTCGATATTCAGTGACATAAGTATAGGTTTTTCATTATTTACTTTTATACCTTCTTTGGCTATTTTAGTAAGGAGGTTGAATAATATTGGTAAAAGTGGTTACTGGCTACTATCTAGAGTCATAATGCCATTTATACTATTGTTTGCATTTCAGTTCATATTGTTATATACTATTTCTACCAATTCTACTATTCTTATTTTTAACATATTTCTGGTACTTGCGTTAATTTATAGTTTAATATTATTTATACTTTTTTAATATTT
Source organism: candidate division SR1 bacterium (assembly GCA_014377045.1). Lineage (GTDB taxonomy): Bacteria > Patescibacteriota > JACMRA01 > JACMRA01 > JACMRA01 > JACMQI01. Next base: position 2,533 of record JACMQI010000026.1, read on the forward strand.
TCTCAAAACTCAAAAAACAAATACGATATTGAAGGTGATTTCAAAACTCAAAAATAGATACTTACTTTACAAGTAACCAAAAGTTGTAAACATTATTACATAATATAATTTTAATATTTATGGCTGATCTAAACCCAAATACCAACGAACCAAGATATAATTTTTTAAATTTTTCTATTATCGTTACATTATTTTCATTTTTGATTTTGGCGATGTTGCTTGGTGGTTCCGTTGTATATTTTCAGTATTTACGATATAAAAGCGAAGCAAAAACCTCTAAGATTGAGATATTAGGAATTGCTGAAGAAAAAGTCAAATATGATAAACTAACTATGGCTTTTGTAATTTCCAAATCTGGTACTGATTCTAGCGAGCTTAATAAACAGATAGATGAACTGACTATCAAAGCACTAGATATGCTAGCCAAAAATGCAATAAAGAAGGAAAATATTCAGACTGTTAAAAACTCATACCCTGATTATAGTGATCAATATAAGACAAATAGTAATTCTGATTTAGGCAAAGTTAAAAAAACTATATTTGATGTTAGATTTACAGTCAAAATCGATGATTTGCAAAACAATCTTAATTTACCAAATACACTTGCAAAAGAGTTAACGGCTATTGGTGTAAATCAGTTTGATCCATATAATTACGAAATTACAAATCAACGTGCTATTTGTGATGAGTTAAAAACTGATGCGATTGTAGACGCTCATGAAAAAGGTGTAACACAAATAAAGGCAATAGGTGGAAATGAAATAGTAAGTACCCAAATTCAAGCAGGTGGCGATAGTTGTACAAACTTTATATATCCAATTCCCTTCTTAGTGCAAGATGATAAAATGATGGCAAATCCTAGCCAAGGGCAAATAACCACTACAGAAGTAGTAGCGGGTGAAAAAAATATTACACAGCAAGTTACTGTAACTTTTGAGTATCGATAAAATTTAACTTGACAGATATTCGTTATTTTGAGTAAATTTCAGAAGTTCGCTTCGTGTATCGCCATGCTTTTTATTAGGCGTGTTGTGCTTTAGTGAATTAGTTTAAATTTATAGAAAAGTTGGAGGAGAGAATGAGTACAAAAACTCAAAATAAAAGTTGGATTGTTGAATCTTATGATGAAATTTGTCTTTATGAAAACGTTTCTGGTGGAAAAGGAAGCTCACTTGCTGATTTAGTTCAACAGGAATACAATGTTCCGTATTTTTTTATTTTATCTAATAGTGCTTATAATTTAGTTGAAAATCTTGCCGATTTAAAACGCTTTTATTCACGCTTAGCTACTTTAAAAATTTTTCAGACACGACGTATTTTGCAAATATCAAAAGAAATTCAGCAAGCTATTTTGGCTGTTGAACTTCCTAAAGAATTTCGCAATACTGTTTACCGACATGCTAAGACGCAAAGTGACTTCAATAGTTGGAGAAGCTCAATGGTTGGCGAAGATAGTGTTTCACTATCCTATGCTGGTGTGTTACGTACTGAATTATTTGTAAATCTTCAAGCTCCTAGTGATGTAGATAAAGTATATCTGGGTTTGCTTGCTGAGGCTTTTTCTATTGGTGCGATTAATTATCGTATCCAAAATAACGCCTCACACGAAATCTCACTGCCCATCGTAGTTCAAAAACAAATTGATTCCGATGCGGGAGTTGTTTACTTTGGACAAAATCAAGTTTCTACTGAAAAAAGCCTATTATCAGCATGCTATGGTCAATGTGAAGCGATAGTATCAAATCAAATATCAGCCTACCGCTATGAAGCTGATAATCACACATTCGACATTAAGTTAGTTTCAAATAATGCACAGCTCAAGCAATTGAGACCAAATTTTGAAACTCGTGAACTTGAGTGGGTTGAAATATCAGCTGACTTAGCTTCTATGGCTCCACTTCCCGATTTTGTTTTACAACAAATTGTAAAGTTTGGACAGCAAGAAGCTCAGCGCAAGGGCGGACCTCGCGATATGGAGTTTTCAATAACTTTCGAAAATAACGAACCTGTAATTTGGGTTCTTCAATCCCGACCAGTAACAAAAAAAATAGTTTCTGATTTGGGTCCTGAAGATAACGAATCTCCTGTATTAGCGCGTGGTATCCCAACTTCTCCTGGAATATATTATGGTCAAGTGATTACTCCAGGTTCAATTCCTGAATCACTCAAACCAGGTTGTATTTTTCTAGGAGAAGAATTTGCACCTATTCATGATTGGACATTAGGATCAATTTCTGCTATTATAGCTGATACTGGCGATGATGCTTCTCATGCGGCTGCAAAAGGACATGAATTCAATATTCCTGTAGTTTTAAGTGCTAAAAATTCTGATGGAGTGCCTATCTCTCAGCTACTAAAAGCTGGAGACGAGGTTACAATTGATGGATATTATGGCATTATTTATTCAGGAAAATCAGATATTCGAGTTAATTGGAGTCAGGAACTACCACCTCAAAACTCAATCAATCAAGATGGGCTTAAGACCAAGTTAGTTGTAAACTGCTCATTTGTAGAAAATGTACAAGAAGCTGTAGAGCAAGGCGCTAAAGGCATTGGCTTACTACGAGGTGATTTTTTAATCCCTCAGTTCCCGCTAAGTTATATAGGCGGGAGTGAAAACATAGGTATTCAAGCCATTAGCGAGCGTTTGATTTCTTCTGCATCCTTATTTTATGAAATGTGGTTAAATTCACAGCATAAACATGGTGAAGTTGTATATCGTACGTTTGGTCCAAAGCTTCACGAAATGCGTGATAAAATTGGCTCTGAACCTTGGCATAATACATTACTCAAAAATCACCGTGATCCATCTACTGGTTTACAAGGCGTATCATTGAGCTTACATCCGTTATATATTGATGCTTTTATTATGGAGCTCCAGGCATTTAAAAAGGCTTGGGAACAGTATCCAAATTTAGTGTTGATGTTTCCTGTTATTCGCTCACAAGATGACTGCTATGAACTTGTTGATATTCTAACAGAAGTTGGCTTAAATAATAAATCTCGTCGTCCAAAGCGATTAATGATGTGTGAACTAGGTATTAACTTTACTCAGCCTGAATCCTTTCTCTGTCACTTTGATGGGGCAAGTATAGGAGGAAATGATAGTCGATTATCACTTACTTTACTTAATCGCGATGGAAGTGAAGCTAGTCATCGTTACAATGCCAACGACCCTCTTCTTATTCAGACATACTGTGACTATATTGTCACATGCGTCCGACTTGGTAAGAGTGTTTCATTTTGCGGAAACTTGCCTTCTTCAAATCCTGAAATATGCAAGCAGTTCGTACAAGCTGGAATAACTTCTATTTCTGTTGGTACACATGCCTTACCTGCAGCTGAAAAAGTAGTTCGTGAGACAGAAAAACTCGCATAATTATAATTAAACCAAATTAGTAACTAAAAGTTTTATACTTTAGTGAACGTTTGGTCTTTTTTTAGTAAACTTGACTATATTTGCAAGATGTGAGATTATTAAAATATTGAACGTTTGTCTTCAGTTACTCTTTTTGAGCTGATGAAAAATGTTGCTTTAATTAAAACTAAATTTATAATATGCGTAGGACGAAAATAGTATGTACAATAGGGCCAAAGACGGCTACAAAAGAAATGTTACTTGAATTAGCAAAAGGAG
>JACMQI010000006.1 GCA_014377045.1 candidate division SR1 bacterium
CTAAAGCATGGGACACATGGGTGCGGCGAAACCATTGAGGTGATATATTTTGATCAACTCTAAATAGTTTAACTACTTTTTATACAACTTGAAATAATTATATATTGCTTAATTTATTTTTCATTTTATTGAACGTAAATCTAAAATAGCTAAGCTATTACCTATAAATATGTTAAATTAATTAAAATAACTTCGAATATATACTAATTTTGTATAAAAACAACACTATTTGCAAAGACTTCTTTGCTATGATACACTAGAACAAAACAAAAACAAAAAATAAAATATGCTTTCAAAATCAAATTTTTTGATGTATCTGGATTGTCCAAGACATTTATGGGCTTATGCTCATGGAAAAATAGATAAACGTAAGATTGATGAGTATATAAGGCATTTATCAGACCAGGGATACGAAGTTGAAAAAGAAGGCGTTAATTATATCAATGATATTATCAAAAAAAGAGATAATTTAAGCGATAAGCAAATAGCGTTTCAGGTTAATGTTACAGATGATCAATTCCAGGCAAGGGTGGATTCATTAGTTTTTAATCCGTTTACAAGTAAATATGATATTTATGAAATTAAGAGTTCTACAAAAGTAGAAAAGAACCATATTTATGACATAGCATTTCAATGGTTAATTTTAGAAAAAGAGTATGAATTAGGTAATGCATATGTATTGTATTTAAAAAAAGACTATATTTTGCAAGAAAATTTAGATCTAAGTCAGCTATTTTCAATTAGCGATGTGACAAATGATGTTTTAAATATACTTGATTATGTAAAACAAGCTAGATCAGAAGCAATTGATGTAATGAATAATCAAACGCTGGATTTATGCCAAACTTGCTATAAACCGAAAGATTGTATTTGTATTGATCTTTGCCATCCTAAACTACCAGAATATTCAATTTATGATCTTAATAGAATTACACCTAAAAAAATTGACTTATTACTTGAAAATAATATTTTAGATTTTACAGAAATTCCAAATAATTTTAAACTTACAGATATACAAAAAAATCAACTTGAAGTAGCAAAATTAGGACACGAGATTATAGATTTACCTAAATTAAAGGATGAATTATCAAATATTGAATTTCCTTTATACTTTATAGACTACGAGACATATAATCCTGCAATACCATACCTACATGGGTATAAGGCTTATGATCAAATTCCATTTCAGTGGTCATTACATATACTCACGGAACAAGGAGGTTTATCACATTTTGAGTTTATTGAAACTTTAGTAGCAGATCCAGCACCTTTCTTTATTGAAAAGTTACAAAAGTTAATTTCCAATCAAGGGTCTTTAATGGTTTGGAACAAATCCTTTGAAGCAAGTAGAAATAAACGAATTAGCGAAATTTATCCAGAATATTCTAGCTTTTGTGAAGAAATGAATTCTAGAATGTTTGATTTAATGGATATTTTTAAAAAACAAATTTATGATCATCCTCAATTTAAAGGAAGCTATTCAATTAAAAATGTATTACCTGTATTATCTCCAGATCTAAGCTACAAAAGCCTAAAAATCCAACATGGAGCCGCTGCTATGGTTGGCTGGAAAGATATGGTATTTGGAAACATATCAGAAAGTGAAAAAGAGATAATTCGCAAAAATTTACTTGAGTATTGTAAACAAGATACCTTTGCAATGGTCAGAATTTATCAGGAATTAGTTAAATTAATTCATAATATTTAATGCGTTGAATTTTTATCTTATAAAAATACGTAATAGTCTTGTTGTTTGACTTAATAGTATAAAATATGCAAATTAAAGTAAATGCCTACTTTAAAAATGGAAGACTATGCAAATACCATCACAGCAGAGCGTGTTCGAAGAGTGATAAAAGGTGTACCAAATAGTCGTAAAGAGCATCTCAAAGCTGGACTTGGTGGATCATTTAGCTATTTCCAGCTGGGAAGTGCGATAGAGATGGAGGAAATACTTACAGGTAACAATCTACCAGAATGGAGCGAATTTGCCCGTTATCTTTTTTACACAGCCACAGGAGAACAATGGGACTAGAAGTGGGATGAAAGAAAAGTTTCGAACTCAGCAATATTTATCAGTTCTTCAGTGCATTATGATGTGTATTTATAATACAAAGCAGACCTTGACTGGCTAAAAACAAATTCTTTGACATTGGACACAGTGCGAGCAATGCTAAAACCCACAGACGGTAAACGAAACCTAATCTTCGGCCCAAGCAAATATATAAATGATGATAATCTAAGAGAAAACAAAACCCTATTCCAACAACTCCCATACGAAATCTACAAACTTGAAAGGTAAAATTATTATGTCAGAAAATTCATTAGAAATTAAATACGATACTCTTAACCCAAGCAAAATTGAAATTGACCGATGGTATTCTTGAAAAATTAGAGATAGGGTTATCAAAATTATTTTCTTTTATTCCAGAAGGTAGTAATTTACTAAGTACAATTATATCAGGTGTTAATGAGTGGGTAAAAGACTTAAATCAATACTTAAAGCTAACACGTTTTAGAAGTTACATTTTATTATTGGATAATGTAATAAGTGATATTATAAATTAAAATAAGAAAATTGTCTGTGGCCTTAATGTACAAGAATTTATTGTCGAAATGGGTGGAACTTTTAGTAAAATTGATAAAGATTCTAAACCCACTAGATACGAATACTATAAAAACTTAATGTTAGAATATTTAATGTCAGACGATATTAAAAGAAGTAAAATTAAACAAAATTTAATGATAGCTGATAGTCTTCCAGACACTTCATTAAAAATATTACAAGAACTATACAATACAAAAGATATAACTGAATTCAAAAATAAAAATAACTTAAATTTTTGGTCAGATTTTGAAATACTAGCTTCAAAAAATTTGATTATCATAATTTGTAAAAGTAGTGAAGGATTATCAACAAATATTAATTCAGGTTTAGTAAACTCATATAAATTAGTTCATACAGGAGATTTTCTTGTGCATTTGACTTTTAGATCGCAAGAATTGATTGAAACATTACAGTTTAAGCTATAATGAAAGTACTACAATTCACCCGAAAACTAAATCGACTATCTCATAAACCCATATATCAAGGCAATAATTAGTATTTTATCACGATTTGCACAGTAGCCAGAAAGTTTATATTCGTAGAGGTGATCATGGATCACCATGTTAAGGGATCGTCATATTGCAGATCGCTATAAAAGCAAATTATACAAATTAGGAATAATAATATTAATGCAATAAAAAAAACCAGATACATATTGATATGCTCTGGAGTAGTCGGGTTAGAAACTAGTTTGCTGAGCTTTGTTTCTCAGTATACAATATTCCTTTTTCGGCCATTTCATGGATTATAGTTCCAGAAATCCAAGTAAACTGATCCGAAGTGAGTCTAGCATCTCGCAAATTATCTAGACTTCCATTTTTATAAAGTTCGACAACTTCAGTTGGTGTTTTAGTTTTTAGCTCTTGTGCTGTGATCATTTATAATTCTCCAAAATATGAAACTGAACTTTTGGTGTCAATCGTAATCCATTTTGAAATACCATCTCCGTTGAGCCGTGCAAACTTAATTTTTAACACGCTATTTTGGATTGTGGTAGGGTCATCATTATCACTTTGAGACAAAATGTCAATAGTATACCAGCCAAGAGCTTCCTGTCTATTTATTTCCTCACTTGCACGAAGAATTTGTAGACTTATAAGTCTGTTTATCACATTATATTTCCTCTAAATTACTATTTTTAGTAAAACACACTTTTTGAGCTTTGTCAAACTAAAAACCTTGACGAAAATAGTTATATTATATCATATTTAAGGCATTCAACTCAAGGAATATCAGTCAAAAATCATCGAACAAGTAACCAAGTATTTGGATGTACTGGATAGTGCATACAATGGGTATCTCCAAGTGGTTGACAAATATCGTCCATATAGTCACTAGCCCATCCTCCAAATTCTGGTATCCAGATTTTGCTTTTTTTAATAATTGTCAAAGCATGATTAACGTCGTACCATCCCAGCGATAGATATTGAACAAAAAAATCTGACAAATCTTCGTATTTAGTATTTTCTCCCATATATATAGTATAAACTGATAAAATGTATTCATTAGAATACCCTTATATTATAAACAAAAACCAAACCTCTGTCAGAGACTCTTTTTCAAATAAATACTATGTATTTATGCTTTTCGCAGTTGAGTATTGGGCGGTGGAGACGTAACGGAGAAAATGAAAAATAAGTATTGACAGAGGGTTAGTTTCAAGGTATGGGCCAACAAACTGTATCGAAGATAATCAATAGCCTGGGTGGGGGAGGAAATAAATAATGAAATTTAACTTTGTTTTAGATTAAAAGCAAAATAGAGCGCCCGAATTTTTTAAAAAACGGGCGACTTTGATCATTGGTACTCCTCTAATAATTCATTCAATCTACTAATTTCTGCTTCAAGCCTTTCTATAGTTTTTTCATCGTATGGCTTCATATTAATAAGCATATGAAGACCACTTGCCCCAAAAACTAGAGGTAGAAGCAACCAAGAAAGAATAAAAATATGAAGTATATAAAAATCTACAGGTTCTAATTTTCTTAGATCTGGGTATTTCTTTATTTCTTCTTGAGGATATCTTGATTTGTGTATTTTTATCTCTTTTTGATAGAGACAATAATTGTTGTACAAAAAGAATCCTGAAAAAAAGAAGCAAACGAGTGCTAAAAACCGATTTTTATTATTGATACTCTTAATCAATGTCAAGAAATTCACGAGTTTAACTCACAATAAAGTAGTCTAAATTTACCATATAAATAAGGAATTGTCAAGCCCACGTACAGTCTCACCCCTTATGGCACAAATTAGATTGATAATCAAGATAATACTGATAAGGTGTTTTGTAGTCAGAAGATTTTCAACAGGTTCGTTTTTCATATTGACATTAGCAAAAATGTGTGAAATAAATCTTATATTCAGCTAATTTTAGCACGCTTCTTGTAAGAGGAAAATCAAATGAGTCGACCAAAGACTGTTCGAGGTATATTTGCAACAATTGGTAATGAGCTAAAGCAAACTATTAAATCAGTCGCAAGTTCAAAACCGTTGTTTTATAAATTGGGTGTTGTTATTGGATTCGCGGCTCGAAGTATTGGAAATATAACCCAAGCGAGTTTCATAGCTCTGGAGTCAAAAAATAAAAAGTCTGAAAGAATTGCTAAAATACGTAACTTTGATCGAGCTGAACAAGCCAAAAAAGCTAAATTAGAAAATCGTAGACGATACCCATATGGGCAACCTAAACCAAAAGTCTATTATATGACTGAGGCGGAAAAGAAAGCGATTGCAAATACTCAAGCTCAGTTTATCCAAGACCAGAGAGAGGAAGCTGATAGAAAGGAAAAAATCCTAATCAGACTATCTCCCAAACCTTATCGTCCAGCTAATCATGGTGAATATGTACACGAGTTTAATTGCATACATGTGGGCTGTGAAGGCAGTGGATACTTTGAAGTAGCTGATGGTAATTTGCAAGATCTTCGGCGAAAGTTTGGAAATGATCCAGTAAACTGCTATCCCTGCAAGGCCTGGATGTACAACACACAACTAAACGACTATATCTTAGAGCGATGTGAAGTATGCAGTAACTTAGTAAATGTCAAAACTGAAGTATGGATTGGGTATCATAAATTCAAGGGAAAGCCTCAACTTACTCTATTTTGCGACATCTGTGAACTAAATCGGAAAAAAGCAGCCCAAGCAGATCGTGATCGACAAATCACTCTATCCTACCGAGGAGACCGAGAAGGAATCCGCAAGTTTGGAATGGAGCATGAAGACCCAGATGTTAGAGACGAAGCTAAGAGATTGCAAATCCAAAGCAAATTTGCTAAGTGTATACCTATTGCTTATGCTGATTTAGTAGATATTAGTGAAAGTACTTACCATTTTTATCATAATTACCCTGTAAGTAATGGTAAAAAAGGTATGGAATCTCAGTATGCTCATCTTCGTCACCATATAGATGGTTCAAACGGTAAAACTCCTAGTGTTGCTGATTTTGCTAATGTGATGAAACTGCTTGACTATGCTTATGGTATTGCTCAAATCAATGACCCGACAAGGACTATTGATAGTGATGAAGATAAAGAGAATGCGATTGTCAAAGTAGATCTGGAAACTGGTATCAAACTTGTTTTCTTAAAAACTAGTGACAAATGGTATCTCAAGACTGCATTTCGGATGGATGACTCCGAAGGCGGCGTATACTCAGATCGGGAAAGTGCGGTGAGATTTGCAAATCAAATATTGGCTAAAAAAACAAGTCAATATGCAGATCCTCGTAGTAAATAAGCTAAAAGGTTGAATATCTACAATTCCACTCAAATTAAGTTTTGGGTGGATTTTTTTGACAAATTACAATATATATGCTGGGCTTTAAATATTCTGTATTGCTTGAGGTTGTAATATGTCTGATTCTATCTCTGTAGAAACTGGTGAAATGACAATAGAAGAAATAAATCAAGAAATGTATAAATTGTACACCTTTGAAGACTCTATAAGTGACCCATATTGTCAATATCAGCGAGAAAAGGAATATGAAGCTCTAGAAAATTGGTATCATATTGATCGCCTTGAAGAAAATATCATGTGTTTACTAAGCGAACCGATAATGGAAGAATTTTATAGAAATCCTGAAATGGAAATTACACCCGAATTGAAGTTACTTCTGGATGATCTAGAAAAGTATCAAAAAAAGTTAAAGCAATTAAGGTAAAATAAAACTAAAGAAATCCCCCACTAAAATCTAATCTAGTGGGGGATAATTTGTGATACAATATTACGCGTAGTAATCTGTATCTTTACGAAGGAGCCAACTAAGTCTCAGGTTTACATCCTGGATGGTGATATCCTCTCGGTCTTTGATGACACGAGGGATAACTATGCCCCAAAATGTATGAGTCTCATCGAGCTTACAAAAATGATCATCTTGGTTCAGGACACCAGTGATAGTTTGTCCATCATAGTTGATGGTATACTGATATTGATCGCCATTTTGATCAATTTTTTTGAGCTTTGTAGACACACCTATGATCTTGTAGATGCTAAGGATATCAGCAAAGACAAGCGGATATAGGTTTGCAAAACTGTCGAGCCTAGTAGACACTCTGAATGCACCTGCTGTTTCAAAATAATCACCATCTTCTTCATCATCGTAAGTCAAGTAGCCTTTTTCAAACCCAGAAAAGAACATCGGATCGATATCTCTTCCTCCATGCTTCGTATATACTTTGATCAGTTCTTCAAAATGAGATAGATTTTCGGCAGCAAACTTTTTCACTTGATTTGGATTTAATCCTTGTCGCAGGGTAATTATGTCACCTGCGTATCCTCCTGTTAACTCTAATGGGGTAACCCGAGCAATATTAGACATCCTTTGACCCATACCGATGAGGTCTGAGTTCCAGGGTGCTAGCTGCATGATTTTAGTTACCTCTTGAGCACTAGTTTTCTTTTTCGTTTCCTCATTGATACCAAGCAAAGTGGTTATAGGGTAGTTGAGAAGGACAGCTATATAGTTGTAAACCAAAAACACATCGTAGTATCTACGGTGGAACTCCCATGTGCCACGATACTTCACTATCCATTCCCAACTTTTGAGGACAAATGGGTAACCTGGCGTACCTACCCAGCGTTCAGCTAGCTTGACAGCTTCTGATTTTGCCGGATCTGTGATACCAAGTTTGTGATACATGTCGATAATGTCTATGGTCATACCAGCAACATTGTATAAATCCTCATCTTTGTAAAGAGAAGGAAATTTCATATCATATAGCTGTTTTTTTGTCCATCTTGCCATACTTTCTATACCGGCTTGGCTTAGCTCGTGTTGTAAACCTAGTTTTTGAGTTAGCATATACCCTAATTTCATCGGTTTTACGCGTGAAAGAGGGAAACTAATCGGTTGATTTGCTAGCCCGCCTTCGTTTAGCTCTTCGTCATTTAGATCAGTATATTCTGTACCAAACTCTTTGGTGATAATACCAATACCTGCACGCTTTCGACCTACTCGACCAATACGCTGTTTGAGAGCATTGGTGCCGAGTGGGACAAGCATGTTAGTTTTGTATCCATCGATATCAACATCTTCAGACTCACTATCCATCGTCAAGACATAGTCAAGAGTCTCCCAAGTGATACCCATCTCCACCACATTAGTCGTTATAATCACGTACTTTTTGTTGTTTTTGAGGATGTCTTGGAAACCCTTATCAAAGTTTGCCTTGAGTTTTGGATTGCGATTGACCTTGCTTGCAAAGAGCAGTACTTCGATACCGTGACGTTTACACAGACCGAGGATTTGCTTTTCTACTTGCATGGCGTTGCTATTTTCTCCAGTAAATGAGTTGATTACGATGAGCAACCCACTTGAGCGAATCACTTGTCCATAAGCATCTTTACAGTTTGTCCCATCAAGTACAGCAGTGTGCCAGTTTTTACTTTCGATCCCAAAATAATTGGGTCTTGGAAAATACTCACTGGTTGTGTCGTACTCGATAAGGGTCTTGATGATGACATCTTCTACACACTCCAGCATATGCTTGCCAGTGTTGTGATAGAAATTGCGAAATCTTGACTGATCTGCTTTGATGACTTTGGTATCCAACAGTTTTTCAAGACCAGTATCGTCTACCGTAGCAGACATATAGCTGACCCAAATTCCTTGATTTTTAAGCTGTACAATCGCGATTTCCATAGCTTCATCTGTTTCCAGTGAGACATGGGCTTCGTCGATAATGACTGAATCACCACACGGATCAAGTTCACTACTTTCAGCTATCAATGGCAAGATGCCAGTTGTGATAAACTGAATAGGTGCATCAGGATTTTTGGTTCCTTTGCTTGTTCGGTAACCAAACAATACATTTTTTGAGTTCTCGGTTTGTTGAGATTTCAAAACTGGCTTTGTCGGATCACGTACTTGCAAACTATCTAAGTAACGTCGGTAAACGACATTGAGATACTCAGCCTGACCTTCTGCAATAGTGATTTTTGGTACCACTACCCAGATGGTTGGTTGTTTAGTTTGTGGTATTTGAATAAACGAATACCTTTCTGCGATCAAATATAATAGATAAACTGGAATCGCCAAAGTTTTCCCAAGTCCAGTCGCAGCCAGCATAAAAAATGACTGTTTGTATTTGATCTGAGGGAAATACTCACCAATAGTTAGGTTATGTGTTGAGATGATAAATGCAAGAAATTGTTTGATTGCATTATGGTCAATTTCTTTTTCGAGAGATTTTGATAATGCCTCTAAATCGACTTTCATTTGTTGTTCTCCTTGTGTAAAATATGTACGATTTTGGTTGTACAATTAGCTCATTTATCACACTTTTTAGCAAATGTCAAGTGGTTGTACAGTCTCACCCCTTATGGCACATAACTAGATTGATAATTAAAATAATACTGATAAGGAGTTTTGTAGTCAAGGGACTGATGTAATCTTTGTGTGTTGAATGAACTTGAGTATTCGATAATCTACAAACCGAGTATTACGTTTCTTTGGACTTGTGGATGTAGGGATCAATGTTTTCCGATCACCATGAGACTCAATCAATTTCTTTATCCATCTATAGAGGCTTCTTTTGCATACGCAAAAAGCATCCAGAGTGCATGCTAACCCATAAAGGTCAAAATGGGTTATGATCTTTAATCTACTTTGAGCTATGTGTTCAATAGTAGAAAATTGTTTTTGTTTTGATGTATGTATTCCTAGATATTTCTTGTGAACTACTTTTAATGACATTTGTATACAACCTTACTCTATTTGATATTATTTATCAATCATAGGTTGTGCCATATGTATGTGGGACTTTGCAGGGTTATTCTGTTAAATAATAGAATGGTTATTTGACAAATAATCAAAGTACGTTTATTATTATAGTAATAATACTACTAAAATTATGAACAATACTAAATATACTAAGTTTGAAACACTTCTCAAGAGTGGATCAAGTGTATTTGATATTGCTGATTTGTCTATGATTTGGGGGTATGATACTAATGTAAAAACGGCATTGTTGGCTAAATACTATGAAGAGAAGGGTAAATTGATTAGATTAAAAAATGGTGTGTATACTATTACAGATAATCCAGAGCCCTTTGAAATCGCTCAAAAAATATTAAGTCCATCATATATATCTTTTCATACAGCACTCAAATACCATGGAGTAGTGTTTCAATGGTACGAAAGCATATCTTCAGCATCAATTCACCGGAGAACAATTAAGGCAAAAGACATCACTTACGAATACCGTCAATTAAAACC
>JACMQI010000027.1 GCA_014377045.1 candidate division SR1 bacterium
AGTATCGTCTTGCTTTGAAGTTGTTGCAGGCGGGCTCGTAGGGTTTTTTGGTGGACTGGTAAGTACAAGTAGTTATTTTTGATCTTTTGTGCCCATAAATATGGGATTATCTAGACAAGCGTATATTGCCACTTCAGCTGCTGTAGATTTTATTGGTAATATTTTAGACTATTTATTTATATTTTTAATGGATTTGTAAGTATCGAAATAGTTAAATTTTTACCACATATATTTCGCATCATTTTTAGGTGCATATATAGGAAAAAAACTACTGTCTTATATCTCGGCAAAAATATTTAATACTTTTATAATTATATTTTTATTTATTTTAGGTTTTAGTATTTTAATTAAGTATTTTTTAGATATACCCAACTTTATATCGATAATGGGTTACTTGAAAAAAGTTTGGCTAACTTGTAGAAAATTTTTAGTAGTAATAAATAGTTCTATTTCTTTTTAAATGATCGATAACTAAGAGCTAAAGAGGTGCAGATTCCTAACAAAATAGCTGTAAAAACACTAATGTCATTTTTATTTTGATTCGACTCTCCACCTGTTCGTATTAGTCCAATAGTAGTAGGCGCGATTGCTGGATCATTTGGTGTTTCTGCTGTATCAATAAGCACATACTGGCCTACTGCACTACTGATAGATGAACTAAAAATATAGTCACCTTTAGCATTTACAGTATAGGTCGTAGGTGCAGATATAAAAGGGGAGTTAGATACTAATCCTTTGATATTACCAGACTTGATATGTTCACCATTTACGCTACTTTTTGAAACTACACTTAGAATCTCAGTACGTTTGTTTAGAGTCACATGACCATTTTTATTTTTTAATGCTAAACTAATAGGATTTTGAAGCAATCTTCCTGAAGGAAGTCCAGTCAAAACATCTTTCGGACTTACAACACCACCAGGAGATTGATTAACCCCTCCAAATAGTTGACTAACTGGTATATCACTAATAATAAGCTCATCATCTGCTTGGCTAGTATTAAGATCATACTCTATTCCTATAAGTTTTTTAGGGAACGAAGTGTCTTTAGCAATTATATCTTTCACGCAGTCAATTTTTTGACTAATACCGGAATCACAAAATATAGTTTGGTATGATTCAAAGCTGTTAGTGTCTGTCATTCCGACAATAATAGTACCAGTCTGGTTTGGGTCAAGATTACCAATGGTAGCTTCGGATATTTTAACTCCATGTTTTATTACTAGTGGGTTATACATTCTTGATACAGATGCATTTTTATAATCTAAATTACTTTGAGCGATAATATTGGTTTGTTTGCCGTCAACTACTGTTATACTTTGTGCATAATCATCAGATACTTGAGCGCAAGAGATAGCGCCGTTCATAGGTGTTGTTGGAGCAAATTTGATTTTGTGTAAGCCTGGACTAGTAGAAAATATACTCGAAAGCTCCACTGTCTCGGTTAAAAGAGTGCCATCTACACATAGTGATCGCACTTGTGGCTGAGACTGAAGATCAGGGTTACTAACAATTTTGATTTGCGGTTTATTATTTGGTGAAATTGAATTTGGTGGTGTTGCAAGTTCTGGAGATAGATAACTAACGGGTGATTTTATATTGGGATTACCAGTAAGAGTTATGTTTAAAGTATCACCATTTAATGCATATTTACGAGGTGAGGGATTAAGTTCTATCACTTTTTTCCAATTATTTTGTGGTGATGAGCAGTCAGTTCCAGTTGCAGAGCCATATAACAAAGTAACCCTTGAATTTATGCTAATATTTTCCTCAACGATCCTACCTTTTATGGAGCCATCCCATCCTTTTCGAAAAATGCTATTTTCACAAAGAGTTACTTTATCTGGATTCGTTTCTAATTCGTTATCTATTTGAAGAGTAAACGTTTCTATAGGGGGTATAGAAATTGCATGAGTAGATAGACTATAAAAGTTTTGAGAAAGAGTTAAAATAGAAATTGTAAGTATCAGTACAGTAGGATTGAAAGAAGGCTTTTGCATACACTATAAAACTGCAAGCTTGTATTTTATTTGTCAAGCCTGCTTATTTTAAAAGCTCACATCTATTAAAGTTGACATCATATCGATATTTCCACATATTTTAACTATGTCATTTCAAGCATACATCGATAATATTAAAACAAAAACTGGTAAAACTCCTGAAGATTTTAGACTTTTAGCTGAACAAAAAGGATTTGTAATGAATGGAAAAATACCCAAATCTTTAAAAGTTACTCAAATTGTAAATTGGCTCAAAGAAGAATTTGAATTGGGCCATGGACATGTGATGGCTATTATCCCTACATTAAAGCATAAAAGTGGAAATGATAAACCAAAAAGTTAACCATGTCACTCTTTACAAATCTATAATTACTGCTTAAGTTTAAAGTGTGTTAGATAAAATAATTCCAAGTAGGTTACAGCAAGGTGATGAAATTAGAATTGTTGCGCCGTCTTGTTCGCTGAGTATTTTGGAAAAGAAAGATATTATTGTAGCTACTAAGACCTTAGAAAAAATGGGATTCAAAGTTACTTTTGGAAAACATGTTAATGAAATAAATGATTTTTATTCAAGCAGTATTCACAGTAGAGTAGAGGACTTGCATGAAGCTTTCGCGGATATAAATGTCAAAATGGTACTACCTGTTATTGGTGGTTTCAACTGCAATCAACTCTTTACATATATTGATTGGGGTTTGATAAAAAATAATCCAAAAATACTTGGTGGATATTCCGATACTACGGCTCTTCAAAATGCTATATATACGAAAACTGGTCTTATTACTTTTCAAAGTCCATCATTTTCATCGTTTGCTAGGGTCAAAAATAATGAATATTCGTTAGAGTATTTCCAAAAATGTTTTGTTGAGTCAAAAGAGATAAATATAAAAGCATCTAAGTTTTGGGATGATGCTGATTGGTATGAAGATAGTAGAAAAAGTTACCAGCTTATACGAAATCAAGGGCATTTAAATATTCAATCGGGAAAAGCAAAAGGAAATATCATTGGTGGTAACTTATGTACCCTAAATCTCCTTCAAGGAACTGAGTATATGCCAAAATTTGAAGAAGATACCATCTTATTTTTGGAAGATGACTATGAGGGTAAGGCGGCAAACTTTGATAGGGATTTAGTTTCGCTTATCCAGCAACCAGGTTTTGCCAATGTCAAGGGGTTAGTCATAGGGAGGTTTCAAAAAGAATCAGAAACGACAGACAATTTGCTCACCCAAATAATTCAAACTAAAGCTGAGCTTGAAAATATATCTGTAATAGCCAATGTAGATTTTGGTCATACATATCCATTTTTTAGTTTCCCGATAGGCGGACAGTGTAGGATAGATAATGGAAAAATTGTGATTAGCTGGTAAGTTAGAAGTGAGGGTTTTCTTTACAGAATCTAAAAAATAATCCAAACAATACATAATATGTCACTACTTTTTACTCATCTTTTTACTACTTTTTCATCAGTATTTTTAGGTTATTATTTATTTCTCTTTTCTAATAAACCTTTAGAATAACAAAAAACGGCTATTTATATTATTTCTGCGCTACTTATCATCTCTGGAATTACTGGTATTTTATTGAACCTATTTAGTTTTAGCCCATTTCATATACTTTCTATAGTGACGATCACAACTATCCCGCTAGCACTCTGGCACTTATCTAAATCAAAACTTCTACAGTTCAAAAGAGGCTTGCTATATAACTTTATAGGACTTAATATAGCAATGACGGGAGCATTCGAACCTCATCGATATGTAGGACGAAGATTGCATTTAACTGAAAATATATGGCAAATCATGATGGTACTTGTCACTATAATTGGCATATATTTTGTAATTAAAGCAAACCGAAATCCTAAGTTTTTAGATAGCACAAATTTTGCTTAAAAAATACACCTAAACAAAAAAGATTAGGTGCCAATATCGTACATCTGAAATTACTTATTATCCGCAAAATTTATCAAAAGTGCCAGTAGTTCTTTGAGCTTATCTAGTGACATCGTTGGATTATTTTGTACTAATTGGATTTTGCCTATAGTACAAATTTGGTCTTTTTGAGACATACACGGATTACTGATATTATGAGTTATCATAACTTGTGCTCCAAGCGTATTACTACCATGAATGTTACTGTTATCAATAACCGAAATTGAGTTAGTTATACCTGGACTACTGGTTGCTCCGAATGAAACACTAGTGCCACACTGCGATCCGCCATATCATATCGACCCCTGAATACCGTTGTTGATATTATTGATCGGAGGAGTATATCCGCCAGAATACTGATTTTGTAAAACGGTATTTGGAGTAATAGTTTGAGCTACTACATGAGAGGAAAACAGAACGGAAATAGACAAAAAAAATAAACCAAAAGAAGTAAACTTTTTCATGATTTTAAGGAAAGATAGAGGTTTGTACTTTACAAGTATTAACCTATAAATTGTATATTGTCAAGTGTAATTTCCCGAATATTTTTAGATTAAAAAAACACAGTATTTAAAATAAATAACAATATATTTTTGATAAATAACAACCTGTTTGTTCATTTGAAGATATAAATAGAAGTTTTATCACTTTTACAAAAATGCTCTTGACATTACCTATTTTTTGTGCTATATTTATGGTAATCACTTACCTTTTTTGCCCAAATTATCACTTAAACAATCCTGTTTAGGTTCATATTTTGTGTGCTCGATTTGTAAATGATTTTACCTTCTTATCCTATACGGATACTAACTTAAATGTTACATAATTTCTTGTGTATTGATAACCAAATGCAGCTTTATTAATTTTTAATATTGCTGCATTTTTAATATAAAAACAACTATGAAAAAAATAAACTTTAAACAACTAAAAAATATAATTGAGCAAGATTTTATCTTTACTCCATTTCTCATCTCTCTAATTATTTTTACAATTGGAGCTATCTTATATTATATAATTAATTTTTTTAATTAAAATACTGTATAAGGATAGCTTTACAATTTAATATAAAAGGATTTTTTGACTTTTATAAAAAAATTTATATGAAAAAAATATTATATTATTTAAAAAAAAATGGACCTTATCTTAATAATTTTTTTGGTGGAGGCCTACCATTTTACCCTTTTGGAATTGCTTTAGTTTTTGGTGGTCTTATTGGTGCGGTAATCGGAATAGTACTGGTAATGATTAATTATATATTTAAGTTTTTTTAAATAAACTTTTATTCTATATATTATTCAATAATATTTGTATATCAGAATAATTGACTATGCTAAAAAAACCTAATTTAATTACACTCTAATATCACTCAAAAGCCAAAATCTACTAAACTACCTAGTAAAATATTGATTACCGTGATTTACCTAGCGATGGTTAGCCTGAACTTATAACGTTTCTTCCCGATCGTCTAATACAAGTGTACTGCAAAATACGAAAAATTAATAAAATATCTATGATTAAGGCAACTTTTATAGTAATTCTTGCTTTTTTTCTTTTAATCAGTCTATTTTCGTTACAAATAACTTTTCTATTCTATGAAACAACCTCCAAATTTTGATCTCAAAGAATTTTGTAAACATTTAAAAAAGTTGAGAATTAAGAAATTGAGTTAAACTATCATGAATATTTTAAGCTGGCTTCACTAAGTTTTTTTAAATCCGTACATTATCTTATCTATAAAACTAGGTAATTTTTTTGACAGAAATAGTAAACTAGTTTATAATATTTAGGTGAAGGTAAATCCAAACATCCAATACCCTGTTCCGACTGATTTTGCTGGATTTTTGTTGTGGCAAACTGCCAATAAATGGGAAAAATATATCAATTTACAGCTCAAAAAAACCGATCTCAATCAAGCTGACATGCTCCATTTGATTTCACTCTTTCATCTTCTTCAGACTTCGTCAGAGGTTTCGCAGGTACAGCTTGCAGAATATACTGGTGTGACTACTATGTCTGTATCCAAAATACTCACTAAACTGAGTAAAATTGATCTAGTTACAAGGAAAATTGGATCTGATTCGCGGTCAAAATCAATCTCGTTGACTGAAAAAGGAATCAAAATTTTACAAGAATGCGCAAATAAGATGCAAGACGCGGATAAGAAGTTTTTTGTACCTAAAGCGAAACCCCAATTTATAAACTACCTAAACAATTTATAACTTATGACTACTAAAAAACTAACCAAATTTTATGCCACTGAAATCAATACCATGAGTCTCAAAGATGCTCTAAATGAGCACTATAAAATCAATCCACAATTTACTCCATGGGACCAATTTGATACTCCTGAAGCTCGAAACCTCATTAAGGCACACGATATTAGTCATTTACTTTATGGTTGTGATACGAGCTATACGGGTGAGTATATGGTGCAGACTTGGAATGGATTTGGATCGAATTTAAATATTAAGCCTCAAGACAGTCTCAAGTATTTATTGAACCAAGATTTGAGATCGCTTGTATTGCCAGCTAAATTGATGAGCTATGCTTTGACACACCTTAAAGAATTTATGATTGTTCGAGGATTAATCAAAAAACAATCTAAACTAATGACTAAAAAATGGGAATATTTTCAAGAAGATTCTTATTTATCTAAGACTATTGGTAATATACGTGAAGAGTACGGTATCAAAATTTAAAGTTAAGTATTTCTATTTTTGAACTAATTTTTTACTTTTTAAATTTTACAAAATAGTAATTCTAAATTAATCTTATTTTAAACTATTCTATGACTAAATATGTAGCACTATTGAGGGGAGTTAATGTAGGAGGTAAAAATAAGGTAGAGATGAAAAAACTCAAAATTACTTTTGAAAAATTAGGGTTTAAGAATGTAATTACTTATATTAATTCTGGTAATATTTTATTTGATAATGAGAAGTCACCGGATGTCACTGATATTGAAAAAATGCTCAAGAAAGATCTTGGTTTTGAGGTCAAAGTACTAATTAGAACCCATGAAAATATAGAAAAATTGTGTGATAGTATTCCAGAATTTTGGGAAAATAATAGCGATATGAAGACTGATGTACTATTTTTGTGGGATGAAATGGATAAGTCTGAAACGATGAATCTAATAACTCAAAATACGCAAATCGATACCCTGATATATCATCCTGGAGCTATAATTTGGCATATTAAAAAAGTAAACTATAACCAGAGTGGTATGCACAAATTTGTGGGTACGAGGGTGTATAAATTAATGACGGCTAGAAACATAAATACTGTAAGAAAGTTAGCGGAGTTGATGAAAGCTTAGAGATTATTTTAATAAAGTATTTGGATTCAAAATAAATTTTTAAAGAATTATTTATTTTAATATATGAGCAATTGACAGCTTTACAAATAAATTATATTATCCCTAAATGCTTACAAAAGAATTACTATACCCAGCTCTTGCGACCATTATCAGTATTTTAGTATATTTTTCACAGTCCATATTTGTTTCAGCTGGAAGATCTAAATATGATGTAAGGCTACCAAAAACTACTGGTCATAACGATAATTTTGATAGAATTTGGCGTGTACACTATAATACACTGGAGCAAATGCCTATTTATTTACCTTTATTATGGATTTTTTCTTTAACCGTTAGTCCATTTTATTCTTTTATACTTGGGATTCTTTGGTCAGTAGGCCGTATCGGGTATATGGTAGGATATTATAAATCGGTTGAAGGTCGTCATAATCCTGTAGCTGCAATTTCATCAATCGTCTTACTCATTTTTCTTATCTGTTCACTTTGGTCCATTATTGGTGGGTTGATAGTATAGATTCTTATTATGATAAAACTAGAAAAAATAGACTTGGCTTGATACTATGAATCATATTTTAGTTGAAAAAGCTACCAGGAATATTAAGGATATACTTGAATTGTCGATGAAGCATAAATTAACTAGTGACGCGTTAGTAATTTACGACACCAAAAATGGTTTGACAGAGATTCTTTATGAAGCCTATCAAAAGGCTCTTCCAAATGCTGTTTTTAAAGATTTTGACACTCTTACTAAGAGTGAGATTCTTGAGCTATTTGCTGCATTGAAACCAAACGATTTAGTAGTGCTTATTCAGACTAGTAATTTTAGACTTGATGATTTTCGTATTCGTTTACACCTTTTTAATCTTAAGCTCAAAGTGATCGAGCATATGCATTTATATCGAAATGACGAGACGGTTTGGGATGTATATATCAACTCACTTGCCTATGACAAAGGCTGGTATGACAAAATGGGTCAAAAATTACTTGGTGTTTTGGGTGAGCTTGAGACTCTCCATATCCAAAGTGGAAACTGTGATTTGATTGTTAAAAGTGGATTAGAAATACCAAAATTAAATACGGGTAATTATGATCACTTTGAAAATATTGGTGGTACGTTTCCCATTGGTGAAGTCTTTACAGAGGCTAAAAACTTTGAAGATATGAACGGTTCTATATTAGTGTATGCTTTTGCAAATCAGCAATTTGAAATTAGTTATTACGATCCTTTTAAGGTGGTGATTGAAAATGGTTTAGTAATAGGGTTTGGTGAAAATGCTCCGAAAGAATTTAAAGATATTATTGAGCTAGTTAAAACCTATGAAAGACCTTTGATACGCGAGATAGGGTTTGGCTTAAACCGTGCGATAACTAGGCAAAGACCGCTAGGTGATATCACAGCTTTTGAGCGTATACTTGGGATGCATATGTCACTGGGTGAAAAGCATAGTGTATACAAAAAAGCTGGAATAAGGACCAATAAAAGTAAATTTCATATAGATCTGTTTTTACAAATTGATAAAGTGAAAGCTGATAATCGAGTGATTTTTAAAGATGGTAAATATACTTTGTAAATCGATGTGAGGTTATAATATGTTTAAATCAGACACTGCACTTATTGACAATTTACTTATTAAATTTTAGTTTATAAAATAATACGACTAAAATTATTGTTCAAGTAGAGGTTAATGCTGCAATAGCAAAAACCTGGGATTGCTATACTAACCCTATACATATTATAGGATGGAATTTTGCATCTGATAATTGGTGTTGTCCTGTCGCTGTAAATGATTTCAAAGTAGATGGAAAGTTTAGCTCAAGAATGGAAGCAAAAGATGGATCATTAGGTTTCGATTCTAGTGGGTTTTATACTCAAATTATCGATCAAAAACTTATAAAATATATTATGACCTCTGAACCAGATCAAGCTCCAAAAAGTGGACGTAAAGTCGAGGTAAATTTTGAATCTATTTCTAATTTGCAGACCAGAGTAACGGTAACCTTTAATCCTGAATCTGAGAACACTGAAGAACTTCAAAAACAAGGATGGCAAGCGATTCTAAACAATTTTAAAAAGTACACTGAAGGTTAAGATATATAATGTAATTCTAATCTAAAATTTAATAAATTCAATTTACAATTATTATCAATGCTAATGTATAAGCTAAGCTTGATTTAAATCGTTAGATAAATTTAAAACAATTTGTGAAAATTAAACTTTTTGTATCTTTAGTTTTACTTATTTGTATAAAAAATATAGATAATGCCGAATCTAATATTTTAAAAAAATCACTTTCAAATATTTTTAGTAATTCCCAAATTAAGGCGTTTTGCTAATACATAAATTTTACATATCTATAGCAAATCTGACTTATTATTTTACAAAACTATGATAATAAAGTATTATTTGTTGGTGAAATCTATAATAACAAAATTAACTTTAATAGTGCTGTTTATTCTAGTTGTAAACCGTAATGTACAAACACAAGCTGTGTATGGCGGACCATGTATAGCAGAATCAGGATTAGAAGCATCTGATTGCGGGGATAATAAATGTTTTGATAAACCAGGTACTATATTAAATTTGAAAACAAATCAATGTGAAAAATACCCTAATAGTCAACGGTCTGTCATCAAACCGATTCAGTCAGTAACTGAGCCAGAAACAAAATATTCTGGTCTAGAAAATAAAGACAAGAAATAAATAAATAATACTTATTATACTGAAATTTTTATAGTATTTTCAAGCATAGTTTCATGTTCAATCGTTATGTTTCTTCTGAAAAATAGATCTTGTAGCAAGTAAAAATCACCGAGATAAATCAAGATTTAAGTAAAATATTTTTAGGTCGATACCGAAGTTAATTCAGTTTCAACAGTAAATTATTTTTTGATAGTTTTTTCTATTAATTTAACCCATACAGCATAGCCTGCCTCAGAAGGGTGATAACTATCAACTCCAAAATATCGTTTGGAATCACGGGCAAAAGGTTCTCTAGCTCCGTTATAAACATCTATAATTTGGTAACCAGATTGTATCGATATATTTTTAATAATATCATTTAGTGCATGTTCTCTTTGACTAAGGATATAATTGAGTGGTGGTAACAAGATTGGGCTTGTTACAAAATCAGGTATATTAAGCCAAATAACCTGCTTAGCCTTATTATGAAGCTGATTAGCCAAAGTCTCGACCGAAGTTTGAAATTCAGAAGGTTTAGTATTGCCTGTGATGTCGTTTGCTCCAATTGAAACCATTACTAGATCAACAGGTTCAAAATCTAATTGATGTTTTATAACCTCGCTAATTTTTACTCCGCTAATTGCCCGATTTTCAAAACTCCAATTTTGGTATTTTAAATCTGGATTGGTCAGTAGGTATTGATAGCCAAAACTCTTTTCAACTGAATTCGTTCCTTGACCCAGAGCTGTACTATCTCCTATAACAACTGCACGAAAAATTGACTTTTGGTTAGTGTATGGTGTGTTGTATATTACTCCTGGATTTCTAGGCGGAAAGGTTGGAGAATAATAATTAGCCCAAAACATAGGCCAGATGAATATTGCCAAAATATATAATAGCGTTATGGCTAAAGAACTTTTGAGTATTATTTGTGGAAATTTTGGTTTTAATAAATGTATCATATAAGTAAATTAGTTTTGGATTAAGGGAAATGTCAAATAATTGATAAACTTGTGCAAATTTTTTTAGAAAAAAAGAAATATTAGTTTTAATAAAGTAAGCTCACGGCTAGAAAATTATATTTATAGTTATTTTTGATTATACAAAGTTTGATTGTTTTTATCCAACCTTGGGTTATTTGTAGATGGTTTTTGTTACTAAAATTCAATAAAAAACTAGACTAGAAAAACTAGAATAAAATATGAAATCTGCAAAATTTATGCAATGATTTCAGAGTCAGATTTGAAAGTTACCTTTCGGATCATCCTATCTTTTTAGTAATAAAGAGAAGATTGATTGCCATATGTTACCGTATCACAATTTCCAAAATTAGTCGTTAAGTCATTATACCAAATAGTAGCAACAACCAAAAATTCATATTCTGAATCGTCAGGAGGTAAAACTAAAGGACTCAATAATTTTGTTGACCTAAATTCAATCAAACTAAAAAATTCAATTCACTTTTGCAGGTGAAGTAAAAGATGAGGTAGAAGATACTATTTCTAATACCATAGTCAGAGGATTTGCTGATATCATGGAGATATATATTTTGACTAAAAATGATAAAGGTGTAATGTTTGAAGTGGAAACCTCAATGTGTGACCAGTGGTTTGATTCTATGGATCAAGCCTAGGACTAAGCGATTGTAATCATCAAAAAATTAAGTGAAAAATAATATTATTATGACTATGCAATATTTTACCAACAATCACACGACCACAGTCAACTCTTCACTTGAAAAGGTTTGGTTTGCTCTTACAAATAGTGATGAAATTAGCAAATATTTACTATCAATGAAAGTAGTCTCGAATTGGACAGAAGAGTCTAAAATTGAATATACTCACTATGATAAAAATGGTAAAATAACCGAATGGAATGGTACTAAAATGATCTGGTCTGGAATTATTGAAACGTTGGAGCTAAACAAATTATTTACTGTAAATTATACTGGTAGTCCGACAGGGGTAATAAAGGAGACTTATAGTCTTGAAAGGGTAAATAAAAAAACTACTAAGTTAGATTTTGTTCAAACGATTACTACTTTAGAAATGGCAGATAACTATAAAGAAGGCAATGAACATAGTCTAAATGCACTCAAAAAATATCTTGAAAACTAATTAAATATTAATAAATATTATATAACTTATATCAAAATAAATACATACTAACCTCATTTCCAAAGATTTATCTCATTATACTGCGATTAGTTTTACTAAAAATGAAATGTTTTCAGGTCCAACAGTAAGTGCCATGCAATTCACTAATGATATATTCTTTATACTTTTGACTGAGAAATTTGCGCTTAACTTTAATGACGTAAGTCTATTGCTGACCAAAAGAAAACTATAGCAGCTTTATACGCATTATCACATGACTCCCGAGAAGCAGTAGATCAACTCTGTACTGTAGATAAAGCTAACGAAGGTCGTGTTTATGAAAACGAATTTAATAAAACCGTTGCTGGGAATTTTATGTACAGTTTTGAGATTGAAGATCCAGATGGTTATATTCTCGAGCCAGTGTTTATGGATGTGAGTAAGTTTCTGTAAGGTTAAATGTCTAGCTTACGTAAAATTTTAAATTGATTTAAATACCTTGGTATTGACGAATTAATTGAATTCATTAATTTTTTGAATATCGACAATAATAAAAAAATATGCAAAGTAAAAAAGAAGCAAAAGCAAGAATAAAAATTAATAACCTTTTAACTCAATCGGATTGGCTTCTAGACGATATTGACGATATTAAAGCTAATGTAATTCTAGAATCTGGAGTAGATATCAAAAGTATAGGGGATGATTTTGAAAATATATCCAAAGGTTTTATAGATTATTTGTTATTAGACGACAAAAATTTTCCGTTGTGCGTTTTAGAGGCTAAAAGAGAATCCATTCATCCGTTATCCGCCAAAGAACAGGCTCGTGATTATGCAAAGGGTCAAAACTGTAGATTTATTATTCTTTCCAACGGCATTTCTCATTATCTTTGGGATATTAAAATAAGTACCCCAGTTCAAATCACAGAATTTCCAACCCAGGAATCACTGATTCACAGACAAGACTATAATCCAAATATTCAAGACCTAGCTTCAGAAAAAATCGTTCCAGAATATTTAGGACAAGCAAAAACGCTTCGGTATTATCAAGTGGAGGCTATCAAGGCTATTCAAAATTCTGCTCAAAAAGAAAACAATAGATTTTTGTTGGAAATGGCTACGGGGACTGGAAAGACTACTACCGCAGCAGCTATATGTAAATTATTTCTCAAAACTGGAAATGCTACAAGAATATTATTTTTGGTTGATAGGATTGAGCTAGAAGATCAGGCGATCAAAGCATTTAAAGAAATTTTTAAACATGATTATTTTATCGATTCTTATAAAAATGGCAATTGGAATAAACAACACATCGTAGTATCTACAATCCAATCTCTGCTTGCTGGTAACAGATATCGTGACGAGTTCAAGCCTATTGATTTTTGATCTTGTGATTTCTGATGAGGCCCATCGTTCTATCGGTGGTAATTCACGAGCAGTGTTTGAGTATTTTTTAGGCTTCAAGCTTGGTCTTACTGCAACTCCTAAAAACTTTCTAAAAGGTGTTGATATAAAAAATGAAACTAACAACTTGGAAGCCCGTAAAATTCGAGACACTTATAAAACTTTTGGATGTGAAGGGACAGATCCAACTTATCGATACGACCTCAAAAAAGGAGTAAGTGATGAGTTTTTACTCAATCCATTTGTGGTTGATGCTCGTACAGAAATTACGACTGAACTTTTGAGTCAACAGGGCTATAGTATCCAAGTAGAGAATGAAGATGGAAATAGTGAAGATATGAATTTCGGCACTAGAAACTTTGAAAAGACATTTTTTAACGAAGATACGAATCGAGTTTTTTGTGAGACTATTTTAGCTCAAGGTTATCTTGACCCAATTACAAAAGAGTTTGGTAAGACACTTGTGTTTTGTGTTAGTCGTGCTCACGCTGCTAAGATAACTAATATTCTCAACCAACTCGCTAACTATAAGTTTCCAAATAAGTATGAGAGCGACTTTGCTATGCAGGTGACAAGTGATGTGTTAAATTGTCAAGAGTTTACCAAAAACTTTTCTAGCAACAAGCTCCAAGGACGATCACGATTTGCAGATGATAATTTTCCAGACTATGATACCTGTAAAGCACGTGTTTGTGTGACGGTTGGAATGATGACTACAGGCTACGATTGTCCAGATTTGCTCAATATTGCACTAATGCGGCCGATATTTTCTCCTTCAGATTTTGTACAGATGAAAGGTCGCGGTACTCGTAAACATATATTTAAATACGCCGAAACTGGTGAGATCGCAACCAAAGACAAATTTTTACTCTTAGATTTTTTTGGAAATTGTGAGTATTTTGAAAAAGATTTTGACTACGATGCTAAGCTTAAACTCAACGTCAAACAATCTAGCTCGACATCAAACGATAATCCCAAAATATTGTATACTTCCAGCAGTGGAAAGATAGATGCTAGTCAAGCTGATTCTATAGCTACCGAAACCATCATCCATATAGGTAAAGAAGGCATGAAAATCGACCGAGAGCTGTACCCAGAAGATCGCCAACAATTTAAGTACTTGATCCAAAATAGCGAGATCATCCAAAAAATCAATAAAGAACAAGATGAGCTTGCAGTAGAAGACTATATCAAATCAGAGGTATTTAATAAACCAAATGAGTACTGGAATGCTGAAAAAATCCGCCAAAGTTACGAAAAAAAATATAAGACAGGCCGCAAAATTCCCCTCATAGAAATGATCCAAAACGCACTTGGTATAACCAGTCGATTCAAAGACAGAGACGAGCGAATCGAAGAGGAATACCAAAAGTTTGTCGATATCCAAAAACCAAATATTGCGATTTATGAAGCCCAAAAAGCCCAAATCCTTAGGAATTACTTTGAGGCTTATATTTCCGACAGTGAGTTTCGTACTTTTGCCAACAATGGTGAGTACGCTAGAATGGATAATTACTTTAGTGGCCCAGAACTGACCATGCTCAACGGCTCGCTCCAAGATGTACCGCTTTATGCCAGTGAGTATTTGAGTCGGGAGATCAGCGAGTTTGACTGGAGACGGTAATTTAAAATTATAATTTATGACTGAACAACAAATACAAAATCTAATCGAGGTTAATGAAATTCAAACTACTGAATTCAAAAAATCTACAGGAGAAGCTAGGCAAATCTGTGAAACTATTTGTGCATTTGCAAATACTGATGGAGGAACAATTTTGGTTGGGATTAATCCAGACAGAAATTTATCAAAAGCTTAATTTACAGACAAAAGTCAGACTGATATAACTGATTTGTTTGTTGGTTTTAAAACTGCTATTACTACACTTGTGAGCATTAAGAAAGTAAAATTTGGAGAATACTTTTTGCTTTTGTTGGAGATTCAAAAATCGATTATTAATTACAATTGTTATAAAAACGACTGCTATCAAAGAATTGGAGCATCAAATAAAAAACTTACCATAGAAGAGTATCACCAAAAAAGATTATCTCAAAATATCGCTGACTGGTCAGGACAAATCTGTGAAAATGCGACTTTGGATGATCTTGACTTAAACACTATTGAATTACTCAAAAAAGATATTCAGCAGTACAAACCATCTTCTTGGGATTCTAAATATTCAAATAAATTAAATGCTGAGTTGCTAACTCGCTTGGGTTTAGTGATAAATAACAAAATTACAAACGCTTGTATATTAATGTTTGGACAAAGCGAGAAATTTGAAAATGATAAAAGATTTACGGGTTTTGCAAGAATCCAGTGGCAATATTATCCTGATAAAGATGTTACAAAATATGGCAAAACTAGAGAGCAGTTTTTTATTCCTTTTTATCCAGCAATAAAAGAAATTTGGCAAAAGATTGACTCTAAAAACGACACATTAGCAAATCAAAGCTTATATCAAAGCGAGGAAAAACAATATGAAGAAATTACTATTAGAGAATTACTTCTGAACTCAATTGCTCACAGAGAATATGCCAATTTTGGAATGAGACCGTTTATAGAAATTATACAAACAAGGGAGGGTATTACCTTCAAAAATAGCGGCAAACCACCCTTTGATTCTATTTATGAGTTAGAGGAAAAAAAGCAAAATATTACAGAAATAGAACATTGGCTGATTTCTTAAACAAAGTAGGATTAGTGGACCAAGAAGGCTTTGGGCTTTTAGATAAGGTTGTAGGAATTCAAGCAAAGAAAGGTCTTAGTATTCCTGTTCTTAACACAAATGAAAATGAAACTTGGATTACTTTAAATACAATTGTGAAAAATATTGAATTTACAAAAAAATTATTTGAAAGAACTGATTTAAATTTGAAAGATATTATTTTATTAGATTGCATCATTCAAGGTAAAAACTCAATTCCGAAAAACATCTCTGCAGTTGAAGCAAATTCTTTAAAGGAAAAAGGTGTTATTGAAATTATAGGAACAAGGTATAGAAAATGTAAAATATCAGATAACATTGCAAATTTAGTTGATTATAAGGGAAGAAAACAAGTCAAAGAAAAATTTACGTTTACTCAAGAAGAAACTGAAGTGCTTAATTTCATAAAGAAACATGGTATGGGAAGAAAACAGGATTTTATGCAGTTATTTGAGTATAAAAATTATACATATGATATGGTCTATAATATTCTTAGGCGATTAAAATTGCAAAATACAGTAACTAAGAATTCAAAACATGAATGGTCCCTTACCTCTGTTGACTGTTAGGAATAGAACTTTTAAAAGAAGAAAATAAAAAATGTATTATAATCAAAACCTTCAATTATGGCTTATCAAAGAAAAAAACCGACATCTGTCAACTGTTAAGAATAGAACTTTTAACAGAACATAATAACTAAAACTTAACTAATAACCCTCAAAAAAATCTTATGCTCACCGCCCAAACCAAATCCAAGATCAATTCTGCTCGAGACATCTTAGTCGGTAAAATCCCTGATCCCAAAGGTCAGATTGACCAGATCACTAACGCTCTCATTTACAAATTCATGGATGACCAAGATCGTACTGCATCCTCACTTCCAGATGGTAAGCCTAGTTTTTTTGTATCTGAAATAGCAGATTACGCATGGCACAAGCTCTTTGATCCGCGCCTTACCAATCAAGACCGTGCCAATCTCTATATTGAAGGTCTAGAACGATTATCTGTTTCCACTCATTTGCCAGAACTATTCAAAAGTATTTTCAAGGAAGCTTATTTGCCATTTCGGGACGCGTCCACCATCGCCATGTTTCTAGATAAGATCAATGAGTTTGACTATAATCATAGCGAGGAGCTAGGTAACGCCTTTGAGTATCTATTATCCGTTATGGGTTCTCAAGGGGATGCAGGCCAATTTAGAACTCCACGGCACATCATCAAGTTTATCGTGGATATAATACAGCCACAGCCACACGAGACTGTCATTGATCCAGCTTGCGGGACAGCGGGATTTTTGGTGGAAGCCTATAACTATATTTCTAGCCACAATACGCTCACTCAGTCTCAAAAACAGATCTTAGCAAATAATCTCACGGGTGTAGATATAGATCCAGGGATGGCAAAGATAGCACGAGTCAATCTCTATCTTCACGGTTTCAAAACCCCTAAGATCACTGAAGATGATACACTAACTAATCCAAATCTATGGGGACAAAAGTACGATGTGATCCTAGCCAATCCGCCGTTTATGACTCCTAGTGGTGGTATCAAACCCCACGATAAGTTTGTAAAAGCAAGCAAAGCCGAGGTGCTATTTACTGACTATATTTCTGAGCATCTCAAGCTAGAGGGTCGAGCTGGTATCGTAGTCCCCGAGGGAATTATCTTTCAGTCCGCTACAGCTTACAAAGCTCTCCGCAAAAAACTGGTGGATGACAATTATCTTCTAGCCGTGATCTCGCTCCCAAGCGGTGTATTCCAGCCATACAGCGGTGTCAAAACTTCTATTCTAATACTTGATCGCAAACGAGCCAAAACTAGTGATAGCGTGCTGTTTATCAAAATTGCTAATGACGGGTTTGATCTGTCTGCCCAGAGGCGAGAAAACACCAAGAACGATCTACCAGCAGCCTTAAAAATAATTGAGAACTTTGAGAAAGGAATTGCGAATGAGAACCTGCCAGATAATGTGCAAATTGTATCCAAAACCAAACTCCGAGAATCAGGCGACTACAACCTGTCTGGAGATAGGTACAAAGCCACAGCGGATTATACTAATTCTAAATATCCGATGGTTGAGTTGGGGGAAATTACAACTTTAAAACAAGGTAAACAAGTCGACAAAGATTTTCAAATTACTGAATACAGAGATGGTTACTCAAGATTTATTAGGATAATTGATTATACCCAAGAAAATACTGATGTTAGATATATTCCAACTCCAAATGGCGATGTTTTTTGTGACGAAAATGAACTAATAATGGTAAGATATGGTCGCCCAGGTTTGGTTGGTAGAGGAATTAAGGGTGTTTTTGCAAACAATCTTTTTAAAATAGATTTCAACCAAACAGAAATTTCGCTTGATTATGCGTATTTTATTCTCAATTCAACAATTGTTCAAGATTATATACAAAGCAATTTGCAAACTTCTGGTTTGCCTGCAATAAATCATTCAATAGTTAAAAAACTCAAAATCCCACTTCCACCGCTAGAAATACAACAAAAAATCGTGGAGGAAATCTCAGGCTACTAAAAAATCATCGACGGAGCCAAACAAATCACCCAAAACTGGAAACCCAAAATAGATATTGATCCAAGCTGGGAAATTGTGAAGCTGGGAGATATATTTGAAATGCAAAATGGAAGAGCTTTTAAGAAAGAGGAATGGGTTGACTCTGGAATACCAATAATTAGAATTGCAAACTTAAATGGAGAAAAAGCTGAGTATAATTATTTTTCTGGAATTTATGATAATAAAATTGAAATTAATAATGGTGATCTATTATTTTCGTGGTCTGGAACGATAGGTACTTCCTTTGGTCCTAATTATTGGGAAAGAGGAAAAGGAGTACTTAATCAGCATATTTATAAATTTAATAAAAAGGATATTGAAATAGATACAAAATTTGCA